>NZ_JADGMP010000080.1:0-530 GCF_015549295.1 Cupriavidus sp. IK-TO18
CTGGCAGGGCATCACGCCGTCATGCTCCGCGAGGTCGTCGAAACCTTATTGGCAGAGCATATCGTCTATGTGACGGACTGGATCGATGCGCGCTGTGTGCCCGTGGTGGACGGGCCGTTTCACCTGGATGACTATGTCACCGAACTGCAGGCTTTTATCCGTCAGATTGGCACGGAGGACCCGCTGCACGTGATTGCCATCTGCCAGGCTACCGTACCGGCCCTGGCAGCTGTTTCGCTGTTGGCCAGCGCGGACGAGCCGGCTCCCCGCAGCCTGATCCTAATGGGCGGGCCGATCGATGCGCGTCGCAGCCCTACCGCGGTGGGAAGGTTCGCCGCAGACCACTCCCTCATGTGGTTCCAACGGAATTTGATCTATACCGTGCCCGGTCGCTATGCCGGTGCCGGTCGCAAGGTGTACCCGAACTTCCTGCAGCTTGCCGGTTTGATGGCGGCACAGCCAGGTTTGTTGGCGGCGTCGCATTGGGACTATTATTTGGAACGCGCCGCAGGTGACTACGAGCGTGCCGA
>NZ_JADGMP010000081.1:0-1193 GCF_015549295.1 Cupriavidus sp. IK-TO18
AATGGCAAAGGAAAAGTTCGAGCGGACCAAGCCGCACGTGAACGTTGGTACGATTGGTCACGTTGACCATGGCAAGACCACGCTGACCGCAGCGATCGCCACGGTGCTGGCTGCCAAGTTCGGCGGTGCCGCCAAGAAGTACGACGAAATCGACGCAGCGCCGGAAGAGAAGGCACGCGGTATTACCATCAATACCGCCCACGTCGAGTACGAGACGGCCAACCGCCACTACGCGCACGTTGACTGCCCGGGCCACGCCGACTACGTGAAGAACATGATCACGGGTGCCGCCCAGATGGACGGCGCGATCCTGGTGTGCTCGGCCGCTGACGGCCCGATGCCGCAGACGCGCGAGCACATCCTGCTGGCCCGTCAGGTTGGCGTGCCGTACATCATCGTGTTCCTGAACAAGTGCGACATGGTGGACGACGCTGAACTGCTCGAGCTGGTCGAGATGGAAGTTCGCGAGCTGCTGAGCAAGTACGAGTTCCCCGGCGACGACACCCCGATCATCAAGGGTTCGGCCAAGCTGGCCCTGGAAGGCGACAAGGGCGACCTGGGCGAAGAAGCCATCATGCGCCTGGCCGACGCGCTGGACACCTACATCCCGACGCCGGAGCGTGCCGTTGACGGTACCTTCCTGATGCCGGTGGAAGACGTGTTCTCGATCTCGGGTCGCGGCACCGTGGTGACCGGCCGTATCGAGCGCGGCATCATCAAGGTCGGCGAAGAAATCGAAATCGTCGGTATCCGCCCGACCGTGAAGACCACCTGCACCGGCGTGGAAATGTTCCGCAAGCTGCTGGACCAGGGCCAGGCTGGCGACAACGTCGGTCTGCTGCTGCGCGGCACCAAGCGTGAAGACGTCGAGCGCGGCCAGGTGCTGTGCAAGCCGGGTTCGATCAAGCCGCACACGCACTTCACCGGCGAGGTGTACATCCTGTCGAAGGACGAAGGCGGCCGTCACACCCCGTTCTTCAACAACTACCGCCCGCAGTTCTACTTCCGTACGACCGACGTGACCGGCTCGATCGAGCTGCCGAAGGACAAGGAAATGGTCATGCCGGGTGACAACGTGTCGATCACCGTCAAGCTGATCGCCCCGATCGCCATGGAAGAAGGCCTGCGCTTCGCTATCCGCGAAGGTGGCCGTACCGTCGGCGCCGGCGTCGTGGCAAAGATCCTCGACTAAG
>NZ_JADGMP010000083.1:0-553 GCF_015549295.1 Cupriavidus sp. IK-TO18
CCGCCGGCCTCACGGGTGCGACGGCGACGGTCACGCTCGGACAGATCGGCAACGCTGTCTGCGCGATGATGCCGACGATCTGTGCTCGGCTGCAGGCCCACTTCCTCCCGGAAGGGCCGACCAACACACGGCAGGCGGCGATCGACTGGCTTGAGACGCTGCCACGTTCCGAGTGGATCCTTCATCCGCTGCGGCAGGACGTGAAGGTTTCGAACGCCAGTGGCGACGTCGTGACCAAGCCCATGTCTCCCTATGTCATTGCGCTTTATCCGCGCCGCGACGCTGAGCGCGACGGCCGGCCGAGCTTCTCGATCGCCAACCAACAGATCTACGGCATCGTCGGCCTGTCGCCGTCGATCCCGTTCTCGATCACCGACGCGGCGGTCGAGGGGCAGGACGACTTGGCGCTGTCGTTCGGCATTGCATTTCGCGGTGACGCTGGCGTGGCTGGCTCCCTGACCGATGGTGGCTTCACCTTCTGGGGTACCGACACATTGGCGGAACTCGAGGACTGGCGCTTCGCCAACGTGTGCCGCATGCGCACCTACATGGA
>NZ_JADGMP010000084.1:0-635 GCF_015549295.1 Cupriavidus sp. IK-TO18
GGTTTGTCGATCGCGGCTTCGGCAGTGAGCGCCGGATCCGCCGGGAGGATGGCATTGACCAGCGCGTATTCCGGCACCTGGTAGGAGATGCCGCCGGATGCGATCGACAGATCGACCGATGGCGCTGGCGACAGAAACGTGAGCGCGGCCGCAATGAGCAGGCCGGCTAACGGTAGTCCGAAGAGCATGCGGGATAATCGCATGTGCAGTTCTCCTGGGTTCGAGGAAGTGCCACGGCGCATCCCCCGCGGCTGGGAACTGTCCGGCTTCTAGTGAGGGGCACCGGCACCCCGCCTGCACTTCTTTCAGTCCGTTGCAGACCTGACCGCCTCTCGGCTCGGACCCCTGTGCGTCGTCACGCGTCGGGTTAAAACAGCCAGCTGAAGGCGGCGAACGCGGCGGCCGCCAGGGCGACGCCAGCGACCACGCCGCCGACTGCAACGGCGCCGGCCGTCATCCAGAAGGCGTTCATCTCACCGCGAGCTCCATGTCACTGAGCAATTCCTGCTCTTCGCCATCGTCGAGTGGCATGAAGTCGATGTCGTGGAACGCCTGCTCGGTATTCGGTCCGTTCGTCGTGAACCGCTTCGCGTTGACGATTTCTTCGAACACCAAGCCGATTAGGCCGGGAGCCT
>NZ_JADGMP010000085.1:0-797 GCF_015549295.1 Cupriavidus sp. IK-TO18
ATCACCGTATCGGCCATGGCGCCACGATCGACGGTCGAATTGGCGCCGATCTCGACATTGTCCTGGATAATGACGCGGCCGATCTGCGGCACCCGCTCGGGCCCACGCGGGCCTCCGGCAAAGCCGAAGCCATCCTGGCCAATCCGGGCGCCGGCATGGATGATGACGCCGTTGCCGATCAGCGCATACTGGATCGAACTGTGCGGACCAATGTAGCAGTCGCGGCCGACCTGCGAGGAACGGCCGACGACCGCATTGGCGGCGACCACCGTGCCACTGCCGACAGAAGCGTTCGGCCCGATGACGACACCGGCCTCAATGATGGCGCCGTCCTCGACATGGGCAGTCGGATCGATATGCGCAAATGGCGAAATACCGGTCTCGCCGGTCACGCCAACCGGGCGCCCAGCATCGGGATAGATCAGCCGGCCGATGCGGGCGAACGCCTGCTGCGGCCGTGGCGTGACGAGGATGGCGATGCCTGAAGGCACAAGCGCAGCTACGTCCTGCGTGCAAAGCACCGCGGCAGCGTGAAGCGTCGCCAAAGGCGCCGCGTTGCGCTTGCCCTCGACAAACACCAACGCGCCTTCCCCACCATCAGTGGCGGAGGCAATGGTCGAAATCTCTATCTGGGAAAGACCGCTATCGGCCAGGGTGGCGCCGGTAATGTCGGCCACCTCGCCTGCCGTAAATCGGCGCGACGGCACAAAGAAAACCGGATCCGTCATGAAGTGCTGTTCCAGCTAGGCCGGGCAATCGGCTTCCGGGCCATGACAGCCCGGAAGCATGGTACCGCA
>NZ_JADGMP010000087.1:0-651 GCF_015549295.1 Cupriavidus sp. IK-TO18
AAGATTGCAGGCGCGCTTGCGGCAGGCTGCTCGATCATCCTGAAGGCAGCGGAAGAAACACCCGCTGGTGCCTTGCATATCGCCCGCGCGTTTCACGACGCGGGGCTGCCTGCCGGTGTCCTCAACCTGGTCTTTGGCGTGCCCGCAGACATCTCTTCCTATATTATTCCGCAAGAGCAGACCCGACTTGTCGCCTTTACCGGATCGACTGCCGTCGGCAAGCATTTGACCCAGCTTGCAACCCAGACCATGACCCCGGTTCTGATGGAGCTTGGGGGACATGCCCCGGTCATTGTCTGTGATGACATCGACCCGAACTTTGCCGGTGTCACATCCGCAGTCCGAAAGGCGCGTAACGCCGGGCAAGTCTGCACATCGCCGACGCGTTTCTTCGTCCAGGAGGCGATTTTCGAGCAATTCAGCGCCGCCTTTGCTGAACGGGCCAAGGCCATCATTGTAGGCAACGGCATGGACAGCAGCACCGAAATGGGATCTGTCGCAAATCACCGTCGCATAGAAGCCCTGGAAGGTTTCGTTTCAGACGCACGCTCCAAGGGTGCAAAGGTCATCGCTGGCGGCGACCGCATGGCAAGACCTGGCTATTTCTTCCCGGTCACCGTGCTGAAGGACGTGCCTGATGATGCCCGCGTC
>NZ_JADGMP010000088.1:0-590 GCF_015549295.1 Cupriavidus sp. IK-TO18
ATCAACGCGGCCGGTCGTGGAAATGGCGATGGCGTCATTGCCATCCCCGCCGCTGGTGACATCCACCAGGCCCCGGGCTGTAATGGCGATGGCATCGTTGCCGTCGCCGCCGCTGGTGCGACTCACTCCGCCCTGGCTTGCGATTGCGATTGTGTCATTGCCGTCACCCCCATCGACAACATCGACAGTCGGGTCATAGTAAGCGCTCGGCCTGTCGCTTGCGAGGCCAATGACCGAGATATGGTCGTTGCCGTTTTGACCGGTAACGCCGATCATCCGGTGCCCAACGACCTGAATCGTATCGTTGCCGCCCGCCGCACCAGCGGAGATGTAGTCCTTGCTCGAGGATATGACCGACAGGTCAAGGTCGCCTGAACCCGACGCCCTGACCTGCGTGATGTGCTCCATGTGGTAGCCTGTGTCGAACTCAAAGCGTTCGACCTCCATACCAAGTGCGTTGCCGGTCGAACTCAGCGATGCTTTGAAGCCTTCCGACTCCACGAGGATACGCATGATCGCGGATACCGCTGCGCTGGGGGAGGATTGCAGGCCGGGTAGAGACTGGTTTTTGGCGTAGTTGCTGGTCGCCT
>NZ_JADGMP010000089.1:0-779 GCF_015549295.1 Cupriavidus sp. IK-TO18
CGCGGGCCTCGCCCTCTCGATACGGTCCCTAAAGCCTTTGTGGCGGTGGCAGGCAGGCACGCCAGAGGGCACGAGCACCACGCGACGAGCACGGAGGCCAGCGGCACGGGGCGCGCGCTGGCGGCCATCTATGGCGGCGCGCGTCGTCGAGCGGCTGGCACGTGGGGCCAGGTCTCGGCGTGGTGGCCAGCATGGGGCACGGCAGGCAGGCCGCACGCATGGCACGGGGCAAGGCCAGCGCCAGCGCACCCGATGCACGCGACCGCATGGCCATGGCGTTGGCATCGAGTGCAGGGCGTGACGTGCAGCACGTGAGGCGCGGGCCAGCTCACCCGACCGATTTGACGAAAGGTGCAAGCCCGACGAGATGGCGAACGGCACCGGGCCGGGGCGTTCCTGCCGCCGTGCTCACGTGTCCTAAGCTATCGGGTATGAGCGGCTTTATGCGGTGAAAGTGCTCGCTTCGTCAAAGCGGCCTACGAGTCCGTTTTTGGGCATGATTCCGCACGGTTGAGGGCGTGAGTTCGCCCAGATCACGGCACACGCGGCCAGTATGAAAACCGGGAAAAAGTGCATATGAGCGGTTTTATAACCGCTTTTCTGTTGCAGACACCCGCGCGATATGCCATATTCGTTTTGTGCTTAATCGTGAGCAACAAAGAGACCTGACCAGATGACAAACGCTCTCCTCACCCTTGAAACCGCTATGGCCCATGCCGCGAAGATTACGCAGGGAGTGGCGACTTATGCCCGCTCCATTGACGTTGACGGCGTGGCAA
>NZ_JADGMP010000009.1:0-281180 GCF_015549295.1 Cupriavidus sp. IK-TO18
ATGTGGCCGGGCATGCGGCCCGCCACCGGGTGGATCGCGTACTTCACGGTCACGCCCTTCTCGGTGAGCAGTTCGGTCAGTTCCTTCAGCGCATGCTGCGCGCGCGCCACGGCCAGGCCGTAGCCGGGGACGATGATCACGGTCTCGGCGTTGCCCATCAGGAAGGCGGCATCGTCGGCCGAGCCGGACTTCACGTTGCGCTGCGCCTGCGCGCCGGCGGACGCGCCAGCCGACGCATCGCCGCCGAAGCCGCCCAGGATCACGTTGAAGAACGAGCGGTTCATCGCCTTGCACATGATGTACGAGAGGATGGCACCGGACGATCCCACCAGCGAGCCGGCGATGATCAGCATCGGGTTGTTCAGCGAGAAGCCGATGCCCGCCGCCGCCCAGCCCGAGTACGAGTTCAGCCACTTCGCTGGCGCGCAAGCCGGCGCCATAGGCGACCGCGAGCGCGGTCTGGTGCTTCAGGTTCCCAGCGGCCGCCAGCAGTCGGCCGACTTCGTCGGGACTGACTACCACGGGCAGGGTGCGTGGAATTCGTACCGGTCGCATCTTGGCCATGCGTTGCGCGTCGCCGAGCGTCACTTCAAAGAAGAACTTCAATCCGGTGATCGCGGCATTGAGCGAAACCGGGGAGATGCCGTGATCGACCAGATGGAGTTGATAGCGCCGTAGGTCCTCAGTGCTAGCCGTGTCGGGAGAGCGGCCGAGAAAGACCGCGAACCGGCGCACGGCACGGATGTATTGGGTCTGGGTCTTATCTCCAAGCTTGCGCATCCGCATGTCTTCGATCATGCGCTGGCGTAGCGGGCTGATGGTAGGCGTCGCGACTGACATGGCTGTGCTCCTGTCGAGGCTCGAGGCGAATTGCCTCGGTCCTCAACATAGGAAACAGCGCTGGCGGTTGAGTCACTTCGCGCTTGACCGGAGGGTTACCGTGTGAGCGGTTTAGTCCGTCGGCCAAAAACGGGCGCTGGCATAGCCCGCGGGCAATGACGTTTGCGTCAAGTATCGGTCATCTCGCTCCGGCGCCGGCGCCGACGCGGCACAGGCGTTGCCGTTGCAGACAAGCACAGTACGACCTACTATGGGGGGGGGCAGCCCGTCGCGGATTCGCCTCGGGCAGGGCCAGTTCACGGCAGGTCGTCCCCGCCAGTCGGGTTCTACGCTTGAGTGAAGTTGATCCTCACGGGAGAAAGAAATGAGAGCGATTATTATCGCGGTAATTGCGGCCTTCGGAGCATCACTAGCACTGCCCGGCTACGCGCAAAAGGCAGTGGATCCGTATACGCAAGGGGCCAAGGGGAAAGCGGATCCATTTACGGACGGTGCGAAATCCGCAAAATTCGACCCATATACGGATGGGGCTAAGGAGTCGACCCGCACCGACTTGGCGCCGACCAAGAAGCCCGACCCGTATACCGACGGCGCGAGGGCTGGCAAAGCTGATCCTTATACCGACGGCGCGAAGGCAGGGAAGGCCGATCCGTTTACTGACGGCGCCAATAGCGGCAGCAAGCAATAGCGGAACGCGTCAACTGCGTGGCCTTCCCGGTCCGCCCGGGAAGATCAGGGAAAGCGGTGGCCCCTCGCACACAGCGGGGGGCTATTTTCGCTTCAGGCGTCACCCCATCCGTTCCGGGCCTTCCGTCGCGTCACGCTACTGAATCGCAGCAGCCGCATCTGGATCGCCGCGTCTGAATCACCACTTCCAAGACGGTCTTGCCACCAACCATCGCGATTACCGCTACGATGCCTTCGGTAAGCCCTTGTCTCGCCATCGAGGGGCGACTCGCTGGGGCGATTGGGCTACGCCGCGTACAAGGCAATGATTCCGCGAAATGCTGGTAATCAGTTCCGCATCCGACACGAGAACAGTCATCTCTCACCGCGCATATAGCGCACGCCTATCAACAGGACAACAGCCGACGCGATCCCTGCTCTTGGCAATAGCTCGAGCGCCACCGTCAGCCCTAACCGATCTGCCAGTGCTCCGGTGACGATGGAACCCGGCGCCAGGCCGAGGACGTTGTAGGCCAGGGCGAGCGTCGCCATGGCGGTGCTGTGAATCGCCTTGGGCGTCAGCCTCGCGACCACAGCAGGCGCAAGCTATATGAAGTCGCCGAACTGCTTGGATTCTCCACCGCTGGCGACTTTTCCCGCTGGTTCCACCGGGAGTTCGGCAAGACCCCATCGGATTGGGTGGCTAACTACAGGCAGAGCATGGCCACAGCCAGGCCCCGGGTGGACCGTGGATGATCGTTTGGGAGGTCCCTGACGCAGGTGTGGCTGCTTCATCGGCCCACGGCTTTCTGCCCGGTTCTCGTACCGACTAGCATCGAACGGCAAGCAAGAGCGCCAACCGCCCATTGCATGGGCGACTTGAAGGCAATTGACGGCGTGTCCCAACATGCTAAGAATTTGGCCCATAGGGCGAATCATGGAGGGGCGACAAAACCTACCATAGCTGCATCCAAGTGGATTTGATCAAGCGCCGTCGATGCGCTGGCGTGCCGAACCACCAAGGCCTGCCAACGACTCGCGCACCGCGGCCCAGACTGAGATTGGAGACAGCTATGACAGCAGCAACTACGGCGCAGAACTGGGCTACACAAGCCTCCCCTACAGCACCAGCCATCATCCGGACATCGGTGCGTCAACATTCGATCAAGGTGGAGCTTTGCACGCCGGCCATCGGCGCTGAACTCAGCAACATCAGCCTGGCCGACGCCGCCCAGGATCCTGACCTCATTGCTGAGATTCGGGCGCTGTGGCTGAAGCACAAGGTGCTGTTCTTCCGCGACCAGGACATTACCCCGCTGGAGCAGCAGGCGTTTGCCGCGCAATTCGCCGAACTCGAAGCGCACCCGCTTGCGCCGAGCCATCCGGAGGCCGACAAGCTTCTGATGCTCTATCGGAATCTGGATCCGAACAAACAGAATTTTGTCGAGAAGGCCAGCCGGGAGAATGTCTGGCATTCGGACGTGACCTACAAGAACGCCCCTCCGCGCGGCGCAGTCTTGCGCCGCGAAATGGGACCGGAAAACGGCGGCGATACGATCTGGTCCAACATGGTAATGGCCTATGAACGCCTTCCCGACGCCATCAAGCAGCGAATTGACGGCCTGTACGCCAAGCACAGCGCCGAACATGTCTTCCTGGCTCAGTATCCGAAGGACGAACGCCACGCCGCCGCAGCAAAGAACCCCGGCAGTGAACATCCGGTCGTCCTGATCCACCCGGAGACCCAGGAAAAGGTTCTGTTTGTCAATTCGGCATTCACGACCCATTTCGTGAACTATTTCAACTTCACGGACATTAGCTACGGCCAGGACTTCATGCCCGAGTCGCACCACCTGCTGTGCTACCTGTGCTCGCAGGCCGCGATTCCGGAGTATCAGGTGCGCCTGAAATGGCGCGACAACACCGTGGCAATGTGGGACAACCTGCTGTGCCAACACTATGCCGTGGCGGACTATGGCAATGCGCCACGCAAGATGCTTCGCGCGACGCTGACAGGCACATCCCTTTCCTGATCCGGACAGTCCGCCGGAAAAACCCCTGAGAAGTCCGCCAGCCAACCCATGGCGGCGGCAAACAGCGCCTCATCCGGAACGATGTCGAGGAAGGATGAGGCTCCTCACCGCACGCGTGTTGCATCACGCGGTGTGTTGAAATGCCGTCTTATTCCAAATCACTGGAGACAGTCAGGCTTTACCAACAAATCGATACTGCAGTCATCGATGGCGAATCGCTGCCGTGGGTTCCGTTCACCCCCTATTCGGACGACGTCCTGCTGAAGTACTTCAAGCTTGACCCGATTCGGGGCGAAATCATCGTGCTGATGAAGGCGCCCAAGAGCATGCAGCTTCCCAAGCACCATTCCGGCACCGTCGTCGTCTACACGCTGGAAGGCCAGTGGAAATACAAGGAGCACGACTGGGTTGCGGGTCCTGGCAGCGTGGTATTCGAGACCGCCGCGTCCTGCCACACGCCCGAAGTCGTCAGCACCGACGATGAAGGCGGCTACGTGGTGACGCTGGTCTCCGTGATGGGTGACCTTGTTTTTGTCGATGAGAACGACAACAAGCGCTGCATATGGAATCCCACGGAAGCTCTTCACAGTATCCCCGATGCCAGAGACCTTCCCACCTTCGGTCGTCGCAACCGTTATTCAGCGGTGATTCTTCCGTCCTTAATCACCTTCGCCCAGGTAGCGAGTTCTTGGGTCACAAACTTATCCAGAGTCGGAGGGTCCATGTAGGCAGCAAAGCCGCCCTGCTCCTCAATCTTTTTCTTGTACTCCGGGCTCTCCACGATTTTCTGAATCGATGTGGAGAGTTTCTTGACGATGTCCGGCGGCGTGCCTGCCGGCGCGAATACCGCAAACCAAGACTCCACGATGTAGCTTGGCAGACCAGCTTCAGCAGAAGTCGGGACGTCAGGCATCGAAGGGTGGCGTTTAGCCCCCGTGTAAGCCAGTGCCTTGATTTTTCCGGCCTTAACCTGTCCGATTACTGACGGCGGTGTCGTCACGAACATATCGACCTGGCCGCCGATGAGGTCGCTGACCACAGGACCAGCCCCCTTGTATGGGACATGGGTTACCGGGACCTGCGCTTGATTGCCGAACATGACGCCCGCAATATGCTGGATGGAGCCATTGCCTGATGACGCAAAGAACAAGCCTTGGTTGTCCTTCTTGCCAAACGCAATCAGGTCTCGCAGGTTCTGAGCGGGAATCTTTCCGTTGACGGCGACGACATGCGGGGCGCGCATCACCAGCGCTACAGACGCGAAGTCCTTAGGCTTCCAGCGCGCCTGGGGAAACAGCGTGGGATTGCCCACGTGATAGCCGGAGTACTGCATGAGGAGCGTGTAACCATCCGGCTTGGCTCTCGCGACAGCTTCTGTGCCAATGTTGCCGCTGGCGCCAGGCCGGTTCTCAATCACGATAGGCTGGCCGAGGTCCTTGGCGAGTTGCTCGCCAATTAGCCGCGCGACGATGTCGGTCGACCCAGCAGGTGCGCTCGGGACAATCATCGTGACCGGCTTGCTAGGGTAGGCGTCAGCTGCAAGCACCGGCCCTGCGGCCGCCAGCACGAGCGCTGTCGCGGAGATCTTCACACTCCATTTCATTCTGCGTCTCCTATTGATATATGTAAGTCGGGAAGGTCCGTCCCATCCCGGCTTCGTTCCGGTGGCCTGTCAGCTCTGGAACAGAGCTTCCATCTCTTTACGAACGCGGTAGGCTGGTTGCTCTGCATCGATGACCACGTCCTCCCACGTGAGGGACTGGTCCTTGGGCACATCCCGCCGCAGTTTCATGTGATGGGCCAGACCCAAGGGCAGACTGCCAACATGGAGCGATTCCTTTGCAGGGAACAGCTTGCCGAAGACCGTGTAACCGCCTTCGCCATCGAGCATCTCCCCTGCCTTCAGGTCCCGCTTTGCCGTGGCAACGACGTCCGCGTTAAAGTGCTGACCCACACCGGTTGACTCCCGACGCAGCCCGACGCTCGCCACAGAGATGCCGAGCTCCAGGCCAATGAGATGCCATTTCTTGTACTGGACCATGCACTGGCCGTTGGGGTCGGTGAAAACCTGGTATTCCTTGAAGCAGCGACGAATGTATTCCGTTGGTGCCTCGACGCAGACCCACACACCCTTACGGATGTCGTACCCTACGGAAGTACCGTCGGTGTTCAGCGACGACACCACATCGACCACACCCTTTTGCGACAGCACGCCGCCATCCGACTTGAGCCGCATGACGGTCGGAATCTGCTCGACGGACGCTGGTGCAAAGGTGATACCCTCGGCCTGCACATGAAGGCCGGTGGCATTTGCAATGGCAGTGCTTTCGATAGCTGGCTTGGAGCCATCGAGGAAGGCATTGAACATTTTCGAATTCATGCCGCCGATGCGTGCCTGGTCGGCCGTAACGCCCCAGTGGTCCCAGACCGTATCGGGCGTCGATTCCCGGAACTTGGGCAGCCACTTGTGCCCGCGCCCCGCGGCGATGATGGGGAACCCGCAAGTGCGAGCCCAATCGACGAGTTCGCAAGCCAAGCCTGGTTGGTCACCATAGGCCAAGGAGTAGACCACTCCAGCCTGACGGGAACGGTGGGCTAGCAGCGGACCGCAGAATGCATCGGCTTCGACCGTGACGTTGATGACATGCTTGCCATGCTTGAACGCGGCGAGGCAGTGGTCGACAGCGGCAATCGGGTTACCCGTGCATTCGATTATGATGTCAACACCCGGATGCGCCACAAGCGCTTCCCAGTCATCGCCGACGTGCGTGGCGCCCGAGGCGACCGCGTCATCCAGGGTCGCTGCTTGCGCACGGCCACGTTCCCAGCCCACGCGTTCGAGGCTGGCATGGGCGTTTGCCGGATTCAGGTCGGCAATACCAACCATGTGCACGCCTGGCGTGCGCGGCACCTGCGCCAGGTACATCGAGCCGAATTTCCCTGCACCAATAAGGCCGACGCGCACGGGGTTTCCCTGCTCGGCGCGCGCGAGCAGCTGAGGATAAAAGTTCATGGTCAATCGAGTAAGGTTGGTGACGAACGGTGTCAGCTGCGAGGCTGGGCGAGGAAGTCGAGGTCACAGCCTTCAGGGGCTTGCGTGACTGTGCGCTGATAGAGTTGCTGATAACCGCCGCGCTTCTGAGGCAGCGGCCTGCGCTCCGTAAGACGGCGTGCAATTTCGTCAGGCTCGACCAGCAAGTCGATTCTCTTTTTAGACACCGACAGGCGAATCCGATCGCCGTTGCGGACCGCTTCCAAGGGGCCGCCGGCCGCCGCCTCCGGAGAGACGTGCAGCACGATGGTGCCGTATGCGGTACCGCTCATGCGGGCATCCGAGATGCGAACCATGTCTTTCACGCCGGCCTTGGCGAGCTTCGACGGAATAGGCAGATAGCCGGCTTCTGGCATACCGGCTGCCAGCGGGCCGGCGTTCTTCAGCACTAGGATGTCATCCGCATTGACGTCCAGGTCGGGCGAATCGACACGGTTGGCCAAGTCTTCCAGGCCTTCGAAGACCACCGCGCGGCCTTCGGTTTCGAACAACGAAGGCGTGGCGGCAGCACGCTTGAAGATTGCGCCGTCCGGTGCCAGGCTGCCGTGCAGGGCAATCAGCCCGCCGACCTCGCTAACCGGCTTGTCAAACGCCCGGACGACTTTGCGGTCCACCCAGCCAACCGGTTCGTCCAGGCGCTCGCGCAGCGTCCTGCCATCCACGGTCAGGCAGTCCAGGTTCAGCAGCGGGCGCAGTTCGCGCAGCACCGCGCCCATGCCGCCTGCGGAATGGAAGTCCTCCATGTACCCATCGCCCACCGGCTTGAGGTCGACCAGCACCGGGGTTTCGTCCGAAATCTCGTTCAGGCGTTGCGGGCTGATACGGATGCCGAGGCGGCCGGCAACGGCCGTGAGGTGGATGATGGCATTGGTGGAACCGCCCAGCGCCATCAGGACGCGGAAGGCGTTTTCGACCGACTGCTCGGTCATGATTTGCGAAGGCAGGATTGGCGAACGCGCCAGTCGCACTGCAGCCCGTCCACTCTCTTCAGCGGCCACCAAACGCTGCGAGTCGACTGCAGGAATCGCCGCGGTGCCTGGCAATGACATGCCGAGCGCTTCCGCAATGCACGCCATCGTACTGGCGGTACCCATGACGGCACAGGTGCCGGCAGTGGTGGCCAGACGTGTTTCGACCATCTGGATTTCTTGCTGGTCAATCTCTGCGGCTCGGAACTTGCCCCAGAAGCGACGGCAATCCGTGCATGCGCCGAGCCGCTCGCCCTTGTGGCGACCCGTTGACATCGGGCCAGTCACCAGTTGGATGGCGGGGCGATTGGCAGAAGCAGCGCCCATCAGCTGAGCCGGCACGGTCTTGTCGCAGCCACCAATCAGGACGACGGCGTCCATCGGTTGGGCGCGCACCATTTCCTCGACGTCCATCGACATCAGGTTGCGGTACACCATGCTGGTCGGGTTGAGGAACACTTCGCCCAGGGACACCGTGGGGAACATGCGCGGCAAGCCACCTGCCGCGAGCACACCGCGCGATACCGCTTCTACGAGTTGTGGCATGTAGCGGTGACAGTTGTTGAAATCGCTGGGCGATGCCGCGATGCCGACAACCGGTTTCGAAAGCAACTCTCCCGAGATACCCATCGAATGCGCCATCGAGCGGCGCAGGTAACGCGCGAAATCCCGGTCGCCGTAGTTTGTCAGGCCATTGTCTAGGCCAAGCGGTTCAGCCATGTTCTTTCTCCATCTGGGGTGCTGCGGCGCTGAACTGCACGGCAAGCATGTCTTCAAAGAAACGCGTCATTGCGCCCTTGTCGCTGGTGCCGTGGCCGGCCAACAGACTCATCTGATATGTGGCGGTAGCGGCGGCAAGCACAGGCATCGGGATGCAATGGCGAGCGCCTAACTCGGCCGCGCTGACCAGGTCCTTGTAGGCCGCCTTGAGCGGATAGCCGTCGCTGAAGTGGCGTGCCAGGATGCGGGGCAGGAAGAATTCCGATGCGTAGCTACGCCCCGTGCCGCTGTTGATGACTGACGCAATCTTCTCGGGGTCCAGCCCCATCTTCCGGGACATGGGAAGAATCTCTGCGAGAGCGGCGCAGTTGATATCGAATAACAACTGGTTCACGAGCTTCGTCAGCTGTCCGCTACCTGCGTCACCCATGTACAGGACGTTGTTGCCCATGCGCTCGAGCCACGGCTTCACCGTTTCAAAGGTCTGTTCCGCCCCGCCGCACATGACAGTCAATGTGCCGGCTTCAGCCCGCGATTGCATTCCCGACACCGGCGCATCGAGGAACACGATGCCGGCAGCAGTAAGACGTGCATGAATATCCATCGTCGCACCGTGCTCCATCGTGCTGGTATCGACAACGATGGAACCCGGACGAAGCAGCGTTGCCAATCCACCGTCGCCAAATAGCACATCCAGCACGGCAGCGGTGCCTGGCAGACTCAGGAACACAATTTTGGCGTCGGCCAGGCCGGCCAGATTGTCGGCTGTCGTAGCGCCAGCTTCCTGCAGCTCCCGATACGGGTCCTGCACTTTTGACGTGACGCGCAGGTCCGTGTCGGCATGAATCAGGTTAAGAGCCATTGGCTTGCCCATCTGGCCGAGGCCAACGAAGCCAACAATGGTGCGCTCGGAATTTGCGGCACTCATGCGTCGGCCCTCTCGGAGATTTCAATCAGATTCAGGTCGGGGTCGCGCAGGTAAATCGAACGCAGGCGGTAGTTCGCGCCGGTACGGGCGACCGGCCCTTCGATAATGCGAGCGCCCCGCGCATTCAGTTTCGCGATGACTTCATCGAGCGGAATCGCCGCGATAAAGCAGAGGTCCAGGGCGCCAGGCACGGGAAGATGGGCCTTCGGCTCGAATTCCTTGCCCTTCACATGCAGATTGATTTTCTGCTCGCCGAACTTGAAGGCTTTGCGGCCTTCTGCGAAGGTCTCGAGGGTCATCCCCAACAGACCGACGTAGAAATCGACACATGCTTCCTCGTTGCTGGTCGTCAAGACCAGATGGTCCAAGTGATGAATCACCAGCGTCTCCTTCTTGCGATTTTGCGATGACCTCGAATGTATGCGCACGAATAGGAGAGGAGGAATTCCTAATTTCGCATGGAGCCTTCGCATTTTGCGAAGCCGGTCGCTTGCCAGACTGATAAAGTGCCTACATGCCACAGAACCTCATCAATCCCGCTCGCGTCGATTTCGTCACTCTGCGTTTGTTCTGTGCCGTGGCACAGACCGGCAGCATCACCAAGGGTGCCGAGCGGTGTAACTTGGCGCTATCGGCCGCAAGCAGGCGGATTTCGGACTTCGAAACCGCCTCTAACGCAGTCCTGATGGAGCGGAATGCCCACGGCATTCGGCTGACGCCCGCTGGTCACGTTGCGCTTCAGCACGCGATGCGTCTTTTTCAGGGATTCGAGCTTTTCAGTAATGAGCTCAGCGAGTACTCAAGCGGTTCTCGGGGACACGTTCGGCTTTGGGCGAACATGTCCGCCCTGGTCGAATTTCTTCCATCTGCACTAGAAAGCTTTTTGCACCTTTACCCCGACACCCGTGTCGAGGTCGAAGAGCAACTCAGCGGTGACATCGTCCGTGCAATCGTGGAAGGACTGGCAGACGTAGGCATCTTCGTCGAGGGTCCACCAACGCACGGTCTGAACGTCATCCCCTATCAAACTGACCGGCTCGTTGTACTTTGCTCGAAGACGCACCCGTTGGCGGGGGTGGACGAAATCGACTTCCGAAGCTGTCTTTCCTATGACTTCGTGGGCCTGAATCGAGGCAGTTCGCTGCTTAACACCATCTCTAGCGCGGCACATGACATTGGCTTTCCGTTGCGGCTGCGCATCCAGGTTCGAAGCTTTGACGCCATGTCCGAAATGATTGCTTCTAATCTGGGGATAGGTGTACTTCCGCTCGGCGCATGCTTTCGAAAGCTCGAGCCGTGGGGTCTGAAAGCCGTTCGGCTTGTAGATGACTGGGCAGAGCGGAGGCTGCTTATCGCCACGAGCGCCTCCCGCGCTCTGTCCGGTTCAGCTGCCCTTCTTGTCGAGCATCTGAGTAAGACGCCTGACTGAATTGCTGCCGTCCGATAGGCCACTCTGCAAGATCAACGGCTTACATGCTCGGAATCTGCACGTGTTAGAGCGCATCATCCGTATTAGGGCGCGTTGCACATCAACCCATAACAGGCTAGGCCTCCCAAACAGCACCAGCCTCAACCGAAGGATGGAACGATGACGAAATACCTTATCTCCTTTCCTGGAAGGGCGATGCAAGTCCCCGCCGAGGACTTTGCCGCCGTGGGCGAAGCTGCGCACGAGGTCATACGCGAGGCGAAGGCTGCAGGCGTGTACGTGTTCGGTGGTGGTATCAACGAGGATGTCGCACCACTCATGGTCGCCTCAGACGGCACGGTCACAAACGAAACCTATCCCCAGACGAAGGAGTTCGACGGTGGCTTCTGTGTCCTGCAGCTCCCGTCGCGCGAAGCCGCCATCCTGTGGGCTGCAAAGATCGCCAAAGCCTGCCGCTGCTCGCAGGAACTCCGCGAGTTTGGGTATGACCCCGAGAGCTGACGGGCAGGGCCCGTACCCACTGCGAGCGAAGACACTCTCCCGCATCTACTTTCCTCATCGCCATGAACTTCAGTCAGGCAATAGCCGAGTCCGGTTGCAGAGCTGCCGCCGGAAGCCGCTTTCCGTTGAACCCAAAGGAAGCTTGCGAATCGTCTGATCGTCATCCCCAACTGAAAAGGGAAAACTAAGGCCATCACCGAGACAACGGTGATCGGGCGTCGAAACCCGCTTTCACCAACGGATGGTCGCTCAGGCGACCATCCTCAAACGCACGCGCGCGTCGCTTCACAATGGCGGGCCGGGCGGGGCAGCCAATCAGGCTGGCCGGTGTTCGTTGGTGAGCCGGTATTTCGACCCCCGCTGTCAGGCCCGCCACCCCTCAAGCAATTGCATCAGGCGGGTCTCCTAACCTTCTTCAGGAGAACGCAATGCAAGAGAAAGCCCGTCAACAGCGCGAAGCCATTATCGTCGGCATTCCGGCAGAAACACTTGAATCGCTCGACCGGATCAAGGCCGGCCTGGGTAGCGTCCTGTCGCTGCTGGAAGTGGAAAGCGAGCGCTTGCAGGCATGCCACGGCGTACACTGCCTGCTGGCAATGATCAAAACGCAACTTGATCTGATGGCAGAGGAGTTGTGTCCCGTGGCGTGAGTCGTCATCACCCTCGGCCATCCGCCTCTGGCTGCGCCGCAGACCCGTCTTCGCGCAGCCAGACGATGAACTCGGCACCCTGCCCCACCGTGCTTTCCACCGTAATGCGGCCACCATAGCGCTCTACCAGCGCATAGCTGATGGACAGGCCGAGGCCGGTCCCCATCTGCTTCTTGGTGGTGAAAAACGGATTGAACAGGTTGGGCAGGTCTTCCTCGCGGATGCCGCGGCCCGTGTCGCGCACATGCAGCGTCACGCCGTGCCCTTCCCAGTCGCGCGTGGCCAGCGTAAGGATGCCGCCCTCCGGCATGGCGTGGATGGCATTGGTCACCAGGTTGACGATGACCTGCTGCAGTTCGCTGCGGCTGATGCGCACGCGGCGTGTGGCCTGGCAGGCCAGTTCGACCCGGATGGCCGCGTCCTTCAGCATATGCCGGACCAGGTCCACGCAGCCGGCCGCGACCTCGCCCACATCCAGGCGCTCGGTATTGCCGGCGTAGGCCTCCGGCCGGACAAACTGCAGCAGCCGGTTGGTCAGCAGGTAGATGCGTCGCACCTGCTCGTCGATCAGCCGCAATTCATGCCGGACCGGCTCCGCGGCCGGGCCGAGAATATCGCGGGCCACGTCCAGGTTGCCCTGGATCACCGCAATCGGATTGTTGATCTCATGGGCCACGCCCGCGGTAAGCTGCCCCGCGAGCGCAAGCTTTTCCGAGGTAATCAGCTGCTGCCGGGTCGCGCGCAGCACCGCGTTCGCATCCTCGAGCTCGCGGGTCCGCTCGGCGACCTTGCGGTCTAGCGAGTCCGCCCAGTCCCTGAGCTCGGCATTGCGCTGCTGCACGTCCGACAGCAACCGGTCGAACTGGCCGGCGAGCTGGCCCAGTTCATCCTCGCTGCGCACCGGGCCGACGCGCGCGTTGTCGTTGCCGGCCTCGAGCGCGCGCATGGTGCCGACCATCTGCGTCATCGGCGTGAACACGCGCCTGGCCCACAGCAGCGAGAATAACGCTCCCGCCACGGCCAGCAGCAGGAACAGGCCCACCAGCACGCCCAGCGCGAGGTCCTTGGCCTGGCTGATCGGCCTGGCCAGGTAGCCCACGTAGAGCATGCCGATGCGCTGGCCGCGGCTGTCCACGATAGGCTCATAGGCGCTCATGTACCGGTCGTTGACCACGAAGGCCAGGTCCAGCCATTTTTCGCCACGCGTGAGCACCTTGTCCCGCACCTCGCGGGAGACGCGCGTGCCCAGGGCCCGCTCGCCATGGAACAGCCGCACATTGGTGGCAATGCGCGTGTCGTCCAGGAACAGGGTCGCCGTGCCCTGGCTGCCACGGGGCAGGGATTCCGGCTGGTAGACCAGTGCGTTGATCGCGTCGATAAAGCCGAGGTTGTGGTTCAGCAGCGTACCGCCGTGCAGGATCGCCACCAGCTTGCCCGCCGCATCGAACACCGGCGCCGCCGCGTGCACCACCATGCCACGGGATTCCATGGTCCTGTCGGTCGGCGCCGCATTGGCGGTGGCGCGCAGCGTTACCTGGGCGCGCCTGGCAAGGTCGCCGGAGACGGCAGCCAGCTGCGCGGCGGACCAGGCGTCGGTGGCGGCATCCGGGCGGCCGGCCGCGGCGCTTTCCACCACGCGCCAGCCGGCGTAGTCCATACCCGCCGCACCCGCCGGCGCAGCGGCAAGCAGCCGCCCTTTGGGATCGAGCAGTTGCAGGAAGTCGAGGCCGTGCGTACGCCGCGCGTCGGCCAGGATGGCGGGCATGGCGCTGCCGCGGCCAAGACCGTCCACCAGGGCATAGGATCTGGCCTCCTGCAGGACGCGGTCTTTCATGCCGCCGACCATGTGCTCGAAGTACTCGTGGGCGACCAGCAGGTCGCTGTTGACCTTGTAGGCCAGCAAGGCCTGGAACGTGCGATTGCCCCACAGCGCCATCAGCAGCAGCAGCGCCACCAGCGCCACCAGCAGGGGCGCGACCACGATGGACACCAGCTTGGCGCGCAGCGAGGCGCGATAGCGGCGCAGCAGCATTGAGGGCGCTGAGGGCGTTGAGGGCTTCAAGCGCGCAGGCCCCACTGCAGGCATTTGCGGTCCAGCGTGCGGCGCGAGATGCCGAGCCGGCGCGCGGCTTCCACGCGATTGCCGCCCTCCGCCGCCAGCACCTGCAGGATGTGCCGGCGCTCGACGGCTTCGAGCAGGGTGGCGTCGTCGGCGGCTGCGTCATGCGTCGGCGGCGTATCCGCGTCACGCGGCTCGGCGGCATGGGCCAGCAGTTCGACCGGGTACTCGCCCAGGATCAGCGCCCGCTCCACCAGGTTGCGCAGCTCGCGCGCATTGCCTGGCCAGTCATAGGCCTTGAGCAGGCACACCAGCGACGGCGACAGCGGCACCGGCGGCAGCCCCAGCTGCGCCGACAGCTGCTCGGAGAAATGCTCGGCCAGCGGCACCACGTCTTCCGGCCGCGTGCGCAGCGGCGGGATGGTCACGGCGACCACGTCGAGCCGGTAGAACAGGTCCTGGCGGAAGCGCCCCGCGGCGACTTCGTTGGCCAGGTTGCGGTTGCAGGCGGCAACGATGCGCACGTCCACCGCGATCTCGCGCTCGGTGCCGAGCGGGCGGATGCGCCGGTCCTCGATGACGCGCAGCAGCTTGGCCTGCATCGCCAGCGGCAGTTCCGAGATCTCGTCCAGGAACAGCGTGCCGCCATCGGCATAGAGGAACAGCCCGTGGCGCGCGCCGGCCGCGCCGGTGAAAGCGCCCTTGGCGTGGCCGAACAGCTCGCTTTCGATGATCTCGGGCGCCATCGCGCCGCAGTTCAGCGGCACGAACTGGCCCTGGCGGCCGCTGAGCCGGTGCAGCTCGCGCGCCACCACTTCCTTGCCGGTGCCGGACTCGCCCGTCACCAGCACCGTGGACGGCATCGGTGCGACCCGCGCGACCAGCGCCATCAGCTTCTTCATGGCTTCGGACTCGCCGATGAAGTCCTTGTGGATGGTGTACTTGTCCAGCTCGCGGCGCAGCAGGTAGTTCTCGCGCGCGAGCCGGGCCTGGTTGAAGCAGCGCCGGATGGCGTTGAGCACCTGGTCGACGCGGAACGGCTTGACGATGAAGTCCGCCGCGCCGGAGCGCAGCGCGGCAATGGCCGTGTCCATGTCGGCGAAGGCCGTCATCAGGATGACGTCGGCGGGATTGCCGGCTGCGCGCAATGCCTGGAGCCACTCCATGCCGCTGGCGCCGGGCAGCGCCACGTCCAGCAGGATCAGGTCCACATGGCGCTGCTCCAGCAGCGCGGCGCCCGCTTCGGCGCTGTCGGCCGTAAGCACGCTGCCCACCTTGCCTTCCAGCGCCCGCGACAGGAACGAACGCATGCCGGCCTCGTCGTCCACCACCAGGATCGTGCGGCGCTGCCAGTTATCGGCTTCGGCGGCGTTGCTTTGTCGTTCGCTCATCACTTTGGTTGTTGCGGTGCAGGCGGAGAGTCTAGCGACTGTGCCCGATCCGCCTGTATTGGGGTTAAACCGACCCGACCGTGCGCGGCGGCGGCCGTGGATGGACATTTTGACCCGCACGCCGGGCCCGTGCCCGGACATTTTGTCCAATGGCCCGCCCTTCCGGAAGGCCGCTTGCCGCAACCCATTGATGGCAAACGGTATCGGCCACCGGCACAGCTCTTGCTGAACGACGCGCCTCAGCCCGGCGCACCCGCGCAACAAGAGGCTGCCACTTCCAGGTAGGAGACAACTTCATGTCCTATTCCGCGCAAGCGCAAACACCCGCCAAGCAGGAGCAACACCGTTCCGGGCCATCGCAAGGACCATCGCCATCGCGGCCAGCATCGCGGCCATCGCCCTTCTCCAAGGAAGCGATCATCGCCCGGCCGGGCTTCAACCGCTGGATGGTGCCGCCCGCCGCGCTGGCGGTGCACCTGTGCATCGGCCAGGCCTACGCGTTCTCGGTCTTCAACGAACCGCTGACACGGATCATCGGCGTCACGAGCGCGGCGCCGGGCGACTGGCAGTTGACCACGCTGGGCTGGGTGTTCTCGCTGGCGATCTTCTTCCTTGGCATCTCGGCCGCGTTCGCGGGCAAGTGGCTGGAGAAGGTCGGGCCGCGCCGCACCATGTTCACGGCCGCATGCTGCTTCGGCGGCGGCTTCCTGGTGTCGGCGGCGGGAATCTGGCTGCACCAGATCTGGATGCTGTACCTGGGCTACGGCGTGCTGGGCGGGATCGGGCTCGGGCTTGGCTACGTGTCGCCGGTGTCCACGCTGATCCGCTGGTTCCCCGACCGCCGCGGCATGGCCACCGGGATGGCGATCATGGGCTTCGGCGGCGGCGCGATGATCGGCGCGCCGCTGTCGGTCGCGCTGATGAACCACTTCAAAAGCGCCACCAGCGCGGGCGTGGCCGAGACCTTCCTGGTCATGGGCGTGATCTATTTCATCTCGATGTCGCTTGGCGCGCTGGCGATCCGCATCCCGGCCCCGGGCTGGGCGCCTGCCGGCTTTGTGCCCAAGGCCAAGGCGAGCAAGATGGTCACGCACGCCAACGTGCATATCGACCAGGCGCTGAAGACGCCGCAGTTCTACCTGCTATGGCTGATCCTGTTCCTGAACATCACGGCAGGCATCGGCGTGCTGGGCCAGGCAGCGGTGATGATCCAGGAAACCTTCAAGGGCACCATCACCGCCGCGGCCGCGGCCGGCTTCGTCGGCCTGCTCAGCATCGGCAACATGACGGGACGCTTCCTGTGGAGCTCCGCCAGCGACTACTTCGGCCGCAAGCTGACCTACGCCATCTTCTTCGCCTTCGGGGCCGCGCTCTACCTGGCCGTGCCGGCGATCGGCGCGGCCGGCAACGTGGCGCTGTTCGTGGCCTGCTATTTCCTGATCCTGACCATGTACGGCGGCGGCTTCAGCACCATTCCGGCGTACCTGGCCGACATGTTCGGTACCGCGTACGTGGGCGGCATCCATGGCCGCCTGCTGACCGCATGGGCCGCCGCCGGCATTGCCGGACCGGCGCTGGTGAACTACATCCGCGAGTACAAGCTGGCGCTGGGCGTGCCCAGGTCAGAGGTCTACGTCGACACCCTGCACATCATGGCGGGACTGCTGGTGGTGGGCTTCGCCTGCAACCTGCTGATCCGGCCGGTGCATGCGCGGCACCACCTGCGCGAAGCGGCCAGCGCGGCCTGACTGGGCCTGCCATCAAGAACACAGGAGACAAACCATGGAAAACGGCCGCACTTTCGGCAAGACACTGCTGCTGCTCGCGTTCTGGACCTATGTGCTGATCCCGCTGGGCGCGGGCATCTGGTCGACCCTCGGCAAGGCCATGACGCTGTTCAGCTGAGCAACCGCGCAGGCTGTCCGCTGCAGCACGCTCCGTGCTTGCGGCGGCGCCCGATGCGATTGCCCCTGGCTCCGGGCCCGTCGATGCCGCGGGATCCATCCCGGCCTGTGATCCCGCGCAACGGCGCTATCTGTACTGGTGGCGCCCACGCGCCTGGCCAGCGTCGCCCCGGCCCGAACAACTGAGCTTGAACGGTTCCCCCAGAACTGTATCCCTGGCGGGCAGGCTGTCACCCGTACCCTTGTCCGTAATGTCGCGGTACGGCCCATCTGCCGGCGGCGCCCCCCACGGAGAGCACCTCAATGCACGGACTCACAGCCCTGGACCTTGCCCGAATCCAGTTCGGGTTCACGGTTTCCTTCCACATCTTATTTCCCGCCATCACTATCGGGCTGGCCTGCTTCCTGGCATTCCTGGAAGCGCGCTGGCTGCAGACCCGGGACACCGTCTACCGGACCCTGTACCAGTTCTGGATCAAGATCTTCTCGCTGAACTTCGGCATGGGGGTCGTCTCCGGCCTGGTCATGGCCTATGAGTTCGGCACCAACTGGTCGGGCTTCTCGCAGTTTGCCGGGGGCGTCACCGGCCCGCTGCTGACCTACGAGGTGCTGACCGCCTTCTTCCTGGAGGCGGGCTTCCTTGGCGTGATGCTGTTCGGCTGGAACCGCGTCGGGCCGGGGCTCCATTTCTTCTCGACGGTGATGGTAGCGCTCGGCACCATGATTTCCTCCACCTGGATCCTGGCGTCCAACAGCTGGATGCACACGCCCGCCGGCTACGTCATCGTTGCCGGCAAGGTGGTGCCGACCGACTGGCTGGAGGTGATCTTCAACCCGTCGTTCCCCTACCGCCTCGCCCATATGGTCATCGCCGCGCTGCTGTCCACGGCGCTGTTCGTGGCGGCGTCGTCGGCCTGGCAGCTGCTGCACGGGCGCGCCGTGCCCGCCGCGCGCAAGATGCTGTCGCTGGCGATGTGGATGGTGCTGGTCACCGCGCCGATCCAGGCGATGGTGGGCGACGCCCACGGCCTGAACACGCTGGAGCACCAGCCCGCCAAGATCGCGGCGCTGGAGGGGCACTGGAACACGGCCGCGAAGGATGACAAGAACGGCTTCCCGCTGATCGTGTTCGGCATCCCCGACATGGAGCGCGAGGAAACCCGCTACGCCATCGAGATTCCGCGCCTGGGCAGCCTGATCCTGACGCACACCCTTGACGGGCAGATTCGCGGCCTGAAGGACTTCCCCACGGAAGACCGCCCCAACGCCACCGTGCTGTTCTTTACCTTCCGCACCATGGTGGGCCTTGGCGTGGCGATGATCGGCTTCGGCCTGCTGGGATGGATACTGCGCCGCAACGGCGCGCTGTACCGGTCCAGGGCGTTCCTGCGCCTGGCCGTGGCGATGGGCCCCACCGGCCTGATCGCGCTGCTGGCCGGCTGGATGACCACGGAGATCGGGCGCCAGCCGTGGGCGGTGTACGGGTTGCTGCGTACCCGGGACGCCGTGTCGGCGCATGCGGCCGGCCCGGTGGCGCTGTCGCTGGCGCTGTTCGTGGTGGTCTATTTCGTCTGCTTCGGCGTCGGCATCCGCTACATGCTCAAGCTGGCCAGCGCCGGCCCCGCCCCTGACGCACATCCGCATGAGGCACCGTCCTACGGCCCCGGCAGCGTCGTTCCCGCCGCCATCGCCGCGGCTTCCGAACCCCACGCGATGGCCCGCCACGGCCGCCGCGATTCCTGAACCCTGAACAGGTGATCGACATGGGTATCAACCTTCCCGTTATCTGGGCCGCCCTGATCTTCTTCGGCGTGATGATGTACGTCGTCATGGACGGCTTCGATCTTGGCATCGGCATCCTCTTCCCCTTCGTCGGCGACCGCCATGACCGCGACGTGATGATGAACACCGTGGCGCCGGTCTGGGACGGCAACGAGACCTGGCTGGTGCTGGGCGGCGCGGCGCTGCTGTGCGCCTTCCCGCTGGCCTACTCGGTGCTGCTGACCGCGTTCTACCTGCCGCTGATGTTCATGCTGCTGGGACTGATCTTCCGTGGCGTGGCCTTCGAATTCCGCTTCAAGGCCAGCGACCGCAGCCGCCCGTACTGGGATGCCGCCTTCACGTGGGGCTCGGTGGTGGCCGCGTTCTTCCAGGGCGTGACGCTGGGCGCCTATATCGATGGCATTGCCATGGATGTCACCACCTATGCCGGCGGCGCGCTGGACTGGCTGGCGCCGTTCCCGATCTTCGCGGGCGTGGGCGTGGTGATCACGTACGCCTTCCTGGGCGTTACCTGGCTGATCATGAAGACCGAGGGCCGGCTGCAATGGACCATGCTGCGCGTGACCAACGTGCTGACGGGCGTGATGGTGGCCATGATCGCGGCGGTGAGCGTGTGGACGCCGCTGACGCATCCGGGCATTGCCGAGCGCTGGTTCGCGCTGCCCAACCTGTTCTTCTTCCTGCCGGTGCCGCTGCTGGTGCTGGTCGCGGCCGCCGGCATCTACCGCTCGCTGCACCAGCGGCCGAACGTGGCGCCGTTCCTGTACGCGCTGCTGATGATCTTCATGGGCTATACCGGGCTGGCCATCAGCATCTGGCCCAATATCATCCCGCCGTCGATCTCGATCTTCGATGCGTCGTCGGCCCCGCAAAGCCAGGGCTTTGCGCTGGTCGGCACGCTGTTCATCGTGCCGATCATCCTGGCCTACACGTCCTGGTCCTACTATGTGTTCCGCGGCAAAGTCAAGCGCGGGGAGGGATACCACTGATGGCCAGGCTCATGCGTTCGGGGCTCGCGTCGCGGCTGGGCTGGCTGCTGGCCCTGTGGCTGGCGGGCGTCGGCACGGTCTTCGTGTGCGCCAGCCTGATGCGGCTGCTGATGCGGGCGGTCGGGTTGTCGAGTTGAAGCATGGCCTCGTCCAACCCGCTTCCCCGGGCCACCCTGCCCGGCCACGATGCCCCAGATGCCACCAGGACGCACGGCTGGCTCCGTGCGCTCGCGGCAGCATACCCGGATTACGCGCCATGGCTGCATTCGCTGAAGGTGTTCGGCGCGGCCATGCTGGCGCTCGGCGTGGCGCTGGCGCTCGGCCTGCCGCGGCCGTACTGGGCCATGGCCACGGTGTACCTGGTATCCAGCCCGCTGGCCGGCGCCACCCACGCCAAGGGCACCTACCGCATCCTCGGCACGCTGCTGGGCGCGGTGTCCGCAGTGGTGCTGGTGCCGCTGCTGGTCGACGAGCCCGTGCTGCTGATGGCCGCGATCGCGTGCTGGACCGGCGCCCTGCTCTACCTGTCCCTGCTGGAGCCGGCGCCGCGCAACTACATCTGCCTGCTGGCCGCCTACACGCTGCCGATCGTGGCGCTGCCCACGGTCACGCATCCGGCGGCCGTGTTCGGCATGGGCCTTGCCCGTATCGAGGAGATCGTGATCGGCATCGCCTGCGCCAGCGTGGTCAGCGCGGTGGTCTTTCCCGTGCGCACCACCCCGGCGCTGGCTGCGCGCGCGTCCGCCTGGCTGGACCATGCCTCGCGCTGGATCCGCGACATCATGGCCACCGGCGCCACCGGTGCCAGCGCGGGCCAGCGCCACGACAGCTTCAGCCTGCTGGCCGCCGATATCCTGGCCATGGAGACGCAGCTCGCCCAGCTCAGATATGAGACCGACGGTGCGCCGGCACTGCGGCACGCGCGCGCCCTGCACCAGCGCATGACGGCCCTGCTGCCGCTGGTGCTGGCGCTTGCCGATGCCGCCGGCGCCTTGCGGCGCCACCCGGCGGGCATGCCTGACGCGGTGGCGCAACGGCTGCGCGCCACCCTGGCATGGATCGCCGGCGAGCGGGGCGCGAGCCTCCCGGTGCCTTCCTGGCTACCCTCGGGCACTGCACCGGCACCATCCGCGGACTGGCATGCGCGCCTGGTCGCGGCCACCAGTACCTACCTCGATGAGCTGGCCGACCTGTGGCAAGACTGCCGCCTGCTGCAGGCAAGCCTGCGCCAGCATGGCAGCGACCCGGCGACGCTGCGCTATCGGGTCGAGCCCGCCGGACGGGCGCGCCACCACGATCACGCGCAACTGCTGTTCCGCGCCGCCACCGCCGGCTCGGCCACCTTAATGGCGGGCTTGCTGTGGATGGCCTCGGGCTGGGTCGACGGCGCCGTCCCGGTCGGGCTGGCCGCGCTTGCCAGCTGCTTTATTGCGAGCACCGCGGAGCCGCGCCTGGTGGCCGGCCGCGTGATCGCGTGGAGCATCGCCTGCGCGCTGCTGTCCTGGTACTACCAGTTCGTGGTGCTGGTGCTGGCGCATGACTTCGGCTCGCTGGTGGCGCTGCTGTTCGTTCCGTACCTGTTCATCGGCGCGATGACGACGCAGCCGCGCAATGCGCTGTTCGGGGTGCTGCTGGCGGTCACCGCGGCGTCGTTCCCCGGGCCGCAGCACCTCGGTGCAGCCAGCTTCGCCGGCATCTTCAACAGCAGCCTGGCAAGCCTGGCGGCGCTGGTGTTCGCCGCGTTGTGGGCCGTGCTGATGCAGCCCTTCGGCCAGCAGCTGGTGGCCTACCGGCTGGCCAGGGCCAACTGGAACGAGATCGCGCTGGCCGCGCATCCGCGCGCGGCGGTCAACAGCGCGCGGCTGCGCGGCCGCATGCTGGACCGGCTGCTGCGCCAGTGGCCGCCGCTGACGCGCCGCAACAACGCCAGCACCAGGCCGGCCGGCCTTGCCGCAGCCGACTTCCTGGTGGAAGCCGCCGTGCTGGCGCTGCGGCGCGCCTGTGCCGATGGCCCGGCCGAGCGCCGCCGCGCCGTGGAACACGTGCTGGCAGGGGTGGCGCGGCATTACCGGCAGTGCGCGCGCATCGGCCATGCCGGCACGCCTGCTGTGGCACTGGCCGCGCGGATCGACGCGGCCGCCGCGGCGCTGGCCACGAATTTCCACGCCAGCCCCCGCGCCGCGCTGGCGGCGCTGGCCACCCTGCGGCTGGCGCTGTATACGGACCGCACGGACCGCGCGGACCACGGACGCCATCATGCACGCCACTGAGTTCGACCTGTACGGCGTCTTCGTGCCGGCCACCGTGGTGTGGATGCTGGCGGCGTTCGCCATCACCGCCGGCGTGCGCGCCGTGCTCGGCCGGATCGGCTTCTACCGCATCGTGTGGCACCGGTCCCTGTTCAACTTCTCGCTTTATATCCTCGTGCTGGGCGCGATCGTCGCGCTCGCCTGGCAGGCTCCATCATGAATCGCAAGCTTTCGCTGCTCGGCCCCTACGCGGTGACCCTGGCGGCCGTGGTCGCGGCGGCACTGACCGCCTGGCATCTGTGGCAGTACTACACCGAAGCACCGTGGACGCGCGACGGCCATGTGCGCGCGGACGTGATCCAGGTCGCGCCCGATGTCTCCGGCCTGGTCACGGCCGTGATGGTCGATGGCAATGCCTGGGTGCGGCGCGGCCAGGTGCTGTTCGTGGTGGACGAGGCGCGCTTCAGCCTGGCGTTGCGAGTGGCGCAGGCCGAGGCCGCCTCGGCACGCGCGGCGCTGGCCCTGGCGCGCCGCGATCCCGCCGCGGCGGACAGCGCGCAGGGGCGCGTCGCCACGGCCGATGCCGCGGTGGACGTGGCCAGCCTGAACCTTGCCCGCTGCCGCGTAACCAGCCCCGTGGACGGCTATGTCAGCGACCGCCTGCCGCGCGCTGGGGATTTTGCCAGCCGCGGCCGCCCGGCGCTGTCGGTGGTGGCGAGCGGCACCCAGTTCGTCGAAGGGTATTTCGAGGAAACCAAGCTGCCCGCGATCCGGGTCGGCAGTGCCGCGGAGGTACATATCATGGGCCTGCCCACGCCGCTGCGCGGCCGGGTGCAGAGCATTGCCCCCGGCATCGAAGACCAGGACCGCAGCAGCGGGCCGAACATGCTCCCCAGCGTCAACCCGACCTTCAACTGGGTGCGGCTGGCACAGCGCATCCCGGTGCGCATCGCGCTGGACAAGGTGCCGCCTGGAGTACGCCTGATCGCCGGCCAGACCGCCACGGTGCGCATCCGCGACGCGCACGAATAAGCGCCAACTGTTCTGCTGCGGGCCGGCCCGAAGTGTGCGTCTGCCGGGCCGCGAGCCGTCCTTACCATGGACGGCATGCCCCACCCCATTGCCCCCGGGAGAGCCGCCATGCAAGCCGCGCCTGTGCAGACCCAGCACGCTACCCAAGCCAACCCCGCCACCCTGGCCACCATCGCGCCGGACCAGGCCTGCCGCGACCTGCTTGGCCGGCCCTTGCGCGACTTGCGGCTCTCCGTGATCGACCAGTGCAACTTTCGCTGCACGTATTGCATGCCGAAGGAGCGCTTCGGGCCCGACTATCCGTTCCTGACGGCGCAGCAACGGTTGAGCGATGCCGAGCTGCTGCGCATCGTCCGCGCCTTCGTCGGGCTCGGTGTCGAGAAGGTGCGGCTGACCGGCGGCGAGCCGCTGCTGCGCAAGGGGATCGAAGCGCTGGTGGAAGCGATTGCGTCGTTGCGCACCCCCGGCGGCAAGCCGGTCGAGGTGGCCATGACCACCAACGGCAGCCTGCTGGCGCGCAAGGCCCGCGCGCTGCGCGACGCCGGCCTGGGCCGCGTCACGGTCAGCCTGGACAGCCTGGACGACGGCGTGTTCCGCGCCATGAACGACGTCGGTTTCCCGGTGGCACGGGTGCTGGAAGGCATCGATGCCGCGTGCGCCGCCGGGCTGGCTCCGGTCAAGGTCAACTGCGTGGTCGAGCGCGGCACCAACGACGCGCAGGTGTTGCCCCTGGTCGAGCACTTCCGTGGCAGCGGCGTCACGCTGCGCTTTATCGAATATATGGACGTGGAGGGCCCGCGCGGCTGGTCGCAGTCGCGCGTGATGCCTTCCGCCGAGATCCGCGCCATGGTCGAGCGCACGCATGCGCTGCTGCCGGTCGCGCGGCGGGATGCGGAAACGGCCAGCAACTACATGCTGGCCGATGGCAGCCTGAAACTGGGCTTTATCTCCAGCGTATCGCACCCGTTCTGCGGCGATTGCACCCGCGCACGCGTTTCGGTCGATGGCCGCCTGCACCTGTGCCTGTTCGCCACCAGTTCCGTCGACCTGCGTCCGCACCTGTCGGCCACTCGCCCGGGTGCAGCACTCGCCGATGCCATCAGCCAGGCATGGCAGGCGCGCGGCGACCGCTACTCCGAACTGCGCGGCGAATTGCGCGCGGAACGGCTTGCCAGCGGCAAGCATCAATACCCCACCGTACGCATGTCGCTGGTGGGCGGCTGAGCCGTTCAGTCATTCTGCGGGAACGCCTGCGCGGCAAGCTCCGCCCCGGCCTGCGTCAGGCTGGCGTGGCCGTGGCCCGCCTCGTCGATCGCAAAATCGGCCAGCCCCGCGGACTGCAGCTGCGTCAGCACGCGCCGCAGCACGCTCATCGGCAGTTGCGCCCGCTTGGCGATCTTCGCGAGCGACCAGGGCGCCGTGGCAGCGTCGCGCGGGGCCTGGTTCAGCACCTGCAACGCGGCGAGGATGGCGGGATCGATGTCATGGTCCGGCATGGCCCGGCTTCTCCTGTTCGTGCTGCCGGCTGCGCGCCAGCAGGTGCTGCGCGATCTTGCCCAGCGTCTGCACCGCGGACTCGATGCCGGGCGACCATTCGGCGCTGTAGTTCAGCCGGATGCAGTTGGCGTAGGTGGCCCCTGGCGCGAACATATGGCCCGGCGCGACCGTGATGCGGTGTTCCAGCGCCGCGTGGTACATCTCCATGGCGTCGATGCCTTCCGGCAGCTGCACCCACAGCACGTAGCCGCCCGCGGGCCGCGACGTGGTCGTCCCTTCGGGAAAGAAGCGGCGCACCGCCGCCGCCATGATGCTGGCCTGCTGCGCATAGGCCTTGCGCACGCGCCGCAGGTGGAAGTCGTAGCCGTCGTTCTTCAGGAACTCGGCGATCGCCAGCTGCGGGATCGCCGGCGTGGTCAGCGTATTGAGGAACTTGAGCCGCTCCACCGCTTCGCGGTAGCGGCCCGGCAGCGCCCAGCCGATGCGGTAGGCATTGGTCAGCGTCTTGGAGAACGAGGCGCAATGCAGCACAATGCCGGCCTTGTCGTGGGCCTTGAGCGAGCTGGGATGGGCTTCGCCGTAATAGAGCTCGCCGTAGACGTCGTTCTCGATCACGGGGATGTCCTTCTCGGTCAGCATCGCCACCAGGCTGCGCTTCCTGTCGTCGGGCATGTGGAAGCCGAGCGGGTTCTGGAAGTTCGGCATCACCATGCACGCCTTCACGCCTTTCTCGTCGATCAGCCGGGCCAGTGCCTCCTGGTCGATGCCTTCCACGGGATCGGTCGCGACCTCTATGGCGCGCATGCCCAGGCGCTCGATCGCGTGCAGCATGGCATAGTAGGTCGGTGACTCGACCGCGATGGTGTCGCCCGGCTTTGCCACCGCCTGCAGGCACAGGTTGATGGCTTCGGTGGCGCCGATGGTGACGATCACTTCATTGGGGTCGATGGCCTGGCCGTTCTCCAGGTAGCGGCGCGAGATCTGCCGGATCAGCTCGGGGCTGCCCGGAGGCAAGTCGTCGAGCAGCGTCCACTTGGCATAGCGGCGCGCGATGTTGTTGGCGTACTGGTTGATGCGCTGCCACGGGAACAGCGACGGATCCGGATAAGGCGAGCCCAGCGGCACGGCCTCGTCCGAGCGGATCGAGCGCAGCGTGGAAAGCACCAGCGCGCTGACGTCGACCGCCGAAGGCTTGGCGCTGGGCCGGGACGTACGCAGCTCGATCGCCGGCTCGCCCGGGCGTGCGCGGACGAAGTAGCCGGACTGCGGCCGGCTTTCGATCACGCCGCGGCTCTCCAGCAGCACATAGGCGCGGATCACCGTAGTGATGCTCATGCGGTGGTGCTGGCTGGCCTGCCGCACCGACGGAATGCGCTCGCCCGGCAGCAGCACGCCCTGCTGCACCAGCGCCTCGATATCCGCAGCCAGTTTTTCATATAGTGTCACGCTGCGCTCCCCGCCTGCCGTGTTGCCGATCTTGTTAGCTGAGCCAACGATGGAGATCATAGTACGGCAGCGGCACATGATGGAGCGATCCGGCGCTGTGCGGCCCGACGCGCACAAAGCCGCTGGCGTGGCCGAGCGCGGACACGGACGCCGCGCCCTGCTGCGCGGTGACCTGCACGAGGCTGTCCCGGCCGGCCGGGCTGCCGGGCTCGCCGACACGCCAGAAGGCATCACCGCGCTGCGCCCGCGCACCCGGCAGCGCCGCGCGCACGCGCCCTACCGGCGGGAACAGCACCGCGCGGCCCTGCAGCCGGCGCAGCAGCGGCGTCACCAGCAGCGCGAAGGTGGCATACGCCGCGGCCGGATTGCCGGGCAGGCAAACCACTGGCTTGCCGCGCAGGCGCCCCACCGTGACCGGCTTGCCGGGCTTCATGTCGACGCCGCGGCAAAGCAGTTCCCCGCCGGCCGAGGCCAGCGCCGCGGCCACCAGGTCGCGCTGCCCGACCGAGGCGCCGCCCGCCACCAGCACCAGGTCCGCATCGGCGGCCAGTTCGCGCAGGATGTCGTGCAGCGCCCGCTCGTCGTCCCGCACATGGCGATGGCAGCAGACTACCGCGCCCATGGACTGCACCAGCGATTCGAGCATGGGGCCATTGACGTCATGCACCTGGTAGACGTCGCGCGGCTCGTCGTTGGCGGCGACCTCGTCGCCCGAGGTCACGACCGCCACTTCCACCAGGCGGCAGACCGGCACTTCGGCCAGGCCCTGCGACGCCAGCGCGGCGATATGGCCAGCCTGCAGCAGCGTGCCGGCGGGCAGCAGCAGGTCGCCGCGGCGGGCGTCCTCGCCCTTGCGGCGGATATGCTGGCCCGCACCGGGGGCGCGCGCGCACACCACGCCGCGGTAGCTTTCCTCGGCATCCTCCAGTGCGACGACCGCGTCGGCGCCGGGCGGGATCACGCCGCCGGTGTAGATGCGGATGGCATGGCCCGGCAACAGCGGCTCGGGCCGCGTGCCGGCGTAGACCACCTGCTGCAGCGGCAGGCAGGGCTCGCGGCAGTCTTCGCTGCGCACGGCGTAGCCGTCCATCGCGCTGCGGTCGGCTGCCGGCGTGTCGATCACGGCGCAAAGGTCGCGTGCCAGCACGCGCCCCGTCGCCAGTCCCAGCCATACGGTCTCCGTTTCGCGGACCGGCTCCGCGCTCATGGCGAACACGGCCTGTGCCTCGTCGAAGCTCAGCACGCTGCCCCTCCCACTTCTCCAGTCATGCCCGGCGCGGCGGCGGTGTAATCGACATAGCCGTCGGCGCGGCAGAAGCTGAGCAGGCGCAGGCCGGCCTGCTCGGCTATGCGGATCGCCAGCGAGGTCGGCGCCGAGATCGTCGCCAGCATCTGGATGTTCATGCGCGCGGCCTTGCGCACCAGTTCATAGCTGGCACGGCTGGACAGCAGCACGAAGCCGTCGTCCAGCGCCACGCGCTGCATGGCCAGGTGGCCGATCAGCTTGTCCAGGCCGTTGTGCCGGCCGACATCTTCGAACGCATGCAGGATCTCGCCGCTGGCGTTGCACCACGCCGCCGCATGCACGCCACCGGTGGCGCGCATCAGCCGCTGGTGCGAAGGCAGCGCCGACACGGCGCGCTCGAGCAACCCGCGCGAAGGCACCAGCCGCCGTGCCGGCTCGCGGATGCGCGCAGGCTGCAGGTCCAGCAGTTCCAGGCTCTCGATGCCGCACACGCCGCAGCCGGTGCGGCCCGCCAGCGCACGGCGCTGCGCCCTCATCGCGGCAAAGGCCTGTTCGCTGATCTGCAGCTGGATTTCGGCGCTGTGCCGGTGCACGCGGACTTCGACGTCGTGGATCTGCGCGTTGTGGGCAACGATGCCCTCCGTCAGCGAGAAGCCCACGGCGAACGCTTCCAGGTCCAGCGGCGAGGCCATCATCACGGCGTGCGAGATGCCGTTGTAGACCAGGGCCACCGGCACTTCCTCCGCCACGTTGTCGAGCGCCGGCCGCGCCGCGATGTCCTTGTGGCGGACGATGGGGCGGGATTCATAGCCTGTGTGCTGGATCTGGTCGATCTGTCCGGCCTGTTCGATGCAATGCATGGGGACCTCATGAACCTGTGAAATGCTGCCGGCTTGCTCCCTCTCCCACTGCGCGGGAGAGGGGAGCGTTTGCGTGGGGCGACGGCAAGCGCCGGCCACGCTCACGCCGCCACTGCCGGCTGGCTGCGCGACGGCGTCAGCAGCACCGGCACCGACTTCGAAGTCGGCGTGCCGCAGCCGTCGCCGGTGCTTTCCAGCGGCACCAGCGGATTGGTCTCGGGATAGTAGGCGCCCAGGCAGCCCTGCGGGATGTCGTAGTCGACCAGCACGAAGTCCTCGACCTGCCGCTGCACGCCGTCGTCCCAGACGCTGGTGATATCGACGTGCTGCCCCGCCTCCAGGCCAAGCCTTGCACGGTCGGCCGGATTGATGAAGACCACCCGGCGCAGGCCAAACACGCCGCGATAGCGGTCATCCAGGCCGTAGATCGTGGTGTTGTACTGGTCGTGCGAGCGGGTGGTCATCATCACCATCAGCTTGTCGCCGTACTGGTCCCGCGCGCGGTGGATCGGGGTGTCCTTGTCGATGCCGTGGACCAGGAACTGCGCCTTGCCCGACGGCGTCTGCCAGATCCGGTTGCGTGCCGGCGGCGTCAGGTGGAAGCCGCCCGGCACGGCGACGCGCTCGTTGTAGTCGTCGAAGCCTTCGATCACCTGCTCGATGGCATCGCGGATACGCGCATAGTCCTGCGCGTACCAGAGCCAGTCGATCTTTCCGGTACCCAGCGTGGCGGCGGCCATGCGCGCCACGATCGCCGTCTCCGACAGCAGGTGCGGCGACGCCGGCGCGTTCATGCCGAAGGAGATATGCACCATGCAGACCGAATCCTCCACCGTCACGCCCTGCGGCACGCCGTCCTGCATATCGATTTCGGTGCGGCCCAGCGTCGGCAGGATCAGCGACTCCTTGCCATGCACCAGGTGGCTGCGGTTGAGCTTGGTAGCGATATTCACCGTCAGCGCACACTGGCGCAGCGCCTCGTGCGTGCGCGGCGTGTCCGGCGTGGCGGTCGAGAAATTGCCGCCCAGTCCGACAAAGACCTTGACCTTGCCCTCCAGCATCGCGGCAATGGTCTCGACCACGTCATAGCCGTGCTCGCGCGGCGGCTCGAAGCCGAAGGCGGCGCCCAGGCGGTCCAGGAACGCCGCTTCTGGCTTTTCCTCGATGCCCACGGTGCGGTCGCCCTGCACGTTCGAATGCCCGCGCACCGGCAGCAGCCCGGCTCCCTCACGGCCGATATTGCCGCGCATCATCATCAGGTTGGACAGCAGCTGCACCGTCGGCACCGAATGCTTGTGTTGCGTCAGGCCCATGCCCCAGCAGGCGATCACGCGCTTGCCGCGGGCATAGACCTGCGTCAGCGCATCGATGTCTTCCAGCGAAACGCCCGACTCCGAGACGATGTCGGCCCAGCTTTCCGCACGCAGGTCTTCGACGAAGGCGCCGAAGCCGATGGTGTGCTCGCGCACGAAGTCGACATCGACCAGCCGCTCGCGGCCATGCCGGATCGCCTCGTCGTCGAGCTCGACCAGGCGCTTGGCCATGCCCTTGATGAGCGCGAAGTCGCCGCCCAGCTTTGGCTGCACGAACATCGACGCAATCCTGGTGCTGGAGCCGGTCAGCATCTCCACCGGGTGCTGCGGGCTGGTAAAGCGCTCCACGCCGCGCTCGCGCAGCGGATTGATCGACACGATGGTCGCGCCGCGCCGGGCGCATTCGCGCAGATCGCCCAGCATGCGCGGATGGTTGGTGGCCGCGTTGTGGCCGAACAGCAGGATGGTGTCGGCATGCTCGAAGTCATCGAGCACCACGGTGGCCTTGCCCACGCCCACCGTCAGCGGCAGGCCGCGGCTGGTGGCTTCGTGGCACATGTTCGAGCAGTCGGGGAAGTTGTTGGTGCCGTAGGCGCGCACGAACAGCTGGTACAGGAACGCGGCCTCGTTGCTGGCGCGGCCCGACGTGTAGAACGCGGCCTGGTTCGGGTCCGGCAGCGCATTCAGGTGGCGGCCGATCATGGCAAAGGCCTCGTCCCAGGCGATCGCGCGGTACTTGTCGGTCTGCGCGTCATAGACCATGGGATGCGTGAGGCGCCCGTGCTGCTCCAGCTCGTAATCGGTCTGCGCCATCAGCGACGTCACGGTGTGCTGCGCGAAGAACTCCGGCGTGACGCGCAGGCTGGTGGCTTCCGCGGCCACGGCCTTGACGCCGTTCTCGCAGAACTCGAAGGTCGAGGCGTGCTGGCGGTCCGGCCAGGCGCAGCCGGGACAGTCAAAGCCGTCGGCCTGGTTCTGCTTGAACAGCATCTTGTACTTGCCGCCGGCCACCTTCTCCTTGATCAGGTTGATGGCAACGTACTTCAGCGCACCCCAGCCGGCGGCGGGATGGGTGTAGGGGGCGATGTGGCCTTTCTCGGGGGTCGGGGTGCTCATTGGCGTGGTGTCCTGTAACGACGGGGGCATCCGGGGGGCTGGACCAGGGGTCGCGTCCGGATCGTTGCGGTGACACCAGAGTAGGCCGGCGGGGTGGCGCCGGAGACGTACAAAGCGCGGGATGGCCGGGGAGTACAGTCTTGCCGGGCGGCCGGGCCGCCGCCCATGCGAGGTTGCGTCAGGCCGGCTGGCTGCCGGCCTGGCCGTGCCTATGCAGCACAAGCGACGTGCGCGGCAGGTTGCACCTGGAACAGCGCGCGCCCACGGACCGCAGGTTGCGGTGTGACAGCGGCACGCCCTTGGGAACGCCGGTCGAGCCCGAAGTGAACAGGACCCGCCCCGTCTCTTCGTCATCGATTGCGGCATGGGCGGCGCGCACCGCCGCGCTGCGCTGCGCCGTGACTTCGGCACCTGCCAGTGAGGCCCAGGGCAATTGCCCGGTCACGGCCTTGTCGAATTGCGTACTGGCCCCGATCTTGTTATATGCTGCGCCCTGCACCTCCGTTTCCCGGAGTTACTGGACCGCTTACATAAGAACAAGGCATCGGGCAGACCTGCATGTTCCAAGTCATCCGTCGAATCCGCCAGCGGCTGCGCTACCTGGACCTGACCCTGAACGCCAGCCGCAGCGTGCGCATCCGGGTGGTCGAGCGGCCCGGGCTGTGGATGGACAGCGCCCGGCTCGACGCCATGCTGGCCCAGATGCGCGGCGTGGTGCGGCGGGGCATCGGCAAGGATCTCGACTACGGGGTGCTGTCCGGCGATCCCGAGCGGCTGCGCCGCGCCGTGGTCACGCTGCTCTACGACCGGGACAGCGGCCATCCCATCGCCTTCAACGCGCTGTCGATCATGCCGATCGAGGTCAGGGGACGGCCGGTAGAGGCCATCCACCTCGGGCTGGTGATGGTCGATCCCGGCTATCGCACGCAGGGACTTTCCTGGGTGCTGTACGGCCTGACCTGCATCCTGCTGTTCTTCCGCCGCGGCTTGCGCCCGATCTGGATCAGCAACGTGACCCAGGTGCCGGCGATCATCGGCAAGGTGGCCGAAGTCTTCGTCACGGCGTATCCCAATCCGTTCGCGCAGTCGCGGCGCAGCTTCGAACACCTGAGCGTGGCGCGCGAGATCATGAAATCGCACCGCCATGTCTTCGGCGTCGACGCGGATGCCGGCTTCGACGAGGCCCGCTTTGTCATCACCGACGCGTATCGCGGCGGCTCGGACAACCTCAAGAAGACCTTCGACGCGGCGCCCAAGCACCGCGACGAGCGCGTCAATGCGCTGTGCCAGCGCGAGCTCGACTACCAGCGCGGCGACGACTTCCTGCAGGTTGCGCGGCTGGACCTGGCCAGCGCGCGCAAGTACCTGCTGCGCGAAGTCCCGCGCGACTCGCTGCCGGCGATCTTGTCGCAGGTGGCGTTCCTCGCGCTCGGCCGGATCGTCCTGCCGCTGGTGCATTGGCTGAACCCGCGCGAGCCGATGGGAGACTTGCGCGCAAGGAACCACGCATGACCGCATCGCCTGCCTTTTCTTACGAAGAATTCACCACCCGCAATATCGGCTTCGTGACCGAGGCCGAGCAGCAGCGGCTGCGCGACGCGCGCATCCTGGTCTGCGGCGTCGGCGGCATGGGCGGCGCCTGCCTGCAGGCCCTGGCGCGCATGGGCGTCGGCGGCTTTGCGCTGGCCGACTTCGACGTGTTCGAAGTGTCCAACATGAACCGGCAGGTGTTTGCCAGCCTGGCCACCGTCGGCGTCGGCAAGGTCGAGGCCACCGTCGCGCAGCTGCGCCAGGTCAACCCCGCGCTTCAGATCGAGATGCTGGGCGAGGACTGGCCGGGGCGGCTCGATGACCTGCTGGCGCGCTACCCGATCGTGGTCAACGGCATGGACGACATGGCCGCGGGCATCGCGCTCTACCGCAAGGCGCGCGAGCATGGCGCCACCGTCATCGATGCCTATACCGCGCCGCTGCCCTCGGTCACCGTGGTGCGGCCGCACGACCCGCGGCCGGAGACGCGCCTGGGCTATCCGACCGCCGGCATGGACTGGCAGGCGCTGACGCCGGAGATCCGGCAGGCTTGCCTGGGCAAGGAGCTGGAGTACGTCATGGTCCATTCCAGCTCGGTCCGCCATGTCGATCTTTCGATTGCGAAGGACCTGCTTTCGGGCAAGCGCAAGCGCATGTCGTTCGCGCCGATGGTAATCACCACCGGCAACCTGATGGCCTTCGAGGCAGCCAAGCTGGTGCTGGAGCGGCCGAGGCTGGCGGATGCGCGCGGCTATTTCTTCAACCCGTGGACCATGCGCGTCGAAACTCCGCGCAATGCGCTGGCGGCGTGGCTGGTGCGCGCCGCGGTGCGCCGCTTCATGGCGAGGCTGTTCCGTGATTAACGCGCTTGCCAGCGATGTCACCGTGACCTGGCTGGGCGCACTGGGCTGCGGCCTCTACCTGCATTTCCTGTGGACACGCCGCGAAGCTGGCACCGGCACCGGGTTGTTCCTGTTCGGCGTGCTGACCGCATTGCTGGCGGTCCGGGGCTTTGCCTGGCTGCTCGGCGGACCGCATTTCGGCCCACTTCTCGGCCCACTTCTCAGCCGACTACTCGGCCGGCTGGTGTTCGCCGCGGCCACGCTGCTGCCGATCGCGACCACGCTGTTCGCCGAACAGCTGCTGCGGCGCCATCATCCGCTGTGGCTGAAACTGCTGGCGCTCGGTGTGTCGGTGGTGTTCTTCGTCATCAACCTCGTTGCCGACCTGTCCGCCAACGTGCCGCTGCTGCTGGCCTTCCTGGCCTGCTATGCGATGGTGACGGCGAGCAACGGCTGGTTCCTGCTCTGGCTGCGCGATGCCGACCTGTCCAGCAATGAAGAGCGGCTGGCGCGCGCGGTGGTCGTGGTGGTGGCGCTGGCCGTGCCGCTAATGGCGACGGATTTCCGCGAGGAACTTGGGCATGTGCCGGTCCGGCTGGGCGCGCTCGGGGCGCTGGCCTTTGTCTACGTGCTGCTGAATCTGTCCGATTCGCAGCGCGTCGTGCGCGGGCTGCTCGCGCATATTGCCACCGCGCTGGTCTTTGCCGTGGTCCTGGCCGGTGCCATGGCGCTGGCGTCGCACGGGCCGGGCCAGGGATTCTGGCAGGCCGGCGTGCGCGGCATGCCGGTGGCACTGGCCTGGGTGTTGCTGACCGCCATCTTTGTCCGCATCCGCGCTGTGTCGCTCGCTGGCGACGGCAACGCCTTCCTGCGCTGGCTGCTCCATGCCCGGCTCGATACGCCGGACGGCTTCCTCCATTCGCTGCGGCGCCTGCCGCAGACGGCCGACCATGTGGTGCTGGGCGACGCCGAGCTGGCTGGCTATGCACTGGGCGAGTTGTTCGCGCTGGCCGGCAAGCGGCGCGAGCCGGTGTCGATCGGTGATGCCAGGGGGTGGGCCCGGCAGCCCCAGGCAAGCGGCGTCGGCAACGGCATCGAAGCCGCGGAGCAACTGGTCGACCTGATGGAGCGCCACGAGATGACCCACGCCCTGCTGATCGCACGGCAACCGGCCATGGTGGTGCTGCTGAACCTGCCGCAGGGCGCCAACGCCGCCATCGGCGAGCTGCGCGCCGCCGTGATCCTGCGGCTGGCGCGGCACCTGCGCCGAGAGGAGGCCGCATGACCGTGGAATTGCGCGAAGGCGATTTCGATGCGTTCTTCACCGCGCCGTTCGCCTGCTATGGCGACCAGACCCATTTCGTCTCGCCGATGAAGGGCGACCTCGCGCGCGCGCTGGATGCAGCGAAAAACCCCTTGTTCCGGCAGTTTGCGCGCCGCACCTGGTACACCGCGCACCGCGACGGGCAGATCGTGGGACGCATCCTGGCCCATGTGCACGATGCCTCTAACCGGCGGTACGGGCAGAAGCGCGGATATTTCGGCCTGTTCGACTGCATCGACGACATCGCCGTCGCGCGTGCGCTGCTCGATGCGGCTGCCGGATGGGCCAGCCGGCAAGGCTGCGACGAGCTGGCGGGCAGCTTCAACCTGACCATTACGCAGATGATCGGCATCGTCACCGATGGCTTCGGGCACGCGCCGTACACCTACCAGGAATACACGCCGCCGCACATTGCCCGGCTGCTGGAAGCCTGCGGCTTCGAGCGCTTCTTTCCGATGCGCACCTTCGAGATGGACGTGCGCGGCTACGACCCCGAACAGTTGCTAGGCGACCGGCAGCGTGCGCTGGCCAGCGATCCGGACTGGCGTTTCGCGCCGATCCGCCGCCGCGGCTTTGAAGGGCGCCTGCGCGAAGCGTGCGCCGTGCTGAACGACGGCTTTGCCGGCAACCCGATGTTCGTGCCGCTGACGGAAGCGGAATTCCTCTACCCCTGCGCCGGCATGATGTGGATCATCGACGAGCGCCTGTCGTACACCGCGTATTACCGCGGCGAGCCGGCCGGCGTGCTGCTGTGCGTGCCGGACCTCAACCCGTTCCTGCGTGCCACCGGATTCCGGCTGACATGGTCGACGCTGTGGCACTTGCTGCGGTTCCGCGCCAGCCGCAAGCGCGCGGCGGTGATCTTTTTCTCGGTACGCCAGGCGTTCCACGGCCAGGGCGTCAACGGCGTGCTGCTGCATCGCCTGCTGACGGCGATGCGCGATGCCGGCTATTCGCACCTGGGCATCAGCTGGGTGTCCGATACCAATGGCGCAAGCCTGCGGCAGATGGAAAAGCTGGGCGCCACCGAACTGCACCGCCTGCACCTGTTCCGCCGGGCGCTGGCGCCGGAGAATGGCAACCTACGATGCTGACACCAGACCAGCAACTGGCCCTGGTCGCGCAGGCCGCGCGCGCCCCGAGTGCCCACAATATCCAGCCGGCCCGCTGGCACTTTGCCGGCGACCGCATCCTGCTGCTGGAGGATCCCGCGCGCTGGCTGTCCGTAGGCGACCCGACCGGCCGGGATAACCGGGTCGCGCTGGGCATGGCGTGGGAAGGCATGGCGCTGGCGTTGTCGGCCATCGGCTTTGCGCTTTCGCCGCCGGAGGTCGCGGCACTGCCCTACCCGCCCGCGGCTGCCGGCCCGCGCGTCGCGGCCACAGGCGAGCTCCGGCCGGGCGCCTGCGCCGATCCGCTGGCTGCCGCCTGTGAGCAACGCCGCACCTGGCGCGGCACGTTCGCGCCTGCCGACGCCGCGCAGCTCGCGGCCATGGACCAGTGCATCGCCACTCATGCCCCGGTTGCCATGGCGGCGGAGCCCGCCAGCACGGCGCAGATCGCCAGCTGGCATGAGGCTGCCGCCGCGGCCGCCTTCCACGACCCGGCCTTTGTGCGCGAGCTTTACCACTGGATGCGCCTGTCCCCGCGCGCCGCTGGCTGGACCCGCGACGGACTGTCGGCCGAGTGCATGGCGCTGTCGCGCTGGGAAGCGATGGCAGCGTCGGTGGCCCTGCGTCCGGCCGTAGTGCGCGCGCTGTCGGCGCTGTCGCTGACCGGCCTGCTGGCCGCGGACGCCGCCAAGGTCAACAGCGCCGCCCGGATCGTGCTGATCCACGCCGCGCACGACGTGACAGACTTCGAGGCCGGGCGCCGCTGGTACCGCTTCTGGCTGGGCATGGCCGCCCTCGGCTTTGCCGGCGTGCCGATGTCGGCCCTGTCCGATTCGCCCCGCTACGCGGCATTGCTGACGGACCACCAGGCGCTGCCAGCGGGCCACCGGCTGGTCAACGTGATGCGTTTCGGCCCGGCGCCTGGCGCGGCGATTCCGCGCAGCGCCAGGCTGCCGGCGGCGGAATTGCTGCAGGCGGACGGCCCGCGCTAGAGCAGCTTCAGGAATTCCAGCAGCGCATCCTTGTCGCTTTCCGGCAAGGCGCTGAACTCCCGCTCATGGCCCCGGTTGTCCCGCCCCGTGGTCGCGGCGTCATAGAGCACCGGGCTTGACCACGGCCGGTAGTCCGGAGGATAGGCCCACGCGCCCTGCGCATCGGGCCGCCCGGCAATGCCCACTTTGGCGTAGTCCAGCGCATGCCCACCCACCCAGAACCGGCGCGGCCGCGCCTCCGGATGCATCAGGTGCCACAGCGTGGGCACCGAGCCGTTGTGCAGGTAAGGCGCCGTCGCCCACAGGCCCGACAAGACGGGCGCCACATAGCCGCCGGTGTTGGCCGCATCGATATGCTTGCCCAGCGCGGAGCGCCCGATGGCCTGCAGCAGGCTCGCATCGATCGCCTGCCAGCGCGTGGGATCGGTGCCGAGTTCCGCCTGCGCCACCAGCCGGTTGGGATAGCTGACCAGCCGGGGACGCGCCGCGTCCTGGCTGTAGCTGCCATGGCACTGCGCGCACTGCGCCGCGTAAACGCCGGCGCCGCGTGCCGCGCGGCCCCGGTCGACCGGTCCGGGAAACGGCGGCGGCGTGTAGCCCGCCATAAACCGCATCACGTCCTCCACCTGCGGGATGGCGCGGCTGGCGCGATCCGGCGGCATGCCCATGGTCGGCACGGTAAAGAAGGCCACGATATGCGCGAGACGCCCGGGATCCATGGCCGCATCCGCGGCAACCGGCGCAAAGCGCGCCGCGCCCTTGTTGGCATAGACCCCGTCATAGAGCAGCGACGAGCGCAGGCGCCGGTCGCCCAGTTCCGGGATCGAGGTCGAGCCGCTCGCGCCCGTCCCGGCGGCGAGCAGATGGAACTGGAACTTCAGCGCCGCCACGCCATTGGTGCTGCCGGCCGCGCCATTGCTGAACGGCAGCGGCGCATCGCCGCTGGCCGCGAGTTCGTCGATGCGCCTGACCAGCCGCGGCCAGACGAACTTGCGGATGGTCGCCAGTTCGTCCGCCGAGGTATCGGGATACAGCTTCGGAATGGCGACCAGCAGCTTGTCGGGGTCGGACTTGACCCGCTTGACCGCGAGGTAGACCGCGTTGACGAAGCCATCGAGATTGAGCGAGGTATTCGGCAAACCCAGCCACACCTTGCCGCTGGGCTGGCCGTCCTTGCCGTAGGTCACGCCCGCATGGCACGCCGCGCACCCCAGGTTAGAGACTTCCAGCCGGATCCTGGGCAGGTCGCGGCCGACGGTGCCGCTGACGATGCCGAGCGGCTTGTCGAAGCGCGGCTGCTGCGCAAGCGGCCAGTTCAGGATGCCGTCGGGATAGACAAACCCGAACTCCCGCAGCGCGCGCCGCAATGTCTGCGGCGCAGGCACCGCATCCGGGGCGTTGGCAAGCACCAGCGCGGTCGTGGCCAGCTTCCATGGCAGCGCGTTGGATTCCAGCGTATCGGTGCTCAGGCCGCCGAAGTCGTCGAACACAAAGCGCGCCGCGCCGATCTGCGCCGGCGTGCCACTGCCGGCAAACTCCCGCATGGCCGAGGATTGGCCATCGGCATAGCCGCGCAGGAAATCGCAGCCTGCGAGCGTGGACAGCAGCAGCCCTATGGTGATTGCGCGTGCGAGAGGCATCGAGATCGCCGGTGGATCGAGCTTCGCATTCTAATCGGTGACGCCCAAAAAAAAAGGGCTTCCGAAGAAGCCCGCCCAGCCAACTACAGTGGATCCGTCTATCTGAAGCGCGGCGCGTGGACTAGGCCGCCACCTGCGCGCCGGCTGCGGCAGATTCCTTCGCGAACTGCTGCCTGGAGGTCGCAACGTGCGAGGCCAGCACCGGCCGCAGCACCATGATGGCAAGGAACGCAGCGGTCAGGTCCATTGCCGCCACCGTGTAGAGCACCGTCGACCAGGTGCCGGTGGCTTCCATCAGCAGGTTGCCGATCGGCACGAACAGTGCGCCGATGCCCTTGGCGGTGTACAGCACGCCGTAGATCTTGCCGATGTGCTTGGTGCCGAAGGCATCGCCCGCCAGTGCCGAGAACAGCGAGTAGACTTCGCCCCAGGCCAGGAACACCACGCCGGACAGGATCAGGAAGGCGTACGGGTCGCTGCCGAAGTAACCCAGCGCGATGATGCCCAGCCCTTCCAGCGTGAAGGCGATCACCATCGTCTTCTCGCGGCCGATGTTGTCCGAGATCCAGCCGAACAGCGGACGCGAGATGCCGTTCATGATGCGGTCGAGCATCAGGGCGAGCGGCAATGCGGCCATCACGAAGAAGTGCAGGTCAACCTTGAATTCCTTCACGCCAAGGTCCTTGGCGATGACGCCGAGCTGGGCCACGGCCATCATGCCGCCGGTGACGACCAGCACGAACATCACCAGCATCAGCCAGAACAGCTTGGTGCACAGCGCTTCCTTGAGGGTGTAGTCGCGCGTGGCCTGGGCCAGCTTCTTCGAACCACGCACCTCGCCGGTCTTGGGCGAACGCAGGAACCATGCCGCGACGAAGGCGAGCGATCCTTGCAGCAGGCCGAAGAACAGGAAGGTGTGCTGGAAGCCCTGCGACTCGATCATCGCCGCGATCGGCAGGATGGTCGCCGCCGAGCCCGCGCCATAGCCGCCGGCGGTCAGGCCGACCGCGAGGCCGCGGCGGTCCGGGAACCACTTCAGCGCGTTGTTGATGCAGGTCGCATAGATGGAGCCCACGCCCAGGCCGCCGACCGCGGCGCCGACGTAGAAGCCCATCAGCGTGGTCGCCTGCGAGTTGATGACCCACGCCGTGCCGATAAAGAGCGCGCCGAAGGCCACCATCATGCGCGGCCCGAACTTGTCGATGAAGTAGCCCTCGATCGGCGCCAGCCAGGTCTGCACCAGCACGAACACGGTGAAGGCGATCTGGATGCTGGCGCGTGACCAGCCGTAGGTTTCCTGGATTTCAGGCACGAACAGCGTCCAGGCGTACTGGATGTTCGCGGTTGCGATCATGCAGACCACGCCGACGACCAGCTGGATCCAGCGCGTGGACTCCGGAGCGTGATTGGGGTGCAGGGCCCCTGCGTTTGCGTTACTCATAGCGCACTCCTTGAACCGTGTGTTTCGGGAAATCCGTGGGGATGGACGAAGGTGGGGACGCCATGCGCGTCAACTTGCAGGTGGCTCCTGGCATTTTCTGTCTCCTGTGTCGTTGGCATTTACTGCCTTTTATTGCGACGCCATATCGACGTCTCCCGCACTCACCTGTTTTCAAAACTACGAGATGCGATGGGATACACAGTATGTGATATATCAAGCGAGTTCAAGACGAACCGGCGCAGGGTTTTCACTAGCCCGCTGATTAATGAGGAATATGGCTATAACACCGGATTCAGGTCATTTCCGCATCAGTGCGAAAGGCGTATGAATAAACGCGTCACATTCCTGGAACCCAATAGCCGCGCGCCTTTCAGGGAAGTATTGACGGCCATGGCAAAAGCATGTCAAATGCTGGCCAGCCGAGAAACATTGCGATTTTGTAATGTTTCGGGAAAAATCAGGGTTTTCACCAGCCCGAATCAGAAACGGGCAAAATAAGATTCCTGATTAATATCGATCAGGAATAATCGAGGATAAAAAAAGGCCCGCAGGCGTCCCGGCGGGCGGAGTCATGATGCGTGACATCAGCCGCAGCATGTCACGTATTTATAAGCGATTATCCGGAGTAAATAAACAAGGTCGCGACTAATGGATTACCCGTTGTCCGGGTCGACGCTTTTCCTCCGGAAAGCGCCCACACAAGGGGAGCCGCTCGCATGGAAGACGCGCACGCCGGCGATGCCGCCGTCGTGGTCGTGGTCGACGACCGCCACCTTGGCCTGCTGCAGCGCCTCGACGCGCTGTTCCGGCAGGCCGAAGCTGGCCGCCAGCTCGTCGCCGCCCAGCGGCGGCAGCGGCTTGCGGCGGTCCATGCCGGCGAAGCGGATCTGGTTGTACAGGGCCCACACCAACAGCACCACGCCATTGAACACGCCCACCAGCACGTACACCGACAGCGTGCCCATGGTGGGCATCATCGCGGACCAGAACGGCACGTCGAGGCCGGACGACGCTCCCGCCAGGATGTCGCGGATGCCGCTGGCGAAGAGGTAGAAGAACCCGGTCCACGCCAGCGCGGTCAGCACCGCGTCGAACGCCCAGCGCAGCGGTGCGCGCCGGGTACGGATGATCATGTTGTCGGGATTCATGACGATTTCATCGATTGGATGCCGCGATCGGGACTGTCCCAGCGCGCACGCTTGCGCCGGGTCTTGAGCATGACCTTGGGAAAGGCCAGCAGCGTGGTGAACATGCCGACCAGCCAGTACGCCAGCGGGTACCAGATGATCCAGTACAGCGTGCGCCCCAGGCGCGGCTCGTAGCGGCGGTCGATCGCCACGCTGATCATGAACTGCAATATGCAGACCGCCGCCAGCACCATGCCGGTAAAGCCCGGCGGCATCAGCTTCTGGATGCGGATATGCTCCGGCAGCTCGACGAAGTGCCCCAGCGCCCACAGTACGATCGACATGGCAAAGGCAAAGGCCCAGCCCGCGGACAGGCAGTACTCCGCCATCAGCGGCCACAGCCGGCGGTGGCGCCAGATCCAGATCGAGCGCACGTTCTTCATGAACACTTCGGCGCCGCCCTGGGCCCAGCGCAGCCGCTGCTTGAACAGGCCGCGCACGGTCTCGGGCATCAGGATCCAGCACAGTGCGCGCGGCTCGTAGAAGATCGACCAGTGGTCGCGCTGCAGCTTCCAGCTGATGTCGATGTCCTCGGTGATCATGTCCAGGCTCCAGTAGCCGACGCGGTCCAGCGCGCGGCGGCGGAACGCGGCGACCACGCCGGACACGGTAAAGACCTGCCCATAGACGCGCTGGGTGCGCTTGATCAGCCCGATGATCGACGAGAACTCGCCGACCTGGATGCGGCCCACCAGCGTGGAGCGCGTGCGGATGCGCGGGTTGCCGGTGACCGCGCCCACGCGCGGGTTGGCCACCATCGGCGCGACCAGGTAGGCGGCAGCGTCGGGATCCAGCGCCGCGTCGCCGTCGATGCAGACCAGGTATTCGCCGCGCGCGGCCAGCGCGCCCATGCGCAGCGCCATGGCCTTGCCCTGGTTCTGCGCCAGGTGGACTACGCGCAGCCGTTCATGGCGCTGCGCCAGCGCTTCCAGCACGGCGCCGGTGCCGTCGCGCGAACCGTCATTGATAGCGATCACCTCGAACTCGGGATAGCGCTGTCCCAGCGCGGCCAGCAGCGTCTCTTCGCCGTTCTGCTCTTCGTTGTAGCAGGGCACCAGGATCGAGATGAACGGTGTGCCGGACACCTGCGGCGCCTCGCGCTGCTCGCCCCCCCGCCACTTGCGCTCCCAATGCAGCCAGAAGTACACGCCGCCGGCCATCCACAAGCCGGACATGAACAGCGGATAGAAGAACACGAAGGCCAGCAGCAGGTCGCCGGTGGCAAGCGCGGCCAGCGCGAACGGCAGCGCCAGCGCGAGGCACAGGATAACCAGGGCAAACAGTCTTTCGATCATGGTGCGGGGTACCAGGCGTTAGACAGCGCCGGGCGGATCAAGTCGAGCCGGGGCTGGTTGTTCAGGAAGTCGTCGGGGTAGTAGCCGAAGCTGCGCGCGCCGCGCCGCTGAAGGCGCTGCATCCAGCCGGCCAGCACCTTGCTGTCGACTGCGCCTGCAACCCCACCTTCTGGCTTGCGCCAGTCGCGCGCCTGCAGCTCGAACACCGTGCGCCGCAGCGCGCCGGGGCGCTGCGCCACCGCGTCGACGATGCGGTCGAGCCATTGGTGCTCCTGGCCGCGCGGCACCTGCTCCATGTACGGCATCGCCATCGGCGCGGTCCAGTCGTATGCGGCCAGGAAGTCGTCGAGGTTCTGCGCGAACCAGGCTTCGCTGTCCGGCTGCAGGATGGGCATGGCGAAGATATTGCGCGCGGTCTTGATCGCCGGGCCGCGGATGGCGCGCACACGCTGTGTCAGTTCCTGCGTGAAATCGACCAGCGCACGGCTCTTCATGCGCGTCCAGCGCTGCATCGTTTCCGGGTCGGCGCGCAGCGCGGCAATGTTGTCCGGCAGCCCGGCCTTGCGGTACGCCGCCAGTGCCGGCGCGCTGGCGTCCTCGAAATCGCTGAGTATGGCGTCGTCGTGGAACAGCAGGCCCTGGAAGAAGGCGTGCCGGGCCAGGTCTTCATAGACCTCGGCGATGCGCTGGCGCGCCACCGGGTCGAACGGCGACAGGCGGCGGTATTGCTTCGCGTCGACCCCGGCGCGATTGGTGGCCGGGTCCCAGCGGGTCACGCGCGGCAGCGACGGGTCCATGTCGAAGCTCAGCACCGGCATCCAGGCGTAGACCTTGACTTTGGCGCGGTTGCCGAGTTGCCATGCCACGCGGTTGAACAAGTCCGCGCGCATCGGCAGCCAGCGGTTCGGGAAGTACACCGACCGGACCAGGCCGCTGCCATCTTCGTCGGAGAAGGCCTGCAGGAAAACCGTGTTGATCTTGAGGTCGTAGATGCGCTGCACCAGCCGGTCGAGGTTGCGATCGAGCTGGGCCGGGTCCGGATCATAGACGTAGTCCAGGTCGACGTGCGCGACGCGCATGGCGCTCGGCTCTTCCATCGTCGCCACCGACTGCGCGAAGCCGGGCACGCCGGGATCGCCGGTGACTAGCATGCGCGGGCCGGACATCAGCTTGTCGACGCTGGCCAGGCCGTCTTCCAGCGTCAGCGCCATCTCGTAGCCGTTCTCGCCGATGATGCGCAGCGCGGTGCCTCCTTCGGCGCCGTACGGCCATACCCAGACGCGCACCGGCTTGCCGGTGACGGCATGGACTTTCTTCGTGATGCGCTGCATGTCGGTACGCACGCGCGCCGCGTAGGTTGCGTCGGTCTCGTAGTGGCCGGTGCCGGCATCGAAGGCGCGCACCGCCGCGGCCGGCTCGGTATTGCCTTGCGGGTTGGCGTTGATGCCGTAGTGCAAGGCGTCGGTGTGCGCGCCGATCTCTACCAGCCCGGAGGCGGAAATCTCGCGCAGTTGCTGCCACGTCAGCAGGCGGTCGCGCGCGGTCGGCGTGCCGCCGAAATCGACCGGCTGGCCCGCTGGCGTGTCGAGCCACGCGCCGACCGGCGCCAGCACCGCGGGCCAGCGGTAGGCCTTCAGGATCGGCAGCACGCGCGTATGGAAGCTGCGATAGCCGTCATCGAAGGTCAGCAGCACCGCGCGCGCCGGCAACGGCTTGCCGCCACGGCGCGCGGCCAGCACCTGGTCGACCGAGACCGCCTGGTAGCCGTTCTCGCGCAGCCAGGCCAGCTGGCCGATCAGGTGGTCGGTACGCACGCTCAGGTAGGCCTGGTCGGGATCCCTGTCTTCGACGTCGTGGTAGGCCAGCACCACCAGGTGGTTGTTCGGCCAGGGCTGTTCGGCGGCGGCGAGCGGGCGCTGCGCCGGCGGCGTGAACACCGGGATGTCCTTGGCGCAGCCGGCGAGCAGGCATGCGGCCAGCAGCAGCCAGAGCAGGCGGCGCCAGGCGCGCTGCGGAAATCGTGTCATGGCGGGGGTCCGGGTCAGAATCGATAGGTCAGGTCGAACACGATGCGCAGTTCGCGCTCGCGCTGGCCGTCATAGGGCCGGCTGCTGGCGGTGACGGTGGCGCCCACGTCGAACACGTCGTTGGTGCGGTAGCGCTGGCCGTAGCCGAGCAGCAGGATCGCGCCGGTGCCGAAGCCTTGCTGGCTGTAGGTACCGGCGCCGCCCAGGAACTGCTGCTCCCAGGCGGTCTCGTAGCGGCGGTACAGCGTGTGCGTGAGCCGGGCCGACGGCAACACCGTCAGGTCCGCGCGCGGGCTGTAGTACGGCACGTCGGTGCGGCTGTTGCGCGAGCTCCACAGGTCCACCAGCAGGTCGGCCTTCAGGTGCGGCGCGGCGTAGATCCGCTGCACGCCGGAGATGCCGCCTTCGAGCCGGTCATTGCCGTCGCTGAAGTGCGACGGCGCCACCGTCAGCATCCACTCGCAGGCCTCGCTGGCGCGCCAGCGGCCGTAGACCTGCACGTTATTGGCGTAAATGCCGTTGAGCAGCGCCCGCAGCGGCGTGGCGGTCGAGCGCATCGCGGCCGAGGCGCCGATGCGCCAGCGGTCATCCAGGTCATAGTCCACCGCCACCCGGCCGCCCTGGCGCGCGCCGTAGCCATATCCGTGCGTGGACAGCTCGGCCTCGACGGTCAGGTCGCGCACGCGCCGCTGCACGCCGGCGCGGGCCCAGCGGTAGTCGACACGCCCTTCGTCGAAGCGGCCGGTGGCATAGCCCACGCCGCCAAAGGCGCGCCAGTCATAGTTGATCGGCGGCGTGTACAGCACCGACTCGATGCCGAAATTGCCGTCGCCCACCACCGGGCTGTCGTTGGCCAGGCCGCGATAGCCTTCGATGCGCAGCTCGGCCTTGTTGTGCACGGCCCATTCGCGCGCCAGGCGGCGGGCGGCCAGGTCATCAGGGAAGCGCGCCAGGGTATCGTCGCGCAGCATTTCCGCCTGGCGCCATTCCTGCAGGTCGAGCGCGGCGTGGCCCTGCTGCACTTCCACCGCGAGCGCGCGCGGCGCCAGCGTTTCGGCGGCCTTCAGTTCCTGCTCGGCGGCGCGCGGCCAGCCGCGCGCCAGGTAGACATTGGCCAGGCCCACGCGCAGGCCGGAATGGCCGGGCGCGTTGCGCACCAGGTCTTCCGTGCGCTGCTGGGCCTGCTGGGTGTCGCCGGCCTGCAGGGGCGCGAGCGTGGCGGTCTGCTCGGCGGACAGCCACAGTTCGTTGGGCTGGCGCGCCGGCTGGCCGCGCACCCGGCGCCATTGCGGCTGCTCGGCGCGGGCCTCGCTCACCGCCTCGCCCGCCGGGTCGAAGGCTTCGGCTTCGGCGTTGGCGTAGTACAGGCCGGTCTGGGCCTTCAGGCGCGTTTCGGGGTCGAGTCCGAGCGGATAGGCTTCGCGCACCTGGCGGAACAGTTCGGCGGCCTGCTCGGGGTGGCGCAGGTAGAGGTAGGCCGAGGCCACGTCGCCCAGCGCGTAGACGGGCACGGCGACACCCTCGGCGCGCAGCGCCTCGTAGCTGTCGACCACGTCCTGCATGCGCAAGCGCGCATGCAGCGCGCCGAGGCGGTCGATGCGGGCGCGGCGGTACAGGGCCTCGCTTTGTCCTTCCTTGTTGCCCTGCCCCTGCAGTGCGGGCAGCAGCGCGTCATAGCGCGCCAGCGCGCGGTCGGCGATGGCAAAGCGCTCGGCTTCCATCCGTGTGGGCATGTCGGCCAGCCGCACCAGTTCGGCGGCGGCGTCCAGTTCCAGCGTCTGCCGGGCCGCGGTGTCGAACAGTGTCGGCTGCTCGCCGGCGACGCGCAGCGCGGCATCGGGCAGCCCGGCGCGCTGCAGCGCGCCCACATAGGCGCGCACGGCGTCGGCGCGTTTGGGTGCGCGGGTATAGGCCTGGTCGGCCTCGAACAAGGCCTCGTACGGTTCGCCGGCGCGGGCCTGCGCATAGGCCAGCGCGAGGCGGCTGTCGACATCATCCGGCTGCTTGCGCACCAGGGCCTGGCCAGCGCTGACGGCTTCCGCGGCCTGGCCGCCGTCGGCCAGCACGCCGACCTCGCCCAGCGCGAACACCGGCTCGGCGGGGTAGCGCTGGCGTCCTTCGCGGTAGCGTGCCAGCGCCTCGTCCCAGCGCTTCTGGTCGCGCAGCGCGCCCGCCGCCGCGGCCAGCACCTGCGGCGGCGCGGTGCGCGCGGCGCCCGCCTGCTCCAGTTCGCCGTAGGCGGCCAGCACCTCGTCGGAACGGCCGGCCCAGCCGGCGATGATGATCCGGTCAAACGCCGCGCGCCGGTCCGAGGGAGCGCTGGCCACGCGCTCGCGCAGCATTGCCAGCGCACTGCCGTAGTCGCCGGCGCGGGCGCGCTGGATCAGGGCTTCGTATTCGGCGTCAGCCTGCGCGGGGGCCGGCATGCAGCAAAGTGCCGCCGCCAGCCCGGCCGCGAGCCCGGCCGGCATGCGCCGGCGCAAGGCCTTGCGCCGGGCGGGACCGGTGCCGGCGCACGAAGGTTGCGTCATCAGTGAATCCATGGGATCCGCAGCCTGTCTCATCTATGCCCGAGCGCCGGCTCGCCTGCTGGAAGCGGGCGCGCGCCTGGGGTCCGTTATCGGCAGATGACATGCGGCACGGAGACACGGAACCCGATCGGGCCTGGCCGCAGGAGAGAGGCGGCAGGACAGGCCTACGGGATCCGGCGGGTACCGAGGAACCACGCCGGATGGCCAGCCCGCGATGGGCATGGCGTCGTGCAGACGCTACCTCCGCCGGTGGCGGGGTGCGTTGCCGCAAATCGGGGGAAAGTGTAAGCGCGTGGCGAAAATCAAATCGTGAACATTCGCAAACACATTTACAGCTTGCATCAAATTCCCGGGGCGAATTCTTGCCGCATTCCGCGGCTCGGGACAATACCCGTTCGGGGGAAACATTACTCGGTTCTGGCCAGGCGCCTTGCCTGGCCTGGTGTCGCGAGAGCCGCGGTAAAGCGGGGGGGGTAAAGCGGGAGTTTCCGGGGCGGATTTGGCGGGGTATCAGGTAATGTCCGACATAACTCCTCGCGCACGAATATCTTGATTATTCGCTGGCTGGCAGGTGTCCGGAATTCGATAAATCAGCCCAATGGCGGATTTATGGTGGTAGAAATGCCGCCCTTTGGCGGCATTTCACCGGCCCCAGCGGGCCACCTGGCCGTCGATGCCCATTTCCAGGCCGCTGACGCGCTCAGTGGCTGCGGCCAACCCGCCACTTTGTATCGCACTGTATCTGGCGCGGCGCCGGACATGAAATCTTGCATTCCGGCCGCTGCCCGGAAACAAGCGGGATACGCGCGCGCGCTCCAATGCGGTCATCGACCCGACCGGAGCCCGACGATGACCGCCTGCCTTGCCCTGCCTGCCCCTGCCGCGCGGTGTGCCGCGCCGCGCCCTCGCCGGAGCCGCCAATGATCGACGCACTGCTTGCCTTCCTCGCCGGCGTGCTGACGATCGCCTCGCCGTGCGTGCTGCCGGTGCTGCCGATGCTGCTCGGCGCTTCCCTGGGCCAGTCGGACCGCCTGCGCCCGCTGGCCATCGCGCTGGGCTTCGTCACGGCGTTCTCGGCCTTCGGCATTGCCTTCGGCGCGCTGTCCAGCGCCTTTGCCGACGCCCACGGGGTGGTGCGCAACGCCGCCATCCTGTTCCTGCTGGCGACCGGACTGGCGCGGCTGTGGCCGGCCGGCTTCGCGCGGCTGACGGGGCCGTTCGGCGGTATCGCCGAGCGCCTGGCGGACCGGCTCGGCAGCGTGGGCGGCAGCGGCATGGCCGGCGGCTTTGTGCTGGGCATGTCGCTGGGCGTGGTCTGGACCCCGTGCGCGGGGCCGGTGCTGGCGTCGATCCTGGCGCTGGTGGCCAAGGCCCAGGACCTGCAACGCGCCGCCGCGCTGCTGGGGATGTATGCCGCCGGCGCGGCTATTCCGATGCTGTTGATCGCCTATGGCGGCCAGTTCGCCACCACCCATGTGCGCCGGCTGGCGCGCCATACCCAGCGGCTGCAGCAAGGCTTCGGCGCGCTGGTGGTGGCCACGGCCGTCGCCATGTACTTCCAGTACGACACCCTCGCCGTCGCTTGGCTGACGTCGCTGGCCCCGCTGACCTGAATCCACCAGCGGAATCTGTTCGCTGAACCCTTCCCCCACTGTCTGACACGGAGACTGCACCATGCACCGCATCCTGCGTACCCTGCTTGCCGCCACCACCATCTTCGCCGCCACCCACGGCGCTCCCGCTGCCGCCGCGCCGGCGGATTTCGGCAAGGCGCCGGAATTCACCGGCATCGAGAAATGGCTCAACTCCGAACCGCTGACCCTTGCCGGACTGCGCGGCAAGGTCGTGCTGGTAGATTTCTGGACCTACGACTGCATCAACTGCATCCGCACCCTGCCCCATGTGCGCCAGTGGTACGACAAATACCGCGACAAGGGGCTGGTGGTGGTCGGCGTGCATACGCCCGAGTTCGGCTACGAAAAGTCCACCGCCAATGTCCAGGCGGCGATCAAGCGCTTCGACATCCGCTACCCGGTGGCGCAGGACAACAAGTACGCCACCTGGAACGCCTGGCACAACCAGTACTGGCCGGCGCTGTATCTTGTCGACGCCAGCGGCAACGTCGTCTACAAGCACTTCGGCGAAGGCAACTACGCCCAGACCGACGCTGCCATCCAGAAGGCCCTGGCCGACGCCAGGCCCTGACTCCTCCGGCGCGCTCCTGCGCGCGGCGCAGCCCCCGGCTAGCGCCGCGGCGCGCCGGCTGTCGGGGGCCGCTTCAGCAGCGGATACGGGTTGATCGCACCCCCGGCAGCATAGATGCCGTAGTGCAGGTGCGGCGGCGTGCCGCGGGCGTTGCCGGTGGTGCCGACATAGCCGAGCACCGTGCCCGGTGCAACGATATCGCCGGCGCGTATTGCCGCGTAGTCGTCGAGGTGCGCGTAGTAATGCATCTGCCGGCCCGGTCCCATCACCCAGACCACCTTGCCGCCGAGCGAATTGGTGCCGACGCGCGAGACGATGCCTTCCGTGGCCGACTGCACCGGCCGGCCGCGCGGCGCGAAGATGTCGATGCCTTCATGCTTGCGCCCGCCGGAGCGCGCGCCATGCCATGTGTCGCGCAGCGCGCGCGGGGCGACGCCTTGCACCGGAACCGGCAGCGCGCTCGGCGCCGGGCGGGCCGCCAGCCGCACCGCGTAGATGGCGCGTTCGAGCTGGGGCTGCAGCCATGGCCAGGCGGCCCACAAGATCGCCGCCACCATCGCCGGCGCTGCCAGGCGCCCGATCAGCGGCCGGCGGCGCGGCGCATCGCCATACGGCGCCGATGCTGGCGAAGCGGACGGTTCAGGAGCCGGTCCGCGATGGGGATCGAATTGAGGCATTCCGGTTCGACGGCGGCGCGGCCGACAAATTCCGCACGCCGCCACGTGGCGTGCGCGTCTCTGCGCAGGCGACAGCCGCACACTGGCGAACCATTGCCGGGCGGGCCGGTCATACCTCGACTTATCGACAGCAACGAGGAGAAGGCATGGATTGTCCGGTGTGCCCGCAAACGCAACTGGTGATGTCCGAAAGGCAGGGCATCGAAATCGACTATTGCCCGAAATGCCGCGGCGTATGGCTGGACCGCGGCGAACTCGACAAGATCCTGGAGCGTTCGGTCGCCGCGGCGCCAGCGACGCAGGCCGTGGCGCCCGCTGCGCCGCCCCAGCAAAGCTACGGCGACCGGGACCGCGGCCATGAGTGGGGCCGCGCTCGTCATCATGACGGGGACCGCTATTACGACGAACGCCACCAGAAGCAATATCGGAAGAAGAGCATCTGGCACGAGCTGTTCGACTGAACGCTGGCTGCGCGCGATGCCGCGCAATGAATACGCCGGCGATCCCGCTATCCCCCGCTATCCCCCGCTATCCCCCGCTATCCCCCGCTATCCCTTGCGCCGCCGGCGCGCCACCTCCGCCGCCGCGTCGCGCAGTTCCGGCGGCAGCGCGCGGATCTCCGCCGCAAAGAACGCCCGCTCGGTCGCGCGCAACGCCGGCAACTGCGCTGCCAGCCGCTCCACCGCCGCGCAGGCTTTGGCGGTTGCGCCTTGCTCGTGTGTCAGGTACCAGGCCGACTCAAGCAACAGGTTGGCCAGCTGCAACGGCCCCAGGCTGACATGGCCCGCGTCGTGGTCTTCCAGCGCAAAGGCGGCCACGGCCGACCAGCGCACGAATCCCTTGGCCGGAGCAAACGGCGCGTGGAAGGGCCGCAGCGCATCAATGGCATCGGCTACGGACAGCGGGCGCTGGCGGCGAAAGGCGGCCACGCTCTGCACGCCCTTGCCCTCGCCAGCATCGCCGGGCGCATCCGGCCCGCAGCTGCCGCGCGCGATGCGCAACAGGAAGATCGCGTTCCACGCGGTGCCGCCGCCCACCCCGAAGCGGTCGCAGATCCATTCCGACAACCCCAGCCAGCGCATCGCCTGCCGCTGCACCGCGCCGGCATCGAGCGCGCGGCCGGGGTCGGCCAGCCCATGGCGCCAGAACAGCCACAGGCACAGGCCGATATTGGCCGCGGCATGCTGCACGGCGTCGACCGAATCGGCTTCGTAACCGGCTTGCAGCGCTGCCGCGAAGGCATCGAGGGCACGCTGCGCCGACAGCGCCGGCGCCACGCTGCCGGCTGCGGCCTTGCCCATCGCACCGGCCTTGTACAGCAGCCCTTCCAGGTTCAGCACCTCGAAGCGCAGGCGCGGGTTGTAGCGCACCGCCGGGGATAGCTCCGGATCCGCACGCAGCGCGGCCAGCCCGGCGCCGGCGCCGTCGTGGTCGCCGCGCGTATAGCGGGCCCAGGCGCGCACCACGTGCGCCATCGCCGCGAAGGTGGGCATGGCGGCGCCGGGGCTGCCTGCCCGGGACAGCCGGTCAAAGCGCGCCAGCGCGGCGCGGCTCTGCTCGAGGCTGCCGCAGCGGCGCCAGGCCAGGCTTTCCTTCAGCAGCGACAACGCCTGCTGGAACGGATCGCCGGCGCTGCGCTGTGCCACGCGGAACGCTTCGGCCACGGCGGTGCCGTGCGCGCCGGCATAGCCGTCCTGCGCGCTGCGCATGGCCTGCGTCAGTTCGCTCCAGAAGGCCATATCGCGCATCACGTAGGCCGCGCCGTCCGCCATGCCGGACTCTGGCGCCCCTGCCTCGGCAAAGCCCAGCTGCCGCGCCAGCGCCGCCGGGCCCAGCGTGCGGCCGTGCGCGACGAAGCGCAGTTGCCGGGCCTGCGCCGCCGTCATCCAGAACGGCCCGCGGCTGCGCTGCGCGGGGTTGGCCGTTGCCGGATCGCGTTGCCGGTCCGCGCCCCAGCCCAGCGTCACGCCCCACCGGGCAAAGTCCGCGAAGGCGCGCGATACCAGCATGCGCAGGTTGGCGGCGGCCGGGAAGGCGCTGCGCACGGCCGCCGCTGTCACATCACCGCCGCTGCGCTGCGCATGCCAGGCGCGCGCCAGCAGCCAGACCGACTGGAAGCGGGCGGGCTCGCCATTGACGCGATAGGGGGCGCGGACGTCGATGCAAAGCAAGGCAGCGGACATGGGCTGGAGCAGTAGCAGGCTGGAGGCCGGAGAGGATGCGACGCCGTCATGTTACGCAGGTTACAGCGTGCGCGGTTGGCGTGCGTGGAGCGCTCTCCTATGCTGCGCACCACGGTCCGGGCCCGGATTGCCACCAGAGGATTCCTATCCAACCCAACACGCTACTGCCATGCCTATCCGAATCGCCCGTTTGCTGTCCCCGCTGGCCGTGGGACTCGCCCTGCTCTCTTGCGCCCTGCCCGCCACCGCCGCACCGCAAGCTGCACCGCTCGATGCGGAAGCGCTGTTCCGCCAGGCCGGTACCAGCGGCACCATCGTCGTCCACGACCTGCGCCGCGATCGCGTGCTGACCTACAACGCTGCGCGCGCGGCCAGGCCGTATTCGCCTGCGTCGACCTTCAAGATCATGAATTCGCTGATCGGCCTGGACAGCGGCGCCGTGGCCGACATCGACCACGACAAGCTGCCGTGGGACGGCAAGGTCTGGCTGGTCGGCGGCAAGGCTGTCCTGCCCGAAGCCTGCAATGCCGACGTGCCGCTGCGCGTGGCCTTCCCCAACTCATGCGTGCCCGCCTACCAGGCGCTGGCGCGACGGGTCGGCAGCCCGGCCTACCAGCGCTACCTGACCGCCTCGCATTACGGCAATGCCGACAGCTCGGGACCGGTCGACCGCTTCTGGCTCAATGGCCGGCTGCAGATCTCAGCCAACCAGCAGATCGATTTCCTCAAGGGGCTGGTGCAGCGCACGCTGCCGTTCTCGCCGGCCGCGTTCGATGGCGTGGACCGGCTGACGGTGATCGAACGCACCGCAGGCTATACGCTGCACGCCAAGACCGGCTGGGCCGATTCGGCGCAGCCGGCGGTGGGATGGCTGGTGGGATGGGTGGAGCGCGGCGGAGACAACTACCTGTTCGCGCTCAATCTCGATCTCCTCAAACCCGAGCACGCCAAGGCACGGATGGAGATTGCACGCGCGGCGCTGCGGCAGGCCGGGGCGCTGCCGGATTGAGTTGCAGCCGACGCCTACGGCACCGTCCCGCCGAGCTGCCGCAATAGCTTCTTCACGATGTCATCGTGCAATGCCAGCGCGGCAGCGAGCGTGGGCGCGCCGTAGCTTTCGTTGTCCTGCTCCCCCATGCCAGTCACGCGGGTCACGAACAGCGGCGCTTCCCCTGATGCCTGCGCCAGTCCGCGAAAGCGCGTGGTGACCACGCCGCCGCTGTCCTGCAGCAGCGTGCGGCGGAACACCGGATCGTTCTCAGCCATCCAGCGCTCCCATTCCTCACGTGCCGCCACCTCCACCGGCCGGTTTTTCAGGTCCAGCACGTAGTAGCGGCTCCACTGGCCAGTCTCGGCGCGGGCCTTCATCTCTTGCTCCGGGTTGCTAGTTTCGGTCTGTCTTTACGCTAGCCAGCCAGGCGCCGCCGCGCAAGCGCAGTGTTCCAAAAGCCACTCCAGCCCGCCTGCGCGCTTTCACCCACGGGTTTTCCCGCAGTTGAGTTCTGCCGTCGAGTATTCTTTAATTCAACCTGAATTAATTAATACAAAGCCGACGCGCCCACCAGCGTCGGCCAAAGGACGGAGACAACATGACCGCATCCAAGGCAGGCCGTGGCGTGAATTCCGCCAGCTTGCGCCTGTACAACGAACGCGCGCTGCTGCTGGCGTTGCGCCGCGCCGGCGAGGCGTCGAAGGCCGATCTGGCGCGGATGGCGCAGCTGACCAACACCGCGGTCGGCAGCATCGTGCAGACCCTGGCCGACGAAGGCCTGGTGGAGCAGGCCGGCCGCCGCACCGAGGGCCAGCGCGGGCAACCCGCCAGCCTGATCCGGCTCAAGGCCAAAGGCGCCTTCGGCATTGGCGTGAGGCTCGACCGCGGCAGCATCGAGACCGTGATGGTGGACTTTGCCGGCGAGCTGCTCGCCAGCCATGCGCACCAGCTGGTCCTGCCTCATCCCGAGCAGGCGCTGGAACTGGTGCGGCGCGATATCGACGCGATGCGCGCCCGGCTCAGCCCGGGCGAGCAGAAGCGGCTGCTGGGAATCGGCGTGGCGCAGCCCTATAACCTTGGGGCGTGGCTGCGCGAGCTCGACGTGCAGGGCGAGGACTTCCAGGCAAGCTTCCGCGCCTGGGACGAAGCCGACTTCGCCGCGATGCTCAACGCCGTCACTGGCCTGCCGGTGTTCAGCGAGAACGACGGCACCGCGGCCGCGGTAGCCGAGCTGTTCTACGGGCGCCACCACGCGCAGCATTTCCTCTATGTGTTCCTCGGCCCCGCCATCGGCGGCGGCGTGGTGATCAACGGCGACTGCGTGCGCGGCGTTTCCGGCAATGCCGGCGACATCGCCATGATGCCGGTGCCGCCCAGCACCCTGCCGTCAGCGCCGGCGCCTGCCGGCAAGCGCCGCGACCTGCTGCTGTCGCGCGCCTCGCTCAATGCGCTGACGCGCCACCTGCGCTATCACGGCGTGGCGGTCGACGGCCATGCCGACCTGCAGCGCCAGGCCGAGCTGGGCCACCCGGCGGTGGCGCAATGGATCGACGACTGCGTCGACGCGCTGGCGCCGGCGCTGCAATCGGCGCTGGCGGTGCTGGACGTGCCGCTGGTGATCTTCGACGCCGACATCGACGGCGGGCTGGTGCCGGCGCTGATCGACCGGCTGCAGCAGGCCCTGAACGACAGCGCCCCGGAAGCGCGCACGCCCGCCACCGTGGTGCGCGGCTGCTTCGGCGCCAACGCCGGCGCGGTCGGCGCGGCGTCGCTGCCGATGTTCATGAATTTCTCGCCGCGTGCCGAGCTGCTCAAGGGCGCCTCGGCCATTGTCCCGGAGGCCCGCCATGCCATGGTCTGAAGCATCACGCACCCTGCCCCAGCCCCAGCAGCAGCGCCCCCATGGCGCCGCCGCTGCCGGGCCGCTGCTGGCGCTGCGCAATATCTCCAAGACCTTTCCCGGCGTGAAGGCGCTCAGCAATGTGCAGCTGACCGTCTACGCGGGCGAAGTCCATGCGCTGATGGGCGAGAACGGCGCCGGCAAGTCGACACTGATGAAAATCCTCTCCGGCGCCTACACCGCCGATCCCGGCGCCGAATGCCGCATCGCCGGCGAGCCGGTCGCTTTCGGCGGCCCGGCCGCGGCACGCGAGCATGGCATCGCGGTGATCTACCAGGAGCTGAGCCTGGCGCCGAACCTGAGCGTGGCCGAGAACATCTACCTCGGCCGGCATCTGCACCGCCATGGCATGGTCGACCGCGCCGCGATGGCCAGCGCGTGCGAAGCCACGCTGGCGCGGCTCGGGGCGGACTTCACGCCAGCCACGCCGGTGCATACGCTGTCGATCGCGCAGCGCCAGCTGGTCGAGATTGCGCGCGCGGTGCATTTCGAGACGCGCATCCTGGTGATGGACGAGCCCACCACGCCGCTGTCGACCCGCGAGACCGACCGGCTGTTCGCGCTGATCCGCCAGCTGCGTGCCGAAGGCATGGCGATCATCTACATCAGCCATCGCATGGCCGAGATCGACGAGCTGGCCGACCGCGTCACGGTGCTGCGCGACGGCTGCTTCGTCGGCACGCTGGAGCGCGACAACCTGACCCGCGCCGCGCTGGTCAAGATGATGGTGGGCCGCGACCTGTCCGGCTTCTACACCAAGACCCATGGCGAGACACGCCAGGGCGAGATCATGCTGTCGGTGCGCAATATGTCCGATGGCCGGCGCGTGCTGCCGTGCAGTTTCGACCTGCGCGCCGGCGAAGTGCTGGGGCTGGCCGGCCTGGTCGGCGCCGGCCGTACCGAACTGGCGCGGCTGATCTTCGGCGCCGATGCGCGCAGCGCTGGCGCGGTGTTCGTCGCCGGCACGCCGCTGGCCATTTCGAGCCCGCGCCAGGCGATCGACGCCGGCATCGCCTACCTGACCGAAGACCGCAAGCTGCAGGGGCTGTTCCTGGATCAGAGCGTGCACGAGAACATCAACCTGATCGTGGCGGCCCGCGACGCGCTGCGCGGCGGCCGGCTCAACCGCGCCAGCGCCCGCCAGCGCACCACGCAGGCAATCCGCTCGCTCGGCATCCGCGTGGCGCACCCGCAGGTCAACGTGGGCGCGCTGTCAGGCGGCAACCAGCAGAAGGTGATGCTGTCGCGGCTGCTGGAAACGCGGCCGCGCGTGCTGATCCTGGATGAGCCGACGCGCGGCGTGGATATCGGCGCCAAGGCGGAGATCTACCGGCTGGTAGACGAGCTGGCCCGCTCGGGCGTGGCCGTGCTGCTGATTTCCAGCGAGCTGCCGGAGGTGGTCGGCCTGTGCGACCGCGTGCTGGTGATGCGCGAAGGCGAGCTGGTCGGCGAAGTGGCTGGTTGTGCCGATGCGGCTGGCATGCAGGAACGGATTATTGCGCTGGCGACCGGGGCGGGTGGGGACATTCAACCCACCACACTGCATTGACGGTCCCCGCGGTTTGCTTCCCTCTCCCGCAAGCGGGAGGGGAGCAAACAATCGGTTCATCAGTCGCCAATCGCAAAACATAAATGCACCTAAGCACGTCGGCCCACGCAGGCACGACGTTCCGACAAGGAGACAACATGCGCAACCCCTTCCACCCCGCCGCCCACGCCGCTGCCGCGGCCGCACCTTCCACCGGCCCCGCCCTGCCCGGCGCCGCCGGCCGCGCCACCACGCAGGAACGCCTGCGCGCGCTCGGCATGCTGCCGGTGCTGGTGCTGCTCTGCTTCGGCTTCACGCTGCTGACCGACAACTTTGCCAGCCTGCAGAACCTGTCGATTATCGCGCAGCAGGCGTCGATCAACCTGGTACTGGCGGCGGGCATGACCTTTGTCATCCTGACCGGCGGCATCGACCTGTCGGTGGGCTCGATCCTGTCGGTGTCCGCGGTGGTGGCGATGCTGGTTTCGCTGATGCCGCAGCTGGCGGCGCTGAGCGTGCCGGCGGCGCTGCTGTGCGGGTTGCTGTTCGGCCTGTTCAACGGCGCGCTGATCGCCTTCATGAAACTGCCGCCGTTCATCGTCACGCTGGGCAGCCTGACCGCAGTGCGCGGACTGGCCCGGCTGGTTGGGAATGACAGCACCGTCTACAACCCCGACATCTCCTTTGCCTTCATCGGCAACGGCGACCTGCTGGGCGTGCCCTGGCTGGTGGTGATCGCGGCGGCCGTGGTGGCGGTGTCGTGGCTGGTGCTGCGACGCACGGTGCTGGGCCTGCAGATCTACGCCGTCGGCGGCAATGCCGAAGCGGCGCGGCTGTCGGGCATCAAGGTCTGGGTGGTGCTGCTGTTCGTCTATGCCGTGTCCGGGCTGCTGTCGGGGCTGGGCGGCGTCATGTCGGCGTCGCGGCTGTACGCGGCCAATGGCCTGCAGCTGGGCCAGTCCTACGAGCTCGATGCCATCGCCGCGGTGATCCTGGGCGGCACCAGCTTCGTCGGCGGGGTCGGCTCGATCGCCGGCACGCTGGTGGGCGCGCTGATCATCGCGGTGCTGTCCAACGGACTGATCCTGCTGGGCGTGTCGGACATCTGGCAGTACATCATCAAAGGGCTGGTGATCATCGGCGCGGTGGCGCTGGACCGCTACCGTCAGAAGGGTTCGGCGCGGACCTGAGCAACGCACTGACAGGAGACAGATCGATGATCAAGCCCGTTCCCTTCCTCCGCGCACTGGCAGCGGTCGCAATGGCCGCGCTCTGCGCGCTGCCGGCCGCCGCGCAGACGCCGTCGCAGTCCGCCGCACAAGCCCCGCAGCGCCAGCTCAAGAAGGTCGGCGTAACGCTGGGCTCGCTCGGCAACCCGTACTTCGTCGCGCTGGCGCGCGGCGCCGAGGCCGCGGCCCGGCAGGCCAATCCCGACGTCAAGGTCACCGTGCTGTCGGCGGACTATGACCTGAACAAGCAGTTCACCCATATCGACAGCTTTATCGTCGCCAGGGTCGACCTGATCCTGATCAACGCGGCGGATGCGCGCGCGATCGAGCCTGCGGTGCGCAAGGCGCGCAAGGCCGGCATCGTGGTGGTCGCGGTCGACGTGGCCGCCGCCGGCGCCGATGCCACGGTGCAGACCGACAACACCCAGGCCGGCGAACTGGCCTGCGGCTTCATCGCCGAGCGTCTCAAGGGGCGCGGCAACGTGATCATCCAGAACGGGCCGCCGGTGTCGGCCGTGCTCGATCGCGTCAAGGGCTGCAAGGCCGTGCTGGCGCGGCACCCTGACATCCGCATCCTGTCGGACGACCAGGACGCCAAGGGCTCGCGCGAGGGTGGCCTGAACGTGATGCAGCTGTACCTGACGCGCTTTCCCAAGGTCGACGCTGTCTTCACCATCAACGACCCGCAGGCGGTGGGCGCCGACCTGGCCGCGCGCCAGCTCAACCGCCGCGGCATCCTGATCGCTTCGGTGGACGGCGCGCCCGACATCGAAGCCGCGCTGAAGGCCGATACGCTGGTGCAGGCCTCGGCCAGCCAGGACCCGTGGGCGATCGCCCGCACCGCGGTGCAGCTGGGCGTCGGCATGATGAACGGGCAGCGTCCCGCCACCCCGACCGTGCTGCTGCCGTCGACGCTGGTGACGCGCGCCAACGTCAGCCAGTACAAGGGCTGGGCCACGCCGCGCTGAGCGGCAGGCCCGCCATCTTTCCAATCTCTCTTGCCGAACGCACCGTTTCTACCCCACATGCCTGACAGTCTTTCCGCCGCGATCCACGCCCCCGAATTTGACTTCGTATTGTTCGGCGCCACCGGCGACCTGGCGCGGCGCAAGCTGCTGCCGGCGCTGTTCGATGCGCACGCCGCCGGCGCGCTGCACCCGCGCGGGCGCATCCTGGCGCTGGGCAGCCAGCCGCTGTCGCACGACGCCTACGTGGCCATGCTCAACGACGAGGTGCTGCCGGCGCTGGCCGGCAACGCCGCGGCATGGCAAGGCTTCCTGGAGCGCATCGTGTACCTGCAGGTCGATGCCAACGCCGATGCCGGCTTCGACGCGCTGGCCGAACTGGTCAACGCCCGCGCCGCGCCGGTGGTGGTGTGCTACCTGGCGACCGCGCCGCACCTGTTTGCCACCATCTGCGCGCAGCTGGCGCGCGTGGGGCTGGCCGGCGAGCGCAGCCGGGTGGTGCTGGAAAAGCCGCTCGGCCATGACCTGGCATCGTCCGAGGACATCAATGCCGAAGTGGCGCGGCATTTCGCCGAGGACCGCATCTACCGCATCGACCACTACCTCGGCAAGGAGTCGGTGCAGAACCTGATGGCGATGCGCTTCGGCAACGTGTTGTTCGAGCCGCTGTGGCGGCGCGAATGGGTACGGCAGGTACAGATCACCATTGCCGAGGAGCTGGGCGTGGAGCGCCGCGGCGGCTTCTACGACGGCATCGGCGCGCTGCGCGACATGGTGCAGAACCACTTGCTGCAGCTGCTGTGCATGGTGGCGATGGAGCCGCCCACCAGCCTGTCCGAAGACGCCATCCGCGACGAGAAGCTCAAGATCCTGAAGGCGCTGCGTCCGATCCGCACCGAGGACGTGGCCGAGAAAGTGGTACGCGGCCAGTATTGCCGTGGCGCCGCGGGGGGCAACCCGGTGCCAGGCTACGCCAGCGAGCCGGGCATCGCCCCGGACAGCCGCACCGAAACCTTCGTCGCCATCCGCGCCGAAATCGCCAACTGGCGCTGGGCCGGCGTGCCGTTCTACCTGCGTACCGGCAAGCGCATGCAGTCGCGCGTGGCGGAGATCGTGATCCATTTCCACGACGTGCCGTACCCGCTGTTCCCGCATCCGCTGGGCACCATGGCCGGCAACCGGCTGGTGATCACGCTGCAGCCGGAGGAAAGCATCCGCCTCTATTTCCTGACCAAGCAGCCGGGCGACACGCAGGCGCTGCAGCCCGCTTCGCTCGACCTGCAGCTGAACAGCGCGGCGCCGCGCGTGCGGCGCGTGGGCGCCTATGAGCGGCTGCTGCTCGACGTGATCCGCGGCCGGCTGGGCCTGTTCGTGCGCCGCGACGAGCAGGTGCAGGCCTGGCGCTGGGTCGCGCCGATCCTGCAGGCGTGGGAGAACACCACCGCGCCGCCCAAGCCATATACCGCCGGCACCTGGGGGCCGGCGGCCTCCAGCGCCCTGCTGTCGCGCGACGGCCAGGCCTGGCACGAAGAAATGTAGGAGCCATCGACATGACCACCACCCTCCCCGCCTGGCAAGCGCTGCGCGCGCATGCCGAGACCATGCGCCACACCCATATGCGCGACTGGTTCGACGGCCCGCATGGCGTGGCGCGCGCCGAGCGCTTCACCGCCGAGGCCTGCGGCCTGACGCTCGACTACGCCAAGAACCGGGTCACCGACGAGACGCTGCAACTGCTGCTCGAGCTGGCGGCACAGGCGCGCGTCAGCGAGCGGCGTGATGCCATGTTCGCCGGCGAGCCGGTCAATACCACCGAGCGCCGCGCCGCGCTGCATGTCGCGCTGCGCGCTTACCCCGAGGACGGCTACCGCGCGCTTGGCGTGCCGGTTGGCGCGGACGTCGCCACGGTGCTGGGCCAGATGGAACGATTTGCCGATGCCGTGCGTGGCGGTGCCTGGACCGGCTTTGACGGCCGCGCGATCACCGATGTGGTCAATATCGGCATCGGCGGCTCTGACCTGGGGCCGCGCATGGTATGCCGTGCGCTGGCGGGCGCCGAGAGTGCGAACAGTGCCGACAGCGCCGGGCCACGCATGCATTTCGTCGCCAACGTCGACGGCAGCGACCTGGCGCGCACGCTGGCACCGCTGGACGCCGCCACCACGCTGGTGATCGTCTGCTCCAAGACCTTCACCACGCTGGAAACCATGGCCAACGCAGGCACCGCGCGCGACTGGTTCATGCAGCAGGGTGCGTCGCGCGCGGACCTGGCGCGCCATTTCGTGGCGGTCTCGACCAACCGCGACGCGGTGGCCGCGTTCGGCATCGACCCGGCCAACATGTTCCCGTTCTGGGACTGGGTGGGAGGACGCTTTTCGCTGTGGTCGGCGGTGGGCCTGTCGATCGCCGTGGCAGTGGGCTTCGGGCGCTTCCGCGAACTGCTCGACGGCGCGCGCGCGATGGACCTGCATTTCGCCAGCGCGCCTGCAGCGCGGAACCTGCCGATGCTGCTGGGGCTGCTCGATGTCTGGTATCGCAGCTTCCTCGGCGCCGGCAGCCGCTGCGTGGCCCCCTACTGCGAACCGCTGGAACTGCTGCCCGCCTTCCTGCAGCAGCTGGAGATGGAAAGCAATGGCAAGTCGGTGCGCCTCGACGGCGGCAGCATCCAGGCAGGCTCGGCCCCGGTGGTGTGGGGTACGACCGGCACCAACGGCCAGCACGCCTATTTCCAGATGATGCACCAGGGCTCGCAGCTGGTTCCGGTAGACTTCATCGCCACGCTGGAGCCGGTCAGCGACCTGCCCGGGCACCATGCCAAGCTGCTGGCCAACTGCTTCGCGCAGGGAGAGGCGCTGCTGCGCGGCCGCACCGCGCAAGAAGTGCGGTCCGAAGGCGTCAGCGATGAAGCCCTGGTGCCCCACATGGTGTTCGAAGGCAACCGGCCCAGCAATACGCTGCTGCTGCGGCGGCTGGATCCGTGGCACCTTGGTGCGCTGCTCGCATTGGCCGAGCACCGGACCTTCGTGCAGGGCGCGCTGTGGCAGATCAATTCCTTCGACCAGTGGGGCGTGGAACTGGGCAAGAAGCTGGCCGCACCGATCCAGCGCGAGCTGGAAGGCACGGCGGCCGCGGCCCCGCACGATGCCTCTACCGCCGCGCTGATCCGCCGCGCGCAGGCCGCTCTCGCCCCGCAAGACGCCGCGGCCTGAGCTTTCCGCCGGAGATACCCTTATGTCCACGCCAACCTCCCTGCCCCGCTATGTCGTCTTTGGCGAAGCCCTGACTGACATGGTGCGCCAGCCCGACGGCAGCTGGCTGGGCCTGCCTGGCGGCTCGTGCTGGAACGTGGCGCGCGCCGGCGCGCGGCTGGGCCTTGCCACCGCATTCGCCGGCGCCGTCAGCCAGGACCTGTTCGGCGACGACCTCGCCCGCGCCAGCGCCGCGGCCGGGCTCGATACGCGCTTCCTGCAGCGCGTGCCGCACTCGCCCTTCCTTGCCTTCGTCGCCTCGCGCCATCCGCCGCAGTATTTCTTTGTCGGCGACGACAGCGCCGACCTGCACTTCGATGCCGCCGCGCTGCCCGCCGGCTGGCGCCAGGCGGCAGAAGTCGTGCATTTCGGCTCGATCAGCCTGGTGCGCCAGCCGCTGGCCGCACGGCTGTGCGAAGAGGCCACCCAGGCTGCGCAGGCCGGCAAGCGCATCGCCTTCGATCCCAACTTCCGCGACCTGATGCGCACGCCTGGCTACGCCGCGGTGCTGGCGCATATGCTGCGCCTGGCCAGCTACGTCAAGATCTCCGACGAAGACCTGGCGGGGCTGTTCCCCGGCCTCGACACCTGTGCCGCACTCGCACAGGTGCGCGCCATGGCGCCGGATGCCACCGTGATGCTGACGCGCGGCGCGCAGGGCATGACGCTGTGCAAGGGCGATGTCAGGGTCGAACAGCAGGCCTTGCGCGTTGAAGTCGCCGATACGGTCGGCTGCGGCGATGCTGCCATGGGCGGATGGATGGCCGGCGTGCTGTCGGGCGCCGCGCACGATCTGGCGGCGCAGGCGCGACTTGCTGCGGCAGCCGCGGCGGTAGCAGCGACGCGGGCCGGGGCGTATCCGCCGTCGCGCGAAGAAGTCGAGGGCCTGATGAACGCTACGGCAAGAACGCCGGCGACAACAACAACCGCAACCCGATCGTAAAAAACCGCTCGCCGGTCCCGCCGCCGAACACATTGCCATAGGTGGTATCGACCTGTACCCGGTCCCGCACGACCCAGAAGCGCAGGCCCGCCCGGAACGATGGGGTTGTCGCCAATGGAAGCCACTGCAGGCAGCGATGCCGCGCCTGCAGCCGCAAGACTGCAGTTGCTCAGCGCGCCATGGCGGCCCGGGACGATCCCCTTCCGCGGGAATGACTGGAACAACTGTCCACGGATAGCTCCGTTTATCAGAACGGGGCGCAGTGTAATGTCTGCGTCGGAAGCGGATCAACCCATCTGCGGCATGGATTTCGTGCTGGTCAGGAACCGGCCTTGTAGTTGGTTTCCTTGACGATGCGGGCCCAGCGGGCCGTGTCTTCGGCGATGGTGGTGGCGAACTGCTCCGGCGTGCTGCCGACCGCCTCATAGTCGATCGCCGCCAGCTTCTCCTTCATCTCCGGCAGCGCAACGATGCGCGTCACCTCCTGGTTCAGCCGGTTGACGATCTCCTTCGGCGTCCCCGCCGGCGCCAGCAAGCCGGCCCACGAGTTGAACGCCATGCCGTCGAAGCCAGCCTCCTGCATGGTCGGCACCTGCGGCAGCGCCGGCGATCGCCTGGAGGCAAACACCGCCAGCGGACGCAGCTTGCCCGCCTTGATCATCGCCATCGAGTTGAACGGATCGATGGTCATGTCTACCTCGCCCGACACCACCGCCTGCATCTGCGGGCCGGTGCCCTTGTACGAAGCGCTGACGACATCGGGAATGCCCGCGCTTGCCTTGAAGCTCGCGCCGATCAGCTCGATCATGCTGCTGCCTGCCGACAGGCTCAGCGGCCGGGTCTTGGACTTGGCCAGCGCCACGAACTCCTGCACCGTCCTGGCCGGCACCGACGGATGCACCACCATCACGAAGCCGATATTGCTGATCAGCGAGATCGGCGCAAAGCTCTTCAGCGGCTCGTAGCCTGCCTTGTACAACAGCGGGCTGAGCGTCTGCGCGCCGGCGGTGTTGAGCAGCAGCGTGTAGCCGTCCGGCGCCGCGCGCGCAACGATATCGGTGCCGATGATGCCGTTGGCGCCGGGACGGTTCTCCACCACCACCGACTGCTTCAGCGCCTCGCCCAGCTTCTGCGAGATCAGCCGCGCCACCACATCCGTGGCGCCGCCAGGAGAGAACGGCACCACCATGCGGATCGGCTTGCTGGGATAGGTATCGCTCCAGGCCAGCGTGGGCAGGGTGCCCAGCACGGCGGCACACAGCAGCGCGCGGCGGCGCAGGTTGACGGTCATGGGGCTGTCTCCGGTTTGCGGGCTATGCCAGTTCAGGGCCAGCCCTACTGTTATTCATGATAATAAATCATATTTTATGTTCATGAATTTCACCGTCAACTGAGGGTATGTGCGGACGACGTTGACCACCTCGCGAAACCGCCCAAGCAAAAACCTTGCCAATCATCCCTGCTCCAAGCTGGGTGTCTCTTTCCACTCCCAGTTTGAATCCCTACGCGCTGATCGCGACAACGGTCGCGCAGCGACAACCAACTCCCTGCCTCGCCTTTTGCGACAACGCTTTCCGGCACATGACCGTGCCACGCGAGCGAGCTGGCGAAAGCCCATGACGGGGTTACAGGGCTATGTGCGGTACCGCACATAGCCGATCCATTGGTCATCCTGCGGCCCCTACAAATTAATAGCGAAAGGGCCCGTCGGGCCCTCTTGCAAGGCTGCATGCCAACTCCTGAGGGACAGGCAGCAATGCTGGCGGGAGGCGGCCTGTTGACGCATGGAATACGACAACGCCGCTCGAATTCATGGGGTGCAATTGCCTACGGTGAGGGGAGATATGATCAACAACATCAGTAGTGGCCGAGCCACGCCAATGCTCACGGCTGCCATCCTGGCTGCCGCACTAGGCCTAACGTCGCGCACGCCGCAGGCCCAGGTGACAGACCCACTGGCGGGTCTGCGTTCGCTCAAGACGGTTACGGTTCCCGGTCCGCCTGCCGAAGTCCTGGACGAGTTCGTCAAGGACAAGGCGGCCGCCATCCAGCTCGGAAAGGCGCTGTTCTGGGACATGAAGGTCGGCAGCGACAACAATACCTCTTGCGCAAGCTGCCACTTCCATGCCGGCGTCGATAACCGCATCACGAACCAGCTTTCTCCAGGTTCAGGTGCGCCCGGCACCGATAGAACCTTCCAGCTGGGGCGGCCCAACTACACCTTCAAGCCGGAAGACTTTGGGTTCACCAAGCATGTGGACGTGAACCAGCCGCAGCCGCAACTCTCGAACGTCAACGAGGTTTCCGGCTCGCAGGGGGTGTTCACGGCCAACTTCATCGACTTTGGCACAGGCAGCACGGGCGATGCCTGCGCCAATGTTTCCGATGACATCTTCCACGGCGGCTCGGGATTCAACATCAACGGCATCAACACGCGGCAGGTGACCGGACGCAATACTCCTTCCGTCATCAACGCGGTATTCAATTTCCGCAATTTCTGGGATGGGCGCGCCAACAACATGTTCAACGGCGGCGACCCGTTTGGCATGCGCAATCCATATGACCTTGTGTGGAAAAGTGAAGGTGGCGTCCTCAGGCAAGTCAAGCTGGCAATCCCTGGCGCGTCCCTGGCGTCGCAAGGTAGCGGCCCTCCCCTGAGCTCGGTCGAGATGAGTTGCAATGGACGGTCATTCATGAAACTCGGCAAGAAGCTGCTCGGCCAGCGTCCTTTGTCAGGCCAGGCGATCGCGGCGGATGACAGCGTACTTGGCCCCCTGGTGATATTACGCAACAAGGATCAGGTACCGACCTACTCCGAGATGATCAAGAAGGCATTCCGCTCCCAGTATTGGAATTCGCCGACGCTCTTGAAGATGTCGGCTACGGATGAGGCGAAATTCGCCTCGATGGATTTGTCGCCCCGCCACGTCAAGCGGAGTACCGGGAAGTTCGAGGTAAGCCAGATGGAAGCCAACTTCGCGCTCTTCTTCGGCCTCGCCGTTCAGCTTTACGAGTCCACCTTGATTGCCAACGATACGCCGGTCGACCGCTACCTCGATGGCCAGACCGGGGCCCTGAATGAGCAGCAGTTGCGTGGCGCCAGGATCTTCACCGGCACAGGTCGCTGCAGCCGCTGTCACTCGGGCGCTGAGCTGACCGCCGCCTCATTCTCCAGCGTGACCGCGCAGCGGCTCAGGCGGATGCCGATGGGTGACGGGCTCGAAGCGGTCTATGACAATGGCTTCTACAACATCGGCGTGCAACCGACCGCAGAAGATCTCGGCGTAGGCGGGCTGGACCAGTTCGGCAATCCGTTGTCCGAAACGCGGATGGCGCAGCAGGGCAAAACCCATTTGCTGGGGAACGGCTTCGATGCCACCAAGGAAACCACAGTCGGAACTGAACAGCGGGTGGCGGTTGACGGTGCCTTCAAGACACCAAGCCTGCGCAACCTGGAGTTTACCGGCCCCTATTTCCATAACGGCGGCAAATCTACCCTGATGCAGGTGGTCGACTTCTATAACCGTGGCGGCGATTTCGGGGACGTCAACAGGGCTAACCTGGACCGGGGCATTACGCCGCTCGGCCTGAGCGAGACGGACAAGCAAGACCTGGTGGCTTTCCTGCTAGCCCTGAGTGATGACCGCGTTCGCTATCGCAAGGCGCCGTTCGACCACCCCTCGCTGTGCGTCCCCCAAGGGCATAAGGTCGGCGATTCCGGGGCCCTGCTGCAGGACGGAAGCACCGGGAACGGCGTAGACAACACGGAGTGCATTGGCGCGGTGGGCGCGGGCGGCGCGAGCAGCGGCCTCAAGCCGTTCCTCAACCTCGATCCGTTCCAGCGCTAGTGGATGAGCCAGCGGCGATTCGTGCAGCGCGGGTCCCGCTGACTCCCTGATCCCCCGTGCGGCGGCGTACCGCCGCCGCATGATTGTCGGCACAAACTGTCGTGGCGTGACCGCCATTCCAGTGCACGACAATCCAGCAAGACAATGACCAGCGCTGCGACGAAGCGGTGCTGACATTGTCACTGGAGATATATGTCGGTGCCGATTATCGTCTTTACAAGACGGACTGCAGGAATTGCCTGTCGTATTTACTCACGACTCGCATCGCCCCTCAACAAGGGCCAGCTTCCGTTATTATCGGCCGACAAAATATTTCCCGACGAAGCCTACATACACCACCTCGCGCCCCAATAGCATCACGGCTTCCTGATAATCACATGGATTGATTTTTCATTTACTTTCCGGATAGCATGCCGGGCGCGCCGCGTAGCCGCCTCGATGCTTCGCTGCACGCGCATTGCCCCTCCCGGCGGCATATGCCGACCGGCCCGGAAAATGAAAAAGGTGGAAACATCCACCCGCATAAAAAGGAGACGTGAATGGCACCTTTGCTGTTCAAGGTGGAAGACCGTCCGCCGCGCATTACTACCGTGCTGCTGGCGCTTCAGCATTTGCTCGCCGCCCTCGGCGGCATTATCGCGGTGCCGCTGGTGATCGGCGGAGCATTAAAGCTGCCGACCGCGGAAATCATTGCGCTGGTGAATGCCGCGCTGATCGGCTCGGGCGTGGTAACCATTATTCAATGCAAGGGCGTGGGGCCGGTCGGCATCCGCCTGCCGTGCGTGATGGGCACCAGCTTTTCCTTCGTCGGCGCTGCCATCAGCGTTGGCGCCGAGCACGGCGTGGCCGGCATCCTGGGCTCGGCCCTGGCCGGCTCGCTGCTGATGATCGTCGGCAGCCATTTCATGCCGACCATCCGCAAGCTGTTTCCCCATACCGTCACCAGTGTGGTCGTCACCATGATCGGCCTTTCGCTGATCCCGGTTGCGGTGGACTGGGCCGCCGGTGGCCGCGGCAGCCCGCAGTATGGCGCGGTCGGCAACCTGGCGATTGCGGCCTTCGTGCTGGCGCTGGTGATCGCGATGGTGCAGTGGGGCAAGGGCATGATCTCGGCCTCTGCCATCGTGATCGGCATCCTGGGCGGCTACCTGCTGTGCCTGGCGCTGGGGCTGGTCGATTTCACGCAGATGCGAAATGCGCCGGTGCTGGCGCTGCCGCAGCCGCTGCACTTCGGGTTGACGTTCCCGGTGTCGGGCATCGTTGCAATGGCGATTGCCTACCTGGTGACGACGGTGGAATCCACCGGCACCTTCATGGCGCTCGGCTCGGCCACACAGACGCCGATCACGGGCAACAAGCTGTCGCGCGGCATCCTGTGCGACGGCTTCGGTTCCGCCTTTGCCGCACTGATTTCGAGCCCGCCGCTGTCCACGTTCGCGCAGAACGTCGGCGTGGTGTCGCTGACCGGCGTTGCCAGCCGCCACGTGGTGGCGCTGACCGGCGTGATGCTGCTGCTGGCCGGGCTGTTTCCGGTGCTGGGCGCACTGGTGGTGACGATTCCGCAGCCGGTGCTCGGCGGCGCCGGCCTGATGATGTTCGCGATGATCGTCTCGGGCGGCATCAACATGCTGAGCCGGATCGAGTTCACGCAGCGCAATACGCTGATCGTGGCCGTGTCGATCGGCTGCGGCCTGGCGGTGACCTTCCGCCCGGAGCTGCTGTCCAGGCTGCCGCTGTTTGTGCAGGAAGTATTCGGCTCGGGGATCTCGGTTGGATCGCTGGTGGCGGTGACGCTGAACCTGATGCTGCCGGGCGGCAAGGCTGAACATGCTGAGGAGGCGCAGCACGACGAAGGGGCGCAACCTTCCGGCGAACTGGCCTGAACGCAACCGCTGCGCAGACGCGGTCGGGCCGGATTCGTGTATGGCACGGATCCGGCCACCCGTGTGACCAGGGGCGGCTTACTGCCCGCCAACGGTCGCATCGACCCGATACACCGCACCACTGGCCGCCGAAGTTCCTGTGTCCGACAGCACATACAGCGCCTGCCCGGCATCCACGCCAAAGGAATAGACGCTACCGGGGATGGTGACATTCCAGTCGACCTGCTCGGCTGCACCACCGTCGCGGTACACAAAGCTCAACAGCTTGCCCGTGCACAGGTCCGAATAGAAATAGCGGCCTTGCAGCGCAGCCAGCGCATTGCCCCGGTACACATAGCCGCCGACGATGGCGCAGGCGCCGGCTTCATGGCCGTACTCGAACACCGGCAGCGTCAGTCCGGCCGTATCGCAGGTGGCGGCGCCCACGCACGCGGTGCCCTCCATGCGGTTCCAGCCGTAGTTCAGCCCGGCGCTGGTGGCCGCCGCGACGTCGACTTCCTCGCGCTGGCCCTGGCCGACATCGGCGATATACAGCAGACCGGCATCGAACGAGAACCGCCACGGATTGCGCAGTCCGTATGCCCAGATCTCGCCACGCCTGCCGCTCTGGCCGGCAAACGGGTTGCCGGAGGGAACGCCATAAGGCTGCCCCGATGCGCCGCTGACATCGATGCGCAGCAATTTGCCGAGCAGCACGCCGAGGTTCTGCGCATTGCCTGACGGATCTCCGCCACCACCGCCATCGCCGGTGCCGACATAGAGCATGCCGTCCGTGCCGAACGCCAGCTGGCCGCCGTTGTGGTTCTGGAAGTTGCTGTGCGGGATCGACAGCAATATCGTGCCTGCGGTGTCCGCAACGTCTGGATTGCCCGCCGACACCTGGTAGCGCGCAATGGTGATGGCGCCGTTGTTATCGGTGTAGTAGACGTAGAAGCGGCCGTTGCTGGCATAGCCGGGATCGAATGCCATTGACAGCAGGCCGCGCTCGCCGTCGGTGGTGGTCAGCGCATCGATATTAAGGAAGGGCGTGCCCAGCAGCGTGCCGTTGCGCACGACGCGGATGCGCCCGGCGCGCTCCACGATGAACAAACGCGCGTCGCCCGCGGGCGCGGTGAGATAGATCGGCTCGGCCAGGCCGCCGGCCACTTGCGTCAGCGACAGGCGCACCGGCTGTGGCGAGCCATAGACGACGTTAGCCGTGGCGCCCGCGCCAGCGCCGACGGTCACCGACTGGGCCGGTGGCTGCGGCTGATACTGGCTGGTGCCGGCGAGCACGTCGGCGGCGCTGACGGTGTAGGTGCCGGTGGCAAGATTGGACAAGGTAGTCGACTGGGCGACGGCCTGGCGGTATTGCCCCGGGCCAGTCACCGTAACCAAAGCCGGAGTGCCGGACGGCAGGCCGGTTACCGTCAACGACAGCGTCCCCGGGCCGCCCGGCCCGCTGCCACCGCTACCGCCGGCGTTGCCGGAACTGCCCCCGTCGCCGCCACCGCATGCCACCAGACCCAGGCAGCATGCAAGGAACCATTGGCACAGCGAAGATCGTATTGAGACTGTCATGATGCGCTCCTGCCACCCCGGCGCCAGATACAACGCAAGAACCGCTCCATGGCGGGCAACGTAGCCAGCCCTACCCCTTACCCCCTATCACCCCCTATCACCCCCTGTCGCTCCGCCACACCTGCAGCGGATCCCATGCCGGCGCCGCGTCTTCCGGCTGCGGCAAGGCCTGCGCCTCTGCCATCATCGCTTCGGCCCGCGCCTGCAGCTTGTCCAGGCAGCGCGACAGCACGCGCGCTTCCTCGGCGCTCAGGCATGCTGCCAGCTCGCGATTGAAGGCGCGCGCCTGGGCAAAGGCGCGGCGGTAGACCGCTTCGCCCTCTTCCGTCAGGGTGAACGCGGCTGCGCGCCGGTCCTGCGCACGCGCCTCGCGCCGCACCAGGCCGCGCTCGGCCAGCGCGTGCACGGCCCGGCTGGCAAGCACCTTGTCCAGGCCGGCACTTTGCGCCAGTTCGGTCAGCCGGGTACCCGGCTGCTCGCCCAGGAAGGCGATCATGCGCCATTCGCGCCGCGTCACGCCGGCCGTGGCGCGCAGATGAAGCCCCGCCGCCCCCAGCGCCACGCGGTTCAGGTGATAGACCCGGTAGTTGATGAAATCGCCCAGCCGCCTGGGCCGCTGCAGCCGGCCGCCGCCGTCGTCGTGTGCCATGCCACACCCGCGAATTAGTTGACTTTGTCAATTATATCGACGGGTGTTAGCGTGCCACCCATACCAAACGACAATCCGGACCGAGGAGACACCGTGAGCCCCCGCAATTGCCTTCCCCGCCTTGCCGCCTGCCTGGCGGCCATTGCCGCCGCCTGGGCGCTGCCCGCCGGCGCGCAGTCGGAGCGCCCGCTGCGCATCCTGGTCGGCTACCCCGCCGGCGGCACCGCCGACCTGGCCGCGCGCCTGGTCGGCGACAAGCTGCGCGAGACCCTGAACCAGAACGTGGTGGTGGAGAACAAGCCGGGCGCAGGCGGCCGGCTGGTGATGGACTATGCCCGCACGCAGCCTGCCGACGGCCATACGCTGGTGGTGGCCAATTCGGCCGTGATGACGATCGCGCCGCTGGTCTACCGCAAGCTCAACTACGACATCCAGCGCGACTTTGTCCCGGTGGCGCAGGCCGCCAACTTCCAGCTGGCACTGGCCACCGGCCCGGGTAGCCCGGCGCGCTCGCTCAAGGACTACGTAGCATGGCTCAAGGCGGGCCCGCAGAACAACTCCTACGCCTCGCCGGCGCTGGGCAGCATCCCGCATTTCTTCGGGCTGATGATCGGCAAGCAGGTCGGCGTGGAGATGCTGCACGTGCCGTTCAACGGATCGGCGCCGCTGATGAGCGCGCTGGTGGGCGGGCAGGTGCCGGCCTCGGTCGATACGCTGGCCGACCTGACCGAGATGCACCGCGCCGGCAAGGTGCACGTGCTCGCCACTTCCGGCATGCAGCGCTCGGTGGCGCTGCCTGATGTGCCGACCTTCACCGAACTGGGCTACAAGGGCATCGAGGGCGAAGGCCGCTACGGCGTGCTGGCGCCCGCCGGCACGCCGCGGCCGGTGCTGGACAAGCTCAACGCCGCCATCGTCAAGGCGGTGCAGTCGCCCGACTTGCGCGACAAGTTCCTGAAGCTGGGGCTCGAACCGGCCACCGGCACGGCCGACGCGTTTGCCGGCGTGCTGAAGGCAGACGCCGCCAGGTGGGCGCCGGTGGTGAAGGCCTCCGGCTATACCGGCGACTGACAAGCCGCAGCGAGCCACCATGCCGATCCGCAATACCCTGTTCATCATGTGCGACCAGTTGCGCCGCGACCACCTGGGCTGCTACGGGCACCCCACGCTGCGCACGCGCAATATCGACGCGCTGGCCGCGCGCGGCGTGCGTTTCGACAGCGCCTTCGTCACCTCCGGCGTCTGCGGCCCCAGCCGCATGAGCTTCTACACCGGCCGCTATGTCAGCAGCCACGGCGCCACCTGGAACCGCGTACCGCTGCCGGTGGGCGAAATCACGCTGGGCGAGTACCTGAAGGACAGCGGCCTCGCGCTGGCGCTGGCGGGCAAGACCCACGTCATGCCCGACAACGCCAACCTCAGGCGCCTGCACCTGGACGGCGGTACCGAGCTGGAGACGCTGCTGCGCAGCGGCTATTTCACCGAGGTCGACCGCCACGACGGCCATCATGCCGAGCCGCGCGGCGCCTATGCCGACTGGCTGCGGCGGCAAGGCTACGACAGCGCCGACCCGTGGACCGACTACGTCATCAGCGCCGAGAACGCGCAAGGCGAGATCGTTTCCGGCTGGCACATGCGCAACGCGGGCCTGCCCGCGCGCGTGGCCGAGCCGCATTCCGAGACGGCGTACACCGTCGACCAGGCCATGCAGTACATCGGCGCGCGCGGCGACGAGCCGTGGGTGCTGCACCTGTCGCTGGTCAAGCCGCACTGGCCCTACCTCGCGCCCGCGCCCTATCACGCCGCCTACAAGCTCGACGACTGCCTGCGGCTGCGCCGCCACGCCGCAGAGCTGGAAGACCCGCATCCGGTGCTGTCGGCGTACCGCACGCAGGAGGAATGCGCCAACTTCATGCGCCAGGAAGTGTCGGATACGGTGCGTCCCGCCTACCAGGGCCTGATCCAGCAGATCGACGACCGCCTCGGCCTGCTGTGGGACCAGCTGGAACGCCTTGGCCGCTGGCAGGACACGCTCATTGTCTTTACCGCCGACCATGGCGACTTCCTCGGCGACCACTGGCTGGGCGAGAAGGAGCAGTTCTACGACACCGTGCAGAACGTGCCGCTGATCGTCTACGACCCCTCGCCCGAGGCCGATGCCACCCGCGGCAGCGCGCCGCAGGACATGGTGTCGGCGGTCGACGTGGTGCCGACGGTGCTCGACGCGCTGGGACTGCCTCCGGCCGGCCATCGCATCGAAGGCCGCTCGCTGCTGGACCTGACCCGCTCGCGCGATGCGGGGCCATGGCGTGATTTCGTCGTTTCCGAACTCGACTACGCCTACCGCGGCGCACGGGTCGCGCTCGGCCGCCACCCGGGCGAATGCCGCGCCTGGATGGTGCGCGACGCGCGCTGGAAATACGTCCACTGGCAGGGCTTCCGGCCACAGCTGTTCGACCTGGAAAGCGATCCGGACGAGTACTTCGACCTGGGCGCCGACCCCGGCCATGAAGCCGTGCGCAACGCCATGCGGCTGCGGCTGCTGGACTGGTTCTGCACGCTCAAGCCGCGCGTGACCGTGACCAACGAGGAAGTCGCGGCCAAAACCAACGTGTACAAGCAGGCCGGCGTATTCTTCGGCGTGTGGTGAACGCGGCGGGTACGGAACCTGCAAACCCAGGGGCGTCCGCACTCACCGCACCCGCCATGAAACCTGTCACGCTGATTGGCGCCCCCACCGACGTCGGGGCCGGCACGCGCGGCTGCTCGATGGGCCCCGAGGCGCTGCGCGTCGCCGGCCTGGCGCAGGCGCTGGCACGCAACAACCTGCTGGTCGAGGACGCCGGCAACCTGGGCGGCCCCGCCAATCCGTGGCAGCCGCCGCAGGATGGCATGCGCCACCTCGACGAAGTCGTGGCGTGGAACCGCGCCGTCTATGACGCCTGCCTCGGCACGCTGCAGGCAGGCCGGCTGCCGCTGCTGATGGGCGGCGACCATTGCCTGGCGATCGGCTCGATCAGCGCCGCGGCGCGCCATTGCCGCGACACCGGCAAGACCCTGATGGTGCTGTGGCTCGATGCGCACGCCGACGCCAATATCGGCACCACCACGCCCACCGGCAACATGCACGGCATGCCGGTGGCCTGCCTGTGCGGGCACGGCCCCGCGCCGCTGACCACGCTGGCCGGGCCGGCGCCGGCGGTGGAGCGCAGCGCGATCCGCCAGATCGGCATCCGCAGCGTCGATGCAGAGGAGAAGCATCGCCTGCACGAACTGCAGCTGGCGGTGTACGACATGCGCTACATCGACGAGAACGGCATGCGCTACACCATGCAACAGGCGCTGGCCGGCATCGACGCGCAGACCCACCTGCACGTCAGCTTCGACGTCGATTTTCTCGACTGCGTGATTGCGCCTGGCGTGGGCACCACCGTGCCGGGCGGACCGACCTACCGCGAGACCCAGCTCTGCATGGAAATGATCGCCGATACCGGCCGCCTGGCATCGCTCGACGTGATGGAGCTGAACCCGGCCTGCGACGTGCGCAACCAGACCGGCCAACTGGCCGTGGACCTGGTGGAAAGCCTGTTCGGGAAATCGACGCTGTGGCGTCCGCCGCCCGCCTGAAAAAGTTGCACGGCGTGCCTGTCGATACTGCAATGCCATGCCGCATGCGGCACCCGGACGCCCGCGAGGCGCGCGAACCGGCGCAGCCGCGCGCCGCCGGCGGGTGGCGTACCCCTTGCAACACCGGTAATCAGGCCCACCGTTCGGGCCGGCAACCGGAGCGATCATGAAGAACATCTGGATCCTGGTGGCGGACGAATCCGTCGCCCGCGTCTTTGCCTCGCATGCAGACGCCGCCCCGCTGGCGGTGGTCGAAGAAATTACCGATGCCGCCGCGCACGCCGACCGCGCCGACCTGCGCCGCGATGCCTACGGCCGGCGTGGCCACGCCGCCTCGCAGGGCGATGCCGGTCATCCCGGCGCACACCAGGTCGGCCCGTCCACGGTTACGTCGTCCGCGGGCGAGGACGAACTGCACCAGGAAGCGCAGCTGTTTGCGCATCGGGTCGCGGATTTCCTGGCGGACGCGCGCAACAAGCAGCGCTATGAAGAACTCGTGCTGATCGCGGCGCCGCGCTTCCTGGGGCTGCTGCGCAAGACCCTGCCTGCTGCCGTCGCCGACGTGGTGACGCGCGAAATCGACAAGGACTTTATCCACGTGCCCAACAACGACCTGCAGCAGCGGCTGGCCGACGAGGGCGTGGTGCCCGCGCGCCGTGACGAGCGCGTGAATACAGGAAGGGATCGCTGACGACGGCAGGCTCGAAAGAAAGGCGGCCGCCCATATGCTTGCGGGCGGCCGCGAGAGATGTGCGGGCGTGTCAGCGCGCCGTGCCCGAGCCGCTGGTCGCGCCGCTGGAGCCGCTGGAGGTGCCGGCAGGGCTGGTGGTGCTGGTTGCGCCGGACGTGCCGGTGGAAGTGCTGGAACTCGGCGAGCCATAGCCGCTGCGGCTGCGTTGCTGCTCAGACACCGAGCCGGAACCCGACAACGATCCTGATCCGCTGGTGCTGCCGGTGGCAGTGCATCCAGCCAGGATACCGAGCGAGGCGAGTAATGCAGTGCCAATGCGTAGCGTCGTTTTCATGTGGTCCTCCGTCTTGCAGGTTGCGACCGGGCCTTGCATCGATGCAGGACCGGCCGGCGAGCGCGCAGAAATCGCCGCTCCGCTGCGTCATCACGCAACTGACGTACCAGTAGTCCGCAGCGATGCCGGCAATGCGCTGCCGTTGCCGGACCAACGGCGGGAAAGGACAACACTGCGGGCTTGCTGCAGTAAGAAGTGCGCGGCGCGCGTAAAACTTACCGCGCGCCCCCGGTGGTTTAGTTCAGCGTTTACAGAAAAACGAACCTAGCGCCTGAGCGTCCATTTGTACGCGTAGCGGTCCGGCCGGAACACCAGTTCGGCGCAGAGCAGCGGCGTGCCGTTGATGTCGTACGGCGTGCAACGCAGCCGCAACAGCGGCTCGCCCTCGGCGACGCCCAGCCGCCTGGCCACTTCGGCCGGCGCGGCTACCGCGCTCGCCTCCATCGTCGACTCCTTGAAGCGGTAGCCGAGCCGGCTCTCAAGCACCGACATGGCGTCATTGGTCTCCAGGTCTTCCTGCACCAGCCGCCGCATCAGCGGCTCGCGCCCAAGCAGCGTGAAATACGCCACCGGCGCATCGTCCCAGAAGCGCACGGTCGACACGCTCAACACTTTCTCCGCGGGTTCCAGGTCGAGCACGCTGGTCACGAACGCCGGCGCGCGGACCAGCTTGACCGAGGCGAGCTTGCCATACGCCAGCTGGCCGCGCGCACGGGCGGTCTCGTAGAAACCGGTCAGCGCACCGAGGCTTGGTGTGTCGGCCGGGCGCGTGACGAAGCTGCCCTTGCCGTTGACCTTTTCGATCAGCCCGGCATTGTGCAGGCCAGACAACGCCTGGCGCACGGTGATCCGGCTTACGGCAAATTCCGTCATCAGCTCGGCCTCCGACGGCAGCTTTGCGCCCGGACCCAGCTGGTTGCGGACGATCCGCTCCCGGATCTCGTTCTCGATTTCCTTGAATCTTGGCAGCGCCACGTTGTGTTCCGCCTGGCGGCGGCTCCGATGCGGGGATCAGGGATTATACCTATCATGACAGGTCAGGCCGTAAACTCGTTGACCTGTTATAACAGGTAATGGCAGTATCGCATCGCCAGCGCATGCCAGCGCCCCCGACATTCCCCAACCCACCTTGCATGCCGGCGACTCAGGAGACACGCAATTGCATACCCACGCAACACCAGGCGCCGCGCGCGCGACGGCGGACTTTGACTACATCGTGATCGGCGCGGGTTCGGCGGGCTGCGCCGTGGCCGCAAGGCTGGCCGAAGACCGTGGCGCAACCGTGGCGCTGCTCGAGGCAGGGCCGCATGACCACCACTTCTCGGTCTGGGCGCCCATCGGCTTTGCCCACACCGTTCCCAAGGCCGGGCCGCGCAACTATGCGTACTACACTGAACCACAGGCCGGGCTGAACGGCCGGCGCTCTTACCAGCCGCGAGGGCGCGGGCTGGGCGGCAGCTCTTCGATCAACGGCATGCTCTACGTGCGCGGCCATCGCAATGACTACGATGAATGGGCAGCTCTGGGTTGCAAGGGCTGGGGCTTCGACGACGTGCTGCCCTACTTCCGCCGCAGTGAGCACAACGCCAGGCTGGCCAGTGATCCGCTGCACGGCAGCGACGGTCCGCTGCATGTCAGCGACCTGCGCTCGCCCAATCCGTTCTCGCGGCGCTTTGTCGAAGCGTCGCTGCAGGCCGGCATGGCGCCCAATGCCGATTTCAACGGACTAACGCAGGAAGGTGCCGGCCTGTACCAGGTAACGCAGCGCAACGGCGAGCGCTGGAACACGGCGCGCGCCTACCTGCATCGCGGCGATGCCGCGGACAAGGCCTTCAACGGCGGACGCAGCGGCCTGTCGGTGTTGACCGACGCGCAGGCGCTGCGGATCCTGTTCGAGGGCCGGCGCGCCACCGGCGTGGAGATCGTGCGCGACGGCGAGAAGCAGGTGCTGCGCGCGCGGCGCGAGATCGTGCTCAGCACGGGTGCCTTCAACTCGCCGCAGTTGCTGATGGCTTCGGGCGTCGGCCCGGCGGCACAGCTGCGCGGCCTTGGCATCGACGTGGTCCACGACCTGCCCGGCGTGGGCGAAAACCTGCAGGACCACCTCGACATCATCGTCAACAAGCAACTGCATTCGACCGACCTGTTCGGGCAGACCGCAGGCGGGCTGCTGCGCATGGCGGGCGAGGTCATGCGCTACCGGCGCCACCGCACCGGCATGGTCACGTCCAACTTTGCCGAGGCCGGCGCGTTTTTCCGCAGCCGTCCCGAGCTTTCCATCCCTGATGTGCAACTGGTGTTCGTGGTCGCGCTGGTCGGCAACCGCAACATGGACAAGCGCAGCAAGCTCGGCCACGGCTATTCGTGCCATGCCTGCGTGCTGCGACCGAAGAGCCGCGGCCACGTGCGCCTGCGCAGCGCGGACATGCGCGACGCGCCGCTGATCGACCCACGCTTCCTGTCGGCGCAGGAGGACATGGCCGGCATGGTGGCCGGCGTGCGCGCCATCCGCCGCATCTTCGCCCAGCCGGCGCTGGCGCAATACGGGGGCCGTGAGCTGCTGACCGACGATTTCGGCCCGGACAACAGCAACGAAGAGGCCATCCGCCATTTCATCCGCACGCACGCGGACACCGTCTACCACCCGGTCGGCACCTGCAGGATGGGGATCGACGACATGGCGGTCGTCGATCCCGAGTTGCGCGTGCGCGGCATCGACGGGCTGCGCGTTGCCGATGCCTCGGTGATGCCGACGCTGGTCGGCGGCAATACCAACGCGCCGACGATCATGATCGGCGAAAAGGCTGCGGACCTGATCAAGGCCTCGGCCCGCTGAAAACCCCTCGCCGCCTGGCTGGTCCGGGCGGCGAACTGCATCCGCAACAGCCATCACAAAGGAGACAACGCATGCAAGCCACCGCCCTGACCCTCAGCCCGGAAGCGTTCCGCGCCCAAGACCCAGCCTCCTGGCCGTTCACCGTGCGCCGCTGCACGCCTGCCATTGGCGCCGAAGTCGAAGGCATCGATTTCCGCGAAGCCCTGGATGACGGCACCTACCTCGCGCTGCGCGCCGCGCTGCTGACGCACAAGGTGCTGTTCTTCCGCAAGCAGGCGATCACGCCGGCGCAGCACGTGGCCGTCGCGCGCCGCTTCGGCGAACTCGAAGTGCATCCGATGTTCACCAACCATCCCGAGCATCCCGAGCTGGTGGTGTTCGGCCGCGACGGCGAAAAGCGCGGGCGTGAGAACCTGTACCACTCCGATGTGTCCTGGCGCGAGATTCCCTCGATGGGGTCGATGCTGCGCTGTATTACCTGCCCCGAGGTGGGCGGCGACACCATCTGGATCAACATGGCCGCAGCCTATGAGAAGCTGCCCGAGGACGTGAAGGCGCGCATTGCCAACCTGAAGGCGGTCCATGACGCGATGCCCACCTTTGGCGCCGCGCTGTCCGAGGAAAAGTATGCGGAAATGCGCGCCAAGTACCCGCCGATGGTGCATCCGGTGGTGCGCACCCATCCGGAAACCGGCGAGAAGATCCTCTTCGTCAACGAGGCCTTCACCACGCACTTCGCCAACTTTGTCAAGGAACAGGCCTACCGCATCGGCTCGGACTATCGCCCCGCCGAACTGGACCTGCTGCAATACCTGTACCGCCAGGCGGCGGCGCCCGAATACCAGGTGCGCCTGCGCTGGCAGCCCGACACCATCGCCCTGTGGGACAACCGCTCCACGCAGCACTACGCGGTGCAGGACTACTTCCCCGCCGTGCGCCACATGAACCGCGCCACCATCATCGGCGACCGTCCGGTATGAGCGGCCCCTCCCCATCGATTACCCCATCGATTACCCCATCGATTACCCCATCGACCTGCGAGGCAAACCCGATGAAACTCGTCGACAAGTTCTATATCAACGGCCAGTGGGTGCAACCCGCGCCGGGCGCGACCCAGGCCGATCTCATCGATCCGGCCACCGAGTCGGTGGCGGGCAGGATCGCCATGGGCACGGCTGCCGACGTGGACCACGCGGTAGCTGCCGCGCGCGCCGCCTTGCCGGCGTGGTCGGCATCCACCCGAGAGGACCGCATCGCCCTGCTCGAGCGCATCATGGCCGCGTACCAGGCGCGCCTGGGCGACCTGGCGCAGGCGGTGCGGCAGGAGATCGGCGCGCCAATCACCGTCGCCACCAACCTGCAGGCCGCGATCGGCCTGGCGCAACTGCAGGCCACGGTGCAGGCGCTGCGCGAGTTCGAATTCGAAAGCCAGCGCGGCAAGAGCTACCTGTTGCGCGAGGCCATCGGCGTGGCGGCGCTGATCACGCCATGGAACTGGCCGCTGAACCAGATCGCCGCCAAGGTGGCGCCGGCGCTGGCGGCGGGCTGTACCGTGGTACTCAAGCCATCGGAAATCGCGCCCCTCGACGCGCAGATCTTTGCCGAGATCATGGATGCCGCCGGCACGCCGCCGGGTGTATTCAACATGGTCTTTGGCGAAGGCCGCGTGGTCGGCACGGCGCTGTCGTCGCACCGCGATGTCGACATGGTCTCGATCACCGGCTCGACGCGCGCCGGCGTCGAGGTGGCGATCAGCGCCGCGCCGACGGTCAAGCGCGTGACGCAGGAACTGGGCGGCAAGTCGCCGCTGGTGATCCTGGACGATGCCGATTTGCAGGCCGCCGTGACCGGCGGCGTCGCCCACGTGATGCTGAATTCCGGGCAGACCTGCATCGCGCCGACCCGCATGCTGGTGCCGCGCGCGCAGTATGAACAGGCGGTGCAGATTGCCGCGGCGGTGGCCAACGCGGTCACGGTGGGCGACCCCGCCGATGCGCAGACCAAAATGGGACCGCTCTCCAACCGCGCACAGTACGAGAAGGTGCAGCGGCTGATCGGCGTCGGCATCGAGGAAGGCGCGCGCGTGGCCGCCGGCGGCCCGGGCCGTCCCGAGGGGCTGGCGCAAGGGTTCTATGCCCGCCCGACCGTCTTTGCCGACGTGCGCAATGACATGACCATTGCGCGCGAAGAGATCTTCGGGCCGGTCTTGTGCATACTGCCTTATGACACCGAGGACGACGCCGTGGCCATCGCCAACGATACGGAGTTCGGCCTGGCGGCGTACATCGCGTCGTCCAACCCCGAGCGCACCCGCAAGCTGGCCGCGCGCCTGCGGGCCGGCAGCGTGCGCATCAATGGCGCGTCGATGGACATCTCGGTGCCGTTCGGCGGCTACAAGGCCTCGGGCAACGGTCGCGAGTTCGGTCCGGAAGGCATCGCCGAGTATCTCGAAACCAAGACCGTCACCGGCTGACCGCCGTAATGGCCCGGCCGCAGGCGCCCCGCAATGGGCGCCTCGCAACACGAGCCCGGCCATGAGAGGCCCGGCCCGGCAGCGCTTGAGCTGCCGGCCGGGCTTTTCCGCCTTGTTGCCAAAGGTACCGAACCCGGCGCGCCGGTACAGCAGGGCCTCCCTCACCAGTTCGGACAGCGCCCGCTGTATGGGGGATGCCCGCGCCACCTGTCCCGACCGTTCAAAATTGCCGTGGCAACTTGCAGGCGCAAATGCCGTGCATGCCACACCCCGACCAGCCGCCCTTGTCTGACACCAGCAGTCGGCGGCGTCCGACAGCCGCGCGTCGCCAGGCAGCTACATTTCAAAGACAGCCCCTTTTTTGCCGAAGCGCCGGCTATGTCGACCGTTCCCGACCCTGCTCCGTCCCCGATACCGCATGCCGAGCCGCCTGCTCCTGTGGAAGCAGATCCGGCAGCGCCGGCCGACGCCCCGACGGTGGCGATTGCGCCTGCCACGGTGTCCGCGGCCCTGCAGCGCGCCAGCACGGCGCTGGTCGTGCTGGCAGTGCTGTTCTCGCTCTATGCCGTGCATCTCGCCCGTGATTTCCTGGTGCCGGTGGTGATCGCGATCGTGCTCGCCTACCTGCTCGACCCGCCGGTGCGCGCGCTGCAGCGGCTGGGCATGCCGCGCGTGGCGGCCGGCACGGTGGTGCTGCTGGCGCTGCTGTGCGCGCTGCTCAGCGGCGCCTACCTGCTGCAAGGCCAGGTGGAGTCCATCGTCAACAGCCTGCCCGAGGTGGCCAGCAAGCTGTCGCGCTCGGTCGGCGCCCTGCTGAGCGGCGACGATTCGATGTGGCAAAAGGTCCGGCGCGCCGCCACCGTGCTCAGCGGCGCCGGGCAGCCGCCGCCGGTGCGCGTGCCGCACGTGGTGGTGGACCACTCGGGGGACCAGATCAACACCATGCTGCTGGCCGGCTCGGTGAGCATCTTCACCATGGCCGGCCAGGCGGTGGTGGTGGTGTTCCTGCTCTATTTCCTGCTGCTGGCGGGCGACACCTTCAAGCGCAAGTTCATCAAGATGGTCGGCAATACCATCTCCGAAAAGAAAATCAGCGTGCACATGCTGGACGAGGTCAACCGCTCGATCCAGCGTTACATGGGCATGCTGCTGGTGACCAATGCGGCGCTGGGGGTCTGTACCTGGCTGCTGCTGAAATGGCTTGGCGTCAATAACGCGGGCAGCTGGTCGATCGCGGCGGGCGCGCTGCACCTGGTGCCTTACTTTGGCGCAATGGCGATCGCGTTGTGCCTGGGCATGGTGACGTTCATGCAGTTCGGCACGCTCGGCATGGCCGCGGCAGCCGCGGGCGGCTCATTGTTGATCGCCACGCTGATCGGCTCGCTCGTCACCACCTGGATGACGGGTCGCATGGCCAGGATGAATGCCGTCGCGGTGTTCGTGGCGCTGCTGCTGTTCACGTGGCTGTGGGGCGTGTGGGGCATGCTGCTCGCGATCCCGCTGATCACCATTGCCAAGGTCGTGGCCGATCACATCGAAGGGCTGGAAGTGGTGGCGGAGTTCCTTGGCGAATAGTCTGTTCGCTTTCCCACGCGCCGGCGCAAGACCGGCGCGGACCCGCGCATCCCCAATGCATCTATACTCAATCCACGGATGCTGCACCACAGCATTTTTCCTGCTGCGGAATTCGTGCTGGAGGAACCAACATGCCTTTGTGCGACCTTTGCCTGTCGCAACTGGACCGGCCGGGGCATTTCCCGCCACATGCGCGCCTGCTGAAGTCGGCCACGCTAAGCACCACCAGCGGCCAGAACGCTTTCGTGTACCGCTGCGGCGATTGCGGCGAAAGCCTGCTGCTGGCCTCGTCGGATGGCGAGGCGCCGGACCGCTGGACATGGCTGGACGCCGATGGCTGGCGCTGAAGCCGGAGCCGGCGCAATCGGCAGGTCCGCGCTGGGCTTCGGCCCGCCTTGATCTTGGGCAAATCTGCATTGTTGGGGGGCCGGATAATCTGGCTCAAGCGGGCGCTTTCCGCCCGCCAACCACGCCATGGCCAAGAAATTTCCCCTGCACCCAAGCCATCCCGAGCGCGTCTGCTGGGGTTGCGACAAATACTGCCCGACCGACGCCATGGGATGCGGCAACGGCTCCAGCCGGACGCAGCATCCCATCGAACTGCTCGGCGACGACTGGCTCGACTACGGCGACTGGGGCATCGAGGCTCCGGACGCTCCCGCGCGCGGACCCGCTCCGGCCTGACCGGGCCCGCATCACCGCACCTTCACCCAGCCGTCCTGCTTCTCGCGGGACGCCCGGTGCATGCCGGCTCCTTCCCAGGCATCGCGCGATGACCGGCACGCGCGGCAGGCCCCGCACGGCTTTCACGCTTTCACGCGGCGGCGGCAAGAACCTCGACGCGGGCCGGATTACAATCGCCTTCAGGCTATCCAGCCCTTCCGCCTACCGCCCCCAAAGCCTTCCACCTGAACCATCATGCTCAACCTCCAGGATTCTTCGCTGCTGCGGCAGCAATGCTATATCGACGGCCGCTGGACCGATGGCGAGCGCCGCATCGACGTGACCAACCCCGCCACCGGCGAACGCGTCGGCCAGGTGCCGCAGCTGGGCGCCGAGGAAACCCGCCAGGCCATCGAAGCCGCCAACCGCGCCCTGCCCGCCTGGCGCGCGCGCACGGCCAAGGAACGTTCGGTGCTGCTGCGCAAGTGGTTCGAGCTGATCCTGGCCAACCAGGAAGACCTGGCGCGCATCATGACCGCAGAGCAGGGCAAGCCGATCGCCGAGGCACGCGGCGAAATTGCCTATGCGGCCTCATTCATCGAATGGTTTGCCGAAGAAGGCAAGCGGGTCTATGGCGACACCATTCCCGCGCCGGCCACCAACCAGCGCATCGTCGTCACCAAGGAGCCTGTCGGCGTGTGCGCGGCGATCACGCCGTGGAACTTCCCGGCGGCGATGATCACGCGCAAGGGCGGCCCTGCGCTGGCAGTCGGCTGCACCATGGTGCTCAAGCCCGCGTCGCAGACGCCGTTGACCGCGCTGGCGCTGGTGGCGCTGGCCGAGCGTGCCGGCATTCCGGCCGGCGTGCTGTCGGTGGTGACGGGCTCGGCGAGCGCGATCGGCGGCGAGATGAGCGGCAACCCGCTGGTGCGCAAGCTGACCTTTACCGGCTCGACGCAGGTGGGCCGCGTGCTGATGGCGCAGACCGCGTCGACCATCAAGAAGGTATCGATGGAGCTGGGCGGCAACGCGCCCTTCATCGTGTTCGACGATGCCGACCTCGATGCCGCGGTGGAAGGGGCGATCGTGTCGAAATACCGCAACGCCGGCCAGACCTGCGTTTGCGCCAACCGCATCTATGTGCAGGCGGGCGTGTACGAGGCCTTTGCGAAGAAGCTGGTGGCGGCGGTGGCCGCGCTCAAGGTCGGCAACGGCATGGATGACGGCGTGCGCATCGGGCCGCTGATCGACGACAAGGCCGTGGCCAAGGTCGAGGAGCATATCGCCGACGCCGTCGGCAAGGGTGCGCGCGTGCTGCATGGCGGCCAGCGCCACGCGCTCGGCCATTCGTTTTTCCAGCCGACCGTGCTGGCCGATGTCGCGCCCGGCATGCTGGTGGCGCGCGAGGAAACCTTCGGGCCGCTCGCGCCGCTGTTCCGCTTCGACACCGAGGACGAGGTCGTGGCAATGGCCAACGATACCGAGTTCGGCCTGGCCAGCTACTTCTATGCGCGCGACCTGGGCCGCGTCTGGCGCGTGTCCGAGCGGCTGGAGTACGGCATGGTGGGCGTCAATACCGGGCTGATCTCGAACGAGGTGGCGCCCTTCGGCGGCGTCAAGCAGTCGGGCGTGGGCCGCGAGGGTTCGCACTACGGTATCGAGGATTACCTGGTCATCAAGTACACCTGCATGGCCGGGATCTGACCCGCGCGCCCTAGCGAATCCGCTCGATCTGCTCACAGAAGCGCTGCATCTGCTCGAACTGGTAGCGCGCATGGTCGGCGCCGTACGGCTTGCCCAGCTCATGCAGCGCGCAGTCGGCGGCCCGCGACAGCGCTTCGAGCGCCTGTGCCAGCGCCCGCCCTTCCACGCTGTGATGCCGGCGCAGGCGCCACGACAGCGATTCCTGGCCCTTGCCGAACAGGCTCTGGTCGAGGTGGCCAAGCCGGTCGGCAGTGGCCTGCGCATCGTGGAGCGCCGCCAGGTAGGCGCAAACCGACGACAGCCGCTGGTTCATCTCGCCGCCGCGGCACAGCAAATCGCCGGCGCACTTGCGCAAGCGCTCCGCCGCGCCGCGCTGGCCCGCCGTCGGGCCGTCGGGCACATACGTGCCGATCGGCCGCACCGACAGCGCCAGCCCCGGTGGCAGCACGCTCGTGCACAGGCTGGCCAGCTGGCGCTGCAGCGCGCCATCGAGCTCGCAGCACGCCACCAAGCCGGCCTCGACGTAGAAGTCCAGCGACGCCTGCCGTCCCTGCCCGCTGTACACCACCGTGCGCACCGGCTGGTGTCCCGCCTGCACCAGCACGCGCAGTGCGGCTTCGATGCAGCGCTGCGCGATGGCGTCGCCCGGCAGCGCTCGGAGCAGCGCGTGCGCGTGCGGCATGCCGGTGATTTCAGTGCGGGTCGGCAATGTGCCCGGCTGGCCCGCGTTGCCGGACAGTCTCAGGCTGGTCTCGACGTAGCTCGAGGCGGTACCCGTCATCAATAACTCCATGGTTGGTTGCTATGCCCATGCGGGCGGTGGCGGGGCGCGCAAGTGCCAGGGCTGGCATCAGCGCGTCCCGCCGGCAGGCTGCGAGGCCATCACGATCGCCGCATGCATGCCCTGCAGCGGGTGGCGCGCCTCGGGCGCCGTCAACGATGCCAGCACCTTGCTGTCTTCCAGCCTGAAGCGGCACAGCAGCAGGTTCGATTGCGCCAGGGCCACCATCTGCGCCGGGGCCAGCGCGGCCAGCGCGCGCCCCAGCTCCTGCCGAATGCCAAGCCGGAACAGCGCCTCGGCTTCGTGCTCGCGCAGGAGGCGCTGCGCCAGCATCAGGTAGGACAGGTTCAGCTGCTGGATGTCGCGCAGGATGTCAGCCCCGGCAGCGCCGAGGTCCGTCGCGCCGCGCGTCGTGCCTGCGCTCGTGTCGGCGTGCTCCGGTTTGCGCTTCATTGGATAAACGCCGTGGTGCCAATGGCGGTACCTGCGGAGCCGGCGACGGTGTCCGGGGCGGTGCGCGCCGAGATCTTCGGGCGTTCTGCGATGGCGCGCAGCGCGGGCTTGTCCAGCAACTCGACGCAACGGTTCCGCACGCGGATCAGCCCGATCCCTGCCATCCGCGAGAACTGGCGGCTGACCGTCTCCAGCGTCAGGCCGACATAGCTGCCGATTTCCTCGCGGCTCATGCGCAGGATGAACGCCGACGAGGAAAAGCCGCGCGCCGCGAAGCCGTCGGCCATCCACAGCAGGAACGTTACCAGCCGCTCCTCGGCAGTCATCAGCGCCAGCATGGTCTGCATGGCCCGCGCGCGCTGGGTCATGCAGTCGAGCGCCAGGAACAGCTGGATGGCCAGCGCAGGCGCTGCGGCCATGGCGGCACTGCCCAGGTCGACCGCGATCATGCACAGCTTGGTGTCTTCCAGCGCCGTGGCATACGACGCGTAGCGAGTGCGCACGAGGCTGTCGAGCCCGACCAGTTCACCCGGAAAATGGAAGCCAACCACCTGCGTGCGGCCGTCTTCGGTGGTGACATGCGTCTTGAGCGTGCCGACTCGGATCGCATAGAGCGCGGTGACCGGATCGCCGATCAGGTACAGCGGCTGCCCCTTGCGCAGCCGGACGCCGCGCTGCGGCTGCGGACCGGCCGCGGGATGCGCATGCCGTACCAGGCCGGCCCCCTGGCAGCCCTGCGCGTGGGGGCAGCTGTCGCAGCAAGGCAGCGCATCGGGCGACGCGGACCGGCCGCTGGTCGGTGGCAATTGCATTGTTTCGTGACAAAGATTGACGGCGTTTAAAACATGTGACCGATTCTATGGATCGTGCACCGCGTAACAATCTGTATATTCCGAATCATCGTCGCGAACCTTCGGACCACCCAGGCGCCGCGGCCGCCTGCTTCGGCGCGAGGCGCGTATGCTATGTCATGCGCAGCGCCGCGCGGCGGCGCTCGCTTCCAGACATCGCCGGCAAGCCGGCAGCAGCGAACCCAGATTTCGCCATGAAGAAAGACCCCGCCGGCGCCGACGGCCCGGCCGCACACGCGTCACTCCGCGAGTCGCAAGGCAACGCGCCCGGCGACGTGGCTGCCGACGCCCCCTACCGGACCCTGGTCGAGTCCGTGCAGGACTACGCCATCTTCACGCTCGACGTGACCGGGCATGTGTCGAGCTGGAACAAGGGCGCCGCGCGCATCAAGGGCTATACCCGCGAAGATATCCTGGGCAAGCACTTCTCGACCTTCTACACGCCCGACGCCGTGGCACGGCGCTGGCCGGATGCCGAGCTCAAGGCCGCCGCCGAGTTCGGGCGCTTCGAGGATGAAGGCTGGCGCGTGCGCAAGGATGGCAGCCGCTTCTGGGCCAATGTGGTGATCACGGCCCTCAAGGATCCGGACGGCAAGCTGATCGGCTTCGGCAAGGTCACGCGCGACATGACCGCCCAGCGCCGCACCGCCGAAGCACTGCGCCAGAGCGAGGAAACGCTGCGGCTGCTGGTGGAGGGCGTGAAGGACTACGCGGTCTTCATGCTCGATCCCGCCGGCAATATCGTCAGCTGGAATGCCGGCGCCTCATACATCAAGGGCTATCGCCGCGACGAGATCCTGGGCCGGCATTTCTCGGTGTTCTACCCGCCCGACGACATTGCCGCCGGCAAGCCCGCGCGGCTGCTCGAGAAGGCCCGCCGCGCCGGCCGCGTCGAGGACGAAGGCTGGCGCGTGCGCAAGGACGGTTCGCTGTTCTGGGCCAACGTCACGCTGACCGCCGTCTACGACGAATCGCGCGCGCTGCGGGGCTTCGCCAAGGTCACCCGCGACATGAGCGAGCGCCGCCGCCACGTAGAGCTGGAGCGCTCCAGCCAGCGCATGAGCGAATTCCTGGCCACGCTGTCGCATGAGCTGCGCAATCCGCTGGCGCCGGTGCACAGCGCGCTGGCGGCAATGCGGCTCGCGCCCGGCGACGAGGCACTGGCCGACAGGAGCCTGAGCCTGATCGAACGCCAGGTCACGCACCTGAGCCGGCTGGTCGACGACCTGCTCGACATCGGCCGCATCAACTCCGGGCGCATCGAGCTGCGCACCGGGCCGCTCGAGTTCAACGAAGTGATCGCGCTCGCCACCGAGGCGGCACGGCCGTCGCTCGAGGCCAAGTCGCAGCACGTCGCGGTGCAGGCCCACGCCGCGTCGATCCCGATGCACGCCGACAAGACCCGGCTGGTGCAGGTGATGCAGAACCTGATCCTGAATGCGTCGAAGTTCTCGCCGGCGCAGACGACCATCAGCATCGTCACCGCCGTACAAAAACGTACCCTTCTGGTACAGGTGATCGACCAGGGCCGCGGCATCGCGCCGCAATCGCTGGACGACATCTTCACCATGTTCGTGCAGGAAAGCCGCCCCGGCACCGATGCGCATGGCGGTCTGGGCATCGGCCTGTCGCTGTGCCGCGCGCTGGTGGAACTGCATGGCGGCACCATTGCCGCAGCCAGCGCCGGGCCCGGCATGGGCAGCACCTTCACCTTGCGGCTGCCGCTGCCGGTGGCACAGGAAGCCGCCACGATGCAGCCACCGGGGCGCGCCGCGGCCGGCGGCCGTGCCAACGTCGTGCTGCAGGCACAGCGCATCCTGCTGGTCGACGACAACCGCGATGCCGCCGACAGCCTGGCGATGCTGCTGGAAATGTGCGGCCACGACGTGACCATTGCCTACGACGGCGCCGAGGCGCTGCACGTGGCGCCGCGCTGCCGTCCGCATATCGCGCTGATCGACCTGGCCATGCCGGGCATGGACGGCTTCGAGGTGGTGCGCGCCCTGCGCGGCGTGGCCGGCACCGACCAGACCCGCTACATCGCGCTGACCGGCTTCGGCCAGCCTGCCGACCGGCAGCAGAGCGAGCGCGCGGGGTTCGACGCGCACCTGGTCAAGCCGGTGGAGCTGGAGACGCTGTTCGGCACCATCGCGCGCCTGCAGCGGCCCGAATAAGTTGCCCGCGGCCGCCCGCTGCACGCTGTGCAGGCGGCGGAAGGCCGCCTTCGCCAAAGCCAAACCCGCGCTTGCGCGCGCTGCGACACACTGAGGCCCGTTCCATCGCCAGAAAACACATGGAGGAGACAGCGATGCAGGGTTGGATCAGGCGTGCAGCCAGCGGGCTGCTGTTCGCATTCGCCGCCACGGCGGCAGGCACGGCACTGGCGGACTACCCGGACAAGCCGGTCCGGCTGGTGGTGCCCTTCCCGCCCGGCGGCGCGACCGACCTGCTGGCGCGCGAGATCGGCAATGCCCTGTCGGCGCGGCTGCAGCAGCCGGTGGTGATAGACAACCGGCCCGGCGCCGGCGGCAACCTGGCTGCCATCGCCGTGGCGCGCGCGCCGGCCGACGGCTACACGCTGCTGTTCGGCACCTTCGGCTCGCTGGCGGTCAACAAGAGCCTGTATGCCAAGCCGGGCTACGACCCGCTCAAGGATTTCGCCCCGGTCGCATCCGTGGCCTACCTGCCCAACGTGCTGGTGGTACATCCGTCGGTGCCGGCGCGCAACGTGCAGGAACTGCTGGCGCTGGCGCGCAAGGAGCCGGGCAGGCTGACCTACGGCTCGTTCGGCAACGGCTCGTCGTCGCACCTGGCTGGTGAATTGTTTACCCATCTCGCCGGTGTCAATATCGCGCACATTCCGTACAAGGGCAGCGCCGCCTCCATGACCGACCTGATCGGCGGCCGCATCACGATGATGTTCGACAGCGTATCCACCGCGCTGCCGTATATCCGCGACTACCGCGTGCGCGCGCTGGCGGTGACCACGCAAAAGCCCTCGGAACAGCTGCCGGACGTGCCTACGCTGGCCGCGGCGGGCGTGCCCAACTATGAGCTGACGGCATGGTTCGGCGTGGCCGCACCGGCCGGCACGCCCAAGGCAGTGATCGACCGGCTCAACGGCGAGATCGTTGCCGCGCTGAAGCAGCCGGAGTTGTCGGCGAAGCTCGCGAGCCAGGGCACGGTGCCGTTCCCGGCCACGCCCGCGCAGTTCGGCAGCTATATCCGCGCGCAATACGAAAAGTGGGATGGGCTGATCAAGTCTGCCAACATCCGGCTGGACCAGTAAGCAGCCGGCTCAGCCGGCCGCGCCGCGCAACGCGCCGAAGCGCCACGACAACCGCCGCGCCGCCTGCCGCACCAGCGCGGCGGGCGCGCCTTCGGTGCCGCTGTCGAAGCTGCCGCTCGATCCCATCACCGCGATCACCAGCGCCAGGCTGCCGGTGTGATCGAACACCGGCGCCGCCAGCGTATCGATGCCCGGCACCGGGTGGCTCAGCGCGTTGTCGATCTGCGCCTCGCGCACCTTGGCCAGGCGGGCGGCGTAGTCGGGCGCAGGCTTTCCGTCTTCCCCCAGCACCTGCCCGACGGCAGCGCCGGCCATGCGCAGGTAGTCGGTCTGCAGCAGCCCGGCAAGCACGTTGCCCGGCAGGTGCGCGGCCACGGTACGGCCGATCGCGGTATGGACCAGCGACAGCACCGTGCCGACGCGCAGGCTGACATGCTGGGGCCGCGCCGATTCCTCCAGCCTGACCACGGTCGGACCCATCGGGCCCAGCACGGCCATGGCCACGCTCAGGCCGGTGGTGCCGGCCAGTTCGATCACTTCGGGCTCGGCCTCGCGCGTCGGCGACAGCCGCTGCAGCGCGACCAGTCCGAGCTCAAGCCCCAGCGGGCCGCACAGGTAGTTGCCGGCGGCATCGCGCGCGAGCAGTCCGGTCTTCTGCAGGCTGACCAGGTGCGGGAATGCCTTGGCGGGGGGCATGCCGGCAGCCAGCGCGAGATCGCGCAAGGCCAGCGGACGGCCCGCCGCGACCAGCGCGCCCAGCAGCTGGCCGGTGCTGTCGAGAGACTGGATGCCGCGCTGCGGCTTGCCGCCTTCGGCTTCGGCATCCGGGCCGGCGATGCCGTCCGGGTCGGGTATGCGGGTCGGGGTCATGCCGGGCTTGCCTCCTCCGCGCCTTCCGCACGCAGCAACGCTGCGATATCGGCCGCTGCTGCCATCAGCGCCCGTGCGGCCGTGCCATTCCAGTCGACGTCGATGGCGCCGGTCGAGCCAACCAGCGTCAGCACCAGCCGCAGCGTCCCGGCAGCGTCCAGCACCGGCACGCTGAGGCTGCTGACCGCGGGGCTGGGCGTGTCGATGCTGCGCTCGATGCCGCGTTCGCGGATTCCCTGCAGCACTGCGCCGAAGTCAGCCAACTGCGCCTCCGTGGCGTCCGGCTGCTGCGTGCGCCACAGCGGCTGCCACTGCGCCGGCGGCCGGAACGCGCAGTAGACGCGGCCGGTGGCGGTGGCCGCCAGCGCCATCACCGTGCCCACGTGCAGGTTCACGTGCAGCGGCGCGCTGGCAGGCACGTAGCGCACGATGGTCGGCCCCTGCGGCCCGGCGATGCTGATGGCCACGCTGAAGCCCGACGACCGCGCCAGCGCGTCGACGCGCGGCACCGCGGCGCGGTAGGCCGGATCCTGCTCCAGGCGCAGCATGCCCAGCTGCAGCGATAGCGGGCCGGGCTCGTAGCGGCCGGAGACATGGTCGCGCTTGAGCAGGCCCAGGCGCGTCAGGCTGACCAGGTAGGCGTGCGCCTGCGCCGGCGCCAGCTGCGCGGCCTCGGCCAGCGCGGCCAGCGGCATCGGTACGCGCGCCGCCGCCAGCGCGGCCAGCAGCCGGCCGCCGACTTCCACGCTCTGGATGCCGCGCTGGGCCTTGTCAGCCTTTTCCGGCTTTCCTTCCTTGTCAGCGTTGCCGGCCGCGCCGGTTGCCTTGCCCCTGGCCATCGCCACCTTGTGTGATCGGAAAACCCGGATATTAATCGAACGCCATCCACGCGCCTTCGAATCGGGGTAAACCCGCGATCGCGCGGTACGCGATCCGTTGGTCTCGTGTCGCACCATTATTTGCTATAGACGAACGAATTAGCTATTGATTAATTAAACGGTCTTTCCTAAGATTGCACTACCCCGTCGAAACACGCCGGCACCGCCGCGTGGAAGACCCATAGAAACGGGGGCGAGACAGCCCGTGCCGCCAGCCCCGAACTGCGGTACACCCGCCGCGCGCACGTGCCGTCTTGCCTCCCCCACACACAAAGGAAGACGCCATGTCCAAGGCATTCGCATCCCAGGCCGACCTCGAAGCCAAGCAAGTCACCTTCACCCAGCTGTCCGAGAACGCCTGGGCCTACACCGCCGAGGGCGACCCCAATTCCGGCGTCGTGATCGGCGACGACGGCGTTCTGATCGTCGATACCACCGCCACGCCGGCGATGGCGCAGGACCTGATCGCGCGCATCCGCACCATTACCGACAAGCCCATCAAGTACGTAGTGCTGTCGCACTACCACGCGGTGCGCGTGCTGGGCGCATCTGCCTACTTCGCCGAAGGCGCGCAGCAGGTCATCGCCAGCCGCGGCACCTGGGAAATGATCGTCGAGCGCGGCGAGGCGGACATGAAGTCCGAGATCGAGCGCTTCCCGCGCCTGTTTGCCGGCGTCGAGACCGTGCCCGGCCTGACCTGGCCGACGCTGGTGTTCGAGAAGGAAATCACGCTGTTCCTCGGCAAGCTGGAAGTGCGCATCGCCCACCTGGGCTCGGGCCACACCAAGGGCGACACCGTGGTCTGGCTGCCGCAGCAGAAGGTGCTGTTCTCCGGCGACCTGGTCGAGTACGACGCCGCCTGCTATTGCGGCGACGCCCAGCTCGAAGAATGGCCCGCCACGCTCGACGCGCTGCAGGCGCTCAACCCCGAGAAGCTGGTTCCCGGCCGCGGCCCCGCGCTGACCACGCCGGAAGAGGTCAGGAAGGGCCTCGCCTACACCAAGGACTTCGTCACCACGCTGTTCCAGTCGGGCAAGGAAGCGGTGGCCGAGAAGCTCGACCTGAAGGCCGCGATGGCGCATACGCGCCAGGCCATGGACCCGAAGTTCGGCCATGTCTTCATCTACGAACACTGCCTGCCATTCGACGTCTCGCGCGCCTATGACGAGGCCAGCGGCATCCGCCACCCGCGCATCTGGACCGCGCAGCGCGACAAGGAAATGTGGGCCGCGCTGCAGGACTGAGCGGCCGAAGACCCATAACAAGTCGGGCAACGAAGCAACACAGAGTTGGATGGAGAGACAGGCATGAGCAGCATCGACTACCAGCGGTTGTCATTTGAGTACCAACCCTGCGCGGAACAGCGTGCCGGGCAGGCGGATGGCCCGGTCCATCCTGTCGTGGTGGTGGGTGCCGGTCCGATCGGGCTGGCCACCGCCATCGACCTGGCCCAGCGCGGCGTGCGCGTGGTGCTGGTCGACGACGACTGCACGCTGTCCACCGGTTCGCGCGCCATCTGCTTCGCCAAGCGCACGCTGGACATCTTCGACCGGCTGGGCTGCGGCGAGCGCATGGTGGACAAGGGCGTGAGCTGGAACGTTGGCAAGGTATTCCTGCGCGACCAGCAGGTCTACAGCTTCGACCTGCTGCCGGAAAGCGGGCATCGCCGCCCGGCCTTTATCAACCTGCAGCAGTACTACGTCGAAGGCTTCCTGCTGGAGCGCGCGCAGGCGCTGCCCAATATCGAGATCCGCTGGCACAACAAGGTGGTCGGGCTGGAGCAGCGCGCGGATGGCGCCGTGCTGACCGTCGAGACGCCTGAAGGCAGCTACCCGCTGGCCGCGCGCTACGTGGTGGCGGCCGACGGTTCGCGCAGCCCGATGCGCAAGCTGCTCGGGCTGGACAGCAAGGGCCGCACCTTCCGCGACCGCTTCCTGATCGCCGACGTGAAGATGGAAGCCGACTTCCCCAGCGAGCGCTGGTTCTGGTTCGACCCGCCCTTCCACCCCAACCAGTCGGTGCTGCTGCACCGCCAGCCGGACAATGTCTGGCGCATCGACTTCCAGCTCGGCTGGGACGCCGACCCGGTGCTGGAGAAATCGCCCGAGCGCGTGATCCCGCGCGTGCAGGCACTGCTCGGCAAGGACGTCAAGTTCGAGCTGGAATGGGTCAGCGTGTACACCTTCTCGTGCCTGCGCATGGACAGCTTCCGCCACGGCAATATCCTGTTTGCCGGCGACTCGGCGCACGGCGTTTCGCCGTTCGGGGCGCGCGGTGCCAACAGCGGTGTGCAGGACGCCGAGAACCTGGCGTGGAAGCTGGCCTACGTGCTGCAGGGCCACGCTGCCGACAGCCTGCTCGATACCTACGCCAGCGAGCGCGAATACGCCGCCGACGAGAACCTCCTGAACTCGACCCGCGCCACCGACTTCATCACGCCCAAGAGCCCCGTCAGCCGCGTCTTCCGCGATGCGGTGCTGACGCTGTCGAAGCGGCACGCCTTTGCCCGCGGCCTGGTCAACAGCGGCCGCCTGTCGGTGCCGGCGGTGCTGCACGGCTCGCCGCTGAACACCGGCGATGCCGATGAGGGGTATGCCGGCGGCATGGTGCCCGGCGCGGTCTGCGCCGACGCGCCGGTATCCGGGCCGCAGGGTGCCGGCTGGCTGCTGTCGCACCTGGGACAGGACTTCACCGTGCTGCTGTTCGGCAATCCCGATGCCATCGACGCCGCCACGCTGGCCGACCTGTCCGCGCTCAGCCAGGGCAACGTGCCGCTGCGGCTGGTCTACGCCACGGACGCGGCGCAGCCGGCGATGACCTGTTCCAACGCCACCGTGCTGCGCGACGACCAGGGCCTCGCCGCGGCCCGCTACGGCGCCGCGCCCGGCACCTGCTACCTGGTGCGGCCCGACCAGCATGTGTGCGCGCGCTGGCGGCGCGCCGACCCCGCCGCGATCCGCGCCGCGCTGGCGCGTGCCACCGGTGCCGGCCTGGCCGCGGCCCCTGGCCGGATCGCCGCCTGAGGCACGCCGGACCGCTCGAGAACAGGAGACCACAACATGCCCGCCACCCTCAATACGCAACCCAACCTTGCCCGGCCCGACGATTTCTACGAAGCGCTGATCGAGATGCACCGCGATCTCGACGACGCCCAGAGCCAGGCCGCCAACGCGCAGCTGATCCTGCTGCTGGCCAACCATATCGGCGACCACGACGTGCTGCTGGCCGCGCTGCAGGCCGCGCGCGAAGGCGTGGCCGACATGCCGGGCACTGCGGCGCCGGCCGCCTGACACGCCACGGGCGCGGCCACGCCGCGCCCCGCTCCGCTCTTTCCCCGGCCTGACCCGGGTCCGCCAGCCAGCGCGCAACAGACGCGCCCGGCGGCGCCATTCCCTGGCTGCAACCACCCAGGCGCGACACGCGCAGCCACCACCGCAGCTACCGAAAATACGGAGACAACAGCATGAGCCATCCGGTCTCAGGGGATCTTGCGTCCCTGCATCTGACGCCCGCCAACATCACTGCCCCGCCCACGCTGGCGGCGCGCGAGGAAGACGCGCTCTACCGCAAGGTGTGGCTGCGCATCATCCCGTTCCTGTTCGTCTGTTACGTGGTCTCGTTCCTGGACCGCATCAACATCGGCTTCGCCCAGCTGCAGATGAAGCATGACCTGGGCTTCAGCGACGCCATGTACGGGCTGGGCGCCGCGATCTTCTACGTTGGCTACGTGCTGTGCGAGGTGCCGAGCAATATGCTGCTGGCGCGCTTCGGCGCGCGCCGCACCTTCACGCGCATCATGGTGCTGTGGGGCCTGGCCTCGGTGGGCATGATGGCCGTGTCGACGCCGGCGCAGTTCTACACGCTGCGCTTCCTGCTGGGCGTGTTCGAGGCGGGCTTCTTCCCCGGCATCGTGCTCTACCTGACCTACTGGTTCCCGGCACGGCGCCGCGCCGCGGTGATGGCGATCTTCTTTGCCGGCGTGGCGGTGGCGGGCGTGCTCGGCGGCCTGGTCTCGGGCTGGATCATGCGCGACATGGCCGGCGTGCTCGGCCTGCAAGGCTGGAAGTGGATGTTCGCGATCGAAGGTGCGCCCGCGGTTTTCCTGGGGCTGATTGCCGCGCGCTGCCTGGTGGATGGTCCGGAACAGGCCCGCTGGCTCAGCCCCGATGAGCGCGCATACCTGACGCGCGCCGCGGCGGGCGGGTCGGCCAGCGCGGCCGACGCGGGGAAAGGCGGCCATTCGCTGCAGGCGCTGCGCCAGGTGCTGCGCAACCCGCGCGTGTACCTGTTCGCCCTTATCTATTTTTCGCTGACGTGCGGATCGCTTGCGCTGAGCTTCTGGATGCCGCTGATCATCCGCGACTTCGGCATCACCGATGTGATGTCGGTCAGCCTGTATTCGGTGGTGCCCAATGCCGTCGGTGCGGTCGGGCTGATCCTGATCGCGCGCCATTCCGACCGCACCGGCGAGCGCCACCGCCATTTCCTGCTGTGCACCGCCGGCGGCGCGCTGGCGCTGGCCGCGCTCACGCTGCACCCCTCCAGCCTGGCCATGATGCTGGCGATCCTGTCGGTTGCCGCCGTGCTGATCTTTGCCGCTCTGCCGGTGTTCTGGTCGCTGCCGCCCAGCTACCTGCCGGGCGCGGGGGCCGCGGCCGGCATCGCCGTGATCAGCAGCGTCGGCATCACCAGCGGCATCGTCAGCCCGTGGGTGATCGGGCAAATCAAGACCCGCACCGGCAGCCTCGACCATGCGCTGTTGCTGCTGGCGGCACTGCTGCTCGCCAGCGGGCTCGCGATGTGGCTGGGCGTGCCGCGCCAGCCCGCGCAAGGATCCCGCCAGGCCCGGCAGGATTAACCTGCAGCAAGGGCCTGCAACGGGTTTCGTCAAACCGGAATGTCCGCACCCGCGCGGGTGCGGCGTTCAGTGGGACCGGCCGCAGGGAATGACCTGCGCGATCTCCTCGCGCATCACCTCGACCACATCATCGATCTCCAGCCCTTCGGCCGTCACCAGCACGTCCTGTCCGCGGCCGATCGCGTAGACCACGCCGCGCCAGCGGCCGGGCTCGACGGCCTCGCACAGGCGGATATTGAATTCGGTGTCCTGGTCCTGGCTGTACACGGTCACCAGGTCGCCAATCTGGGGGGCCTGCACCGCTTCTCCGTCGAACGCCCGGGCCACCACGGTCACCGGCGACTGCGTCAGTCCCCTGGCAAATCTTGCACGCATGGTCCGCTCCTCTAATGCGATCCAAGTCCAGCTTACAAGAGGGGCGCCAAATAACCAGAAATTTCCATGAAAAAGTCGGGCTTGCTGCCCTCCACCCAGCGTCCGGGTTGCGTCCGGGTGTGCGGCCGGGTTGCGGCCGGCCTGTCAGACGCCGCCGGATAGACAGCCGCCGTACATCGCCCACAATGAAAGCATAGACAGCCGTAGGAGACAGCAAAATGGGCACCAGCATACACGTCGTGCCGCATCGGGATGGCTGGGATGTCATCCATGAAGGGGCCCGCTACGCAGAATCCCACCACGACACGCAGGAAGAAGCCATCGCCGCCGCGACTGCGCAGGCGCAGCGCGAGCATGTTGAACTGCTGGTCCATGGCCGCGATGGCCAGATCCGCTCGCGCAACAGCTTCGGCCACGATCCGCGCACCATACCGGGCTAATTCCGGCCTAGCCGGATAGCGTTTCCGGCGCGCGATCCTGCGCAGGCGCATCCATGCCACCGCACTGGGACGAAATGCACGCGGCTGCCGCGCTCGCAGCCGCGGCGGTGCCGCTGCCGCAAGTCGACGACCCCGCGCAGAACCCCTTCTCCGGACCCTTTTCCAATGCACTCGCGGTGCAGGCCGAAGCGCTGGCCGCGCACCGGGTGGTGCTGCTTGGCGAAAGCACGCACGGTACCGCGGAGTTTTACCACGCGCGCGCTGCGCTGACGGCGCAGCTGGTGGCGCGCCACGGTTTCCGCATCGTCGCGGTGGAAGCGGACTGGCCCGACGCCGCGGCGGTCGACCGCCATGTCCGCGGCCGGCCCGCGCAGCCGGCGCAAGCGCCGGCCGAAGCGTTCACGCGTTTCCCGGTGTGGATGTGGCGCAATCTCGAAGTCGCGCGCTTTATCCGCTGGCTGCACGCGCACAACGCGCCCCTGCCCCCGGTGCAGCGCGCCGGCTTCTTCGGGCTGGACATCTACAGCCTGCGTGCCTCCATCGCGGCGGTGCTGGCCTACCTGGACAGCGTCGATCCTGAGGCCGCGCGCGCCGCACGCGAGCGCTACGCCTGCCTGGAACCCTGGGGCCGGGACCCGGCGCGCTATGGCCGCGCCGTGCTGCACGGCACCCATGAAGACTGCGAGGAAGCCGTCATCGGGCAATTGCAGGAGCTGCTTGACAAGCGCCTGGCCTATGCCCGTGCCGGCCATGAAGACTACCTGGATGCCGCACGGAATGCGCGGCTGGTTGCATCGGCAGAGTGCTACTACCGCGTGATGTACCACGGCAGCGACGACAGCTGGAACCTGCGCGACACGCACATGTTCGAGACGCTCATGCAACTGCTGCATGCGCACGGACCCGATTCGCGCGCCGTAATATGGGCGCACAACTCACACATCGGCGATGCCTCGCACACCGAAATGGGAACCCTGCACGGCCAGCTCAATATCGGCCAGCTGTGCCGGGAAACCTTCGGCGATGATGCGGCGCTGGTTGGCTTGAGCACCTATGCCGGCACGGTAGCCGCCGCGACGTGGTGGGATGGCCAGATGGAAATCAAGACCGTGCGCCCCGGACGGCCCGACAGCTACGAGCACCTGTTCCACCAGGCCGGCCACGCCCAATGCTGGCTCGACCTGCGCGGCGCGCGCAGCGGGCCGCTCGAAGACGCCCGCACCGCGTTGCTGCCGCCGCGGCAGGAGCGCTTCATCGGGGTCATCTACCGGCCCGAAACCGAATTGCAGAGCCACTATGCGGGCGCGGCACTGCCGCGGCAGTTCGATGCGCTGCTGTGGTTCGACCACACGCGTGCGGTCCCGGCCTTGCCGGCCAGTCCGGCGCCTGGCGCACCGGAGACGTGGCCGTCCGGACTATAGCGGCTGGCGGGCGCGGCCGGTGTCACGCGACCGCCGCTCACCCGCCGGTGCGGTCCGGCGCCACGCTGACATGATTCACGACCTCGCGCACGCCGCCGGACTCGCGGATGCTCGCCTCGATCGCCGCGCGATCCGCCTGCGTGCCGACCGCGCCTTCGATGGTGACGCGACCTTCCGCGACGTTCAGCGCGATCTCGCTGACATCGAGGCCGCTGTCCCACAGGCGCGCGCACAGCGCTGCCTGCAGTTCGACGTCAGCGGCGGTGACAGCGGTGCCGCGCGGATTGGCTGGCGGCGTATTGGAAGGATCCTGCATGCGTGAGCCTCCGGCGTCAGTACATGCGCATGCCATGCCCCGGATGCGCGGCCGTAGACTCGCCCCGCGCCACGCGCAGGTGGTTCACCACGTCGGTGACGCCGTAGATCTCGTCCGCGATGTCCTCGATCCGGTACTTCTGCTGGCGATGCGGCACGCTGCCCTCCAGCGTGACCACGCCCTGCTCCACCCGCACCTCGACGTCTTCCACCTCCAGCCGGGCGCTGCGCGCGAGCTGCTCGCACAGGTCCTCGAGGATGCGCGCATCGCTGCGCCGGTAGTTGCGCGGACCTACTGGGCGCACAGGGCGCGCCTGGCGCGTTCCGCCGCGATACAGGTCCATGCGCTCGTTGTAGCCGGTGAACTGGCGGTAGGGATCGCGCCCGCGCGGCGCTTGCCGGGCGCGTGCATCTGGCGCGCCGCCGCGCTGCCAGTGTTGCGTGCCGCCGAACTCGCCGGGGTCCACCGGCTCGTCATAGTCGTAGACGCCATAGGCGCCCACGTAGTGGCTGCGCATGTCGGTGTCCGGCACGGGGCTTTCGTGCCAGGGTGGTCCGCGCCGGTTGTCTCTACGGTCCATTGTCGTCTCCGCTTGCCGTGCCGGGATTTGTAGCGCCGCTATTTCTGCCGCGGCGGCACCAGGCCGCGGTCGGGCTCGCTGAGCTTGCCGGCGCGCAACTGCTGCACCGCGCACGCCAGCGCACGCGCCACGTTGTCCACCTCGCCGAGCACGCCGTCATCCTCGTCGAGTTCCACATGGCTGGTGGCATATGGCTTGTAGTAGCCGATAAACCGGTCCAGCCGCGCCTGCGGACCGGCGTCGATCAGGCCCATCCAGTCGAGCCAGTCGGACAGCGCGCGGCGCACGCCTTCGATCCCGGCCACGTCGCCGTGGACCACCAGCCCGTAGGTACGGCCGGCCAGGTGCTTGGGATAATCCCACCCCGCCAGTTCGATCGACTTGGCGCGCACCACGTCCTTGCCCTGCGTGCTGGTCGGATCCGGATTGCCGCCATCGGCGCAGACCAGCCGGTCCATCATCAGCTTCAGCGGGCTGCTGGCCTGGTACCAGTAGACCGGGGTGACGATCAGCACGCCATGGCAGCCTGCCCAGCGCGGATAGATGTCGTTCATCCAGTCGTTGACCTGGCCGAGCGCGTGGTTGGGGTAGCAGCTGCAGGGCCAGTGGCACAGCGGCATCGACGTCGAGACGCAGCCCTTGCACGGATGGATGCGCAAGTCGGCATCGGAAGCGAGCAGGCTCAGGTCGAGCACATCGACCTCGATGCCCTGCGCTTCCAGCGTTGCCCGCGCGCGCTGCGCCAGCCGCCAGGACTTGGACATCTCGCCGGGGCAGGTGTAGTCGTTGCGCGCGGCGGCACAGACCAGCAGCACGCGCGAGGGCGTGGCAGGGTCGGCCTGCAGCTGCTGCGCCACGCGGACCGCCTCGCTGGCCGCGCGCCATTCGTCCGACAGCTCATACTCCGGATCGGCATAGCCCGGTCCGGCCTTGTGCTTCAGCGGCGCCTTGCGACCCTCGCGGTAAGCCTCCCAGGCAATGCGCTCGAGCCGCGCCAGGGCTTCATCCTCGTCACGGTAGGCGGGGTCGGTAAAGCGCGCCATGAAGCGCTGCCGGAAAGTTTCGCGCGGCAGCGGCTCGCTCACCTGGCCCTTGCGGACATCGGCGGGATCGCCGGGATAGCGCTGCTTGCGCGGTGCATCCGGCGCCGGCTGGTTCGGCTTGTGCGTCGGGTCTGGCATAGGTGTCTCCGTGCGCCTCTGCAATGTGTGCTGGTGCAGGACATGCAAGATAGACGCCACCATCCGCCACCATCCGCGGCCATGTGCAGCGCGCGCGGCCACGCAGCTTTTACAGGCGGCTGCTGGCGCTGCATGTACTTTTTTCCTCGCTTGCGGCACCGGCGCGGCATTGCGACGACCGCTGGGCGGCGCTTCGCCGGTGCCGCGGCGCTGGCACGGAAAGTGCCGCCGCTGCCATCAATTCCATTCCGGATGCCGTCATGGACGTCATGGAAATCGTGCTCGATATGGTGCGCCGCGCCGTGGGCGAAGGCGACGAGCTGCAGTGGTGGCAAGGCGCGGTGCGCGCCGCGGTGATCTTCATCGCCACGTGGGCCATGCTTCGGCTGGCGGGCCGCCGCGCCTTCGCGCAGAAGAGTTCGTTCGACCTGTGCATCGTGCTGCTGCTGGGCGCCGTGCTGTCACGCGCGGTGGTGGGCGCAACCTCGCTCACGGTGGCATTCGCGGCCGCACTCGTGCTGGTGCTGCTGCACCGGGCAGTGGGCTGGCTCTCGGGCCGCTATCCCGCGTTCGACCGCGCCACAGGCGGGTATGCGCTGGACCTGCTGCACCAGGGCCAGCTGGATCGCAAGCGGATCGGCCGTGCCATGCTTACCGAGGAAGACCTGAAGGCCAACCTGCGCGCTACACTGCAGACCGACAGCTTTGCCGACCTGACGCGCGTCGTGCTGGAGCGCGACGGCAAGGTAACGTTCGTGCGCCGGTCCAAGGAGGATGAGCCGGCGAAGAACCATCCTGCCGCACCGGCAGCGCCGGCCGTCTCGCGCGGCAATGGCGTGCCGGTCCGGTCGCGGAGTCGGCGTCAATGACCCGACGCAACGCAGGCGCAGGCTCGGGCGATAACCGCGGCATCGCCCGTTACCTCAGGCGCCACGGCATCCACGTAGTGACCGCGGAATCCTGTACCGCGGGCCTGATTGCATCGCGCATCGCAGAAGTGCCTGGCTGCGGCGATGTCCTGTATTGCGCCATCGTCGCGTATTCGCCATCGGCGAAGGAGCAGTTGCTGCGCGTGCCGTCGGGAACCATCCGCCGGTACGGACTGACAAGCGAAGAAGTATCGCTCGCGATGGCGCTGGGCGCGATGCAGCTCACCGGCGTCGACCTGGCGCTGGCGAACACCGGCGTGGCCGACGACGGCGGCGACGGTGACACCCCGGCCGGCACGCAATGCTTTGCATGGGTCTTCCGCAGGCCTGGTCACGCCGGCCGTGCCGGCCGCGCCCTTGAGGACGCGCCCGCGGGCGTGGCGGTGTTCACGGAAACCCGCCGCTTTCCCGGCGAACGCAATGCCGTGCGGGAAGCCGCGGCGGATTGGGCGCTGGCCCGGATCTGCCATTACCACGAACTGGCGCGCCGCGGTGAAGGCAACCGCGCCGCGGCGCCCGATGAATTGCCGGACACGCCTGCGGGCGCAACGGCATAACCCAGGGCCCTGGGCCCGACCGACGTAGTCTTGCAATGGAGACCATCATGAAACGCACCCTCGCTACCACGGCACTGGTCGTCGGCACTGCGCTCTGCCTGCCGGCCTTCGCCCAACAGGCTCCGGCCTCGCCTACCGCGCCGAACCCGAGTGCGCCACCGATCGAAGGCGCCGGCGCCTCGCGTAACCAGCCGGCCGCCACCGACATGACCACGGCGCCGACCGACACCACCAAGGACACCGCCAAGAAGTCCAAGTCCAAATCCGGCAAGCAGGCCAACACCGCCCGCAGCAAGAAGCCACGCGAACAGGGCGCGCCGCCGGCACCGACCGCCGATGCGCCGAGCGGCCCGAAGGGCGATTCGCCGGACCCGGCGACCAAGCAGTAAGCGCATGCCGTTGCGCATGCATCGAGCGCATGCATTGGGCGCAATCGTGGCGGGGCTTCAGCGGACAGGCCCTCGCGCGACGGGCGCTGCTCAGCTATCCCCGCGCAGCGCCCGGGTCGCCTGCGCCAGCGCGGCGTCACGCTCGCGCTTGCGCCAGCGGTGGCAGCGCCACAGTTCTTCCAGGTAGGGCAGGCCGGCGAGCAAGACGACCGCGATGAACAGTCCGCCCAGATAGCCCGGCGGCAGCGCTACGGGCTTCCACGCCAGCGCCAGGCGCGCCGGTTCGCTGCCGGCGCCGAACAGCGCCAGGAATTGGCCCCAGTACATCACCACCACGTATGAGGCGGCAGCCATCGGCAGGACTTCGAGCAGGCTGTGCATATGCTGCTCGACTGGCGCGATATGGCGGCGCTTGCTGGCGTACTGCACGTCCCACCACGCCGTGGCTTCGTGGATCACGAGCGCCGCCAGGACGACGGCGATCACCAGCGCATTGACCTCCAGGAACAGCACCATCAGCAGCGGCAGGCCGACCTCGGCCAGCATCAGCATGTGCAGCAAGGACTCGCGCACGCCCGCGTTGCGCTCGATGTGCGTGAGGCGATGGCACAGCCAGTCGCCTGCGCCGGCCAGCAGCCACAGCGGCACCAGGCCGTACATCAGCACCAGGCGCACGGCATGCTCGAAAGCTTGCAGGTCGGCAGAGGCGGCAGTGGGCATGGTGGGAGGAGTGTCCCGACGATGTTCCGATGGTGACCGGTCAGGTGACCGGTTACGCGCGCACCGGCTGCGCCCGGTATTGCTCGCGCAGCACGCGGAACAGCTCGTGGTTGACCTGCACGCCGCGATACTGGCGCCGCACTACCGCCCGCAGGCGCGAGCCCAGCACATGTGCACGCAGTGCGCGCGCATAGCGCCGTTGCACCGCCTGCTCGCCCTTGCTGACCGCGAGCAGGATGGCGCGGTCCGAGCGGTGCTTGCCGCTCCCGCCCCGACAGGCTGCCGCCGGCATGGCCTCCGGCACCTGCCCCAGTTCCAGCAGGCACGCCTGCAGTTCCTGCGCAGCCAATGCGAAGGCATTGGCGCGGCTGGTCAGCAGCGACTTGAGATGCGGGTTGGCGGCGGCGTGTGCGGCGCGCCGGCAATCGTGCTCGCCCTCGCGCGAGATCGCGATCAGCGCGTTGAGCACCAGGATCTTTTTCTTTGCCATCGCACACCTGCCTGGTCCGCGGCCGGACCCGTGAAGTCATCGATCGGGGCCGGCGGAGGCCGGCGGTTGCTGGCGGGCGCCCCGGACATGGCGCATGTCGGTGCGGGACAAGGATAGTGGCTCTGCGCCTGCGCTGCCAGTGCTGTCGCGCGGCGCGCCAAAGGCCTGGCGCGAAGACGCTTGCCAGGCCTTGCGTGTTTCGCGCATGCCGCGCAGGTTCATCACGACCAGCGCCAGCTGCAGCACGATCAGCGCATACGCATCACCGTGCCATCCCCACGCGATCCAAAGCACGTTGCTGGCCAGGAACACCCAGAACCCCGCGCGACGCCGTCCAAGGGAGCGCGAACCCACCAGCCAGGTGGCCAGCACCGTCACCACCATCGCCGGCCATTGCGCGGCCTCCAGCCACCAGTCCATGCATGTTTCCCCGGTTGTCCGTCACGACACCGGGCAAGAAGCGTACCGGGCAAAGCGCCTCCGCGCCGCATGGCCGGCGCGGCCACTTTCTTGCCATTGGTCATGACGTACCCGGTACTTTTTACAAGCGGTAGCGTCAGACGCACATTAGCCTTACGCCGGAAAATCTTTGGCGCGGCGGGGCCCCGCCGCATATCTTCTATCGAGCGGGCGTGCTGGCACGCACTTCGCATGGCTTTGCCATCCCGCCGGCTGGCCGTGTGGCGCCGGGCGGGTCATTGTTGCTCCGCCGGAGCTGAAACCGGGAGGATTTTGTGCGGATCTGCCAGATCGACCTGACCGGAACCCCTGATGCCGACGAACGCGCCTTGCAACGCGTGGCCGCGCTGGGCTTCGACCACGTACTGATCGGCGGCTGGCCGCACCTGTCGGGGACTGACACGCTGGCGGCGTGCGCCCGGCATGGGCTCGCGGCGCTGCTCGACATCTCACTGGACCGCTACAGCGCCGATGGGGAAGGCGCTCCCGATCCCGCCTGGATCGATACCGCGGCCCCCGCCTTCGCCCCCCACGAAACCGACAATCATCTTCCCGGCGCACGCCTGCGCTGGCATGACCCGCAAGTGGCCGATGCCCTGGTGCAATGGTGGGCCGCGCGCCTGCGGCTGGCATGGGCCTCGGGCGCCGCCGGCTTCTGCTGCCGGGCGCCGGCGCGCGTGCCCGGCAGGCATTGGGCAACGCTGGCCGACACCCTGCGCAACCACGCCGCGCCGCCTGAAGCGCGCGGCACGCCGCTGCTGCTGGCGTGGACGCCCGGCCTGACCCCCGCCCAGCTGGACGACCTCGCCCCCGCCGGCTTCGATGGCGCCTTCTGCTCGCTGCCGTGGTGGGACTTCCGCAGCGCCTGGCTGACCGAGGAAATCGCGCGGCTGCGCCGCTTCGGCCGCGTGCTGGCGGCTCCGGCGCTGACCCCTGCGAGCCAGGATGCGCTCAGCGCACGCCGCGCTCTGTGGACCGCCGCCGCCATCGGCGACGGCATCCTGGTGCCGGCCGGCTTCGAAACCGGCGGAACGCTGGCGCGCGACCCGCTCGCTCCGGATGGCGCCAGCCACGACGGGGCACCCTACGACATCACGCATGAACTGCTCGAAGCGACCACCTGGCTCGCCTCGCGCGACCCCGCGCCGGCGCTGGCGGTGCGGCTGCTGAGCGGCCCGGAAGCACCGCTGACAGTGCTGGCAAGGCTGCCAGCGCCGAACGGCCTGTGCGCGGACCCCGCCACGGGCAATGGCTTCGCCGAGCCGGATGACGCCGCGGCGTTGACGGTGGTCCTCAATCCCGACCCGATGAAGCCCGGCACGCTCGGCGCCGACCGCGTGCTGAGCGCGCTGCCGCATGCCAGCGCCCACCTCGAAGCCACACCGGGCGGACCCGGCGGCACGCTCGATGCCAGCAACAGGCTCGATGCGCTGGGGTCGATCACGCTTGCACCCGCCGACATCCGGTTGTTTGAAGCGCCGCCGGTGCCGCTGACCCGGCCCGGCATGCCGCGCGCCGACGCGCGCGCGCCGCACGGGCACGAGACCCTCACCGCAACCGGGCTGGGCAGCGTGGTCGCCGCCATGGAATCGCCGCGCATCGCCATCGAGCATATCGAACCCGCGTGCGACGACGGCCGCTTCGCCGTGCGGCGCGTGGTGGGCGAGCGCGTGGAAGTCAGCGCCGATATCTGGATGGACGGTCACGACAAGCTCGCCGCCGCGGTACTGTGGCGTGCGCCTGGCGAGACCGACTGGCACGAAGCGCCCATGCGGCATGTGGTCAACGACCGCTGGCAAGGCAGCTTCCCGCTGGTGGCGCTGGGCCGGCATGAGTTCACGGTCGAAGCCTGGCGCGATCCCTATGCCAGCTGGCTCGATGAAATCGGCAAGAAGCGCGCGGCCGGCCTCAACGTCAGCCTGGAGACCGAGGAAGGCGCCCGGCTGATTGCCGACGCGCTGCTGCCGCCTGAAGGCAAGAAGGGCAAGAACGGCAACAAACGAAGCAAAGGCAATGGCCGGAAGAATGGCGAGGCCCCTCCCCCGGACAGCGAACTGTCCGCCATCGTCGACGAACTGACCGCCGCCGCGGGCGATGACGAGCGACGCCTGGAACTCCTTCTGTCCGCACGCACCGCTGCCGCCATGCAGGCCCACATGGCCACGCCGGCAGGCAGGCAGTTCGCCTCGCGCCACCCGGTGGCGCTGCCGGTGGAAGCCGACCGCCTCGCCGCCCGCTACGCCAGCTGGTACGAGCTGTTCCCGCGCTCGCAAAGCAATGATGCGCAGCGCCACGGCACCTTCGACGATGTCATCGCGCGGCTGCCCGCAATCCGCGCGATGGGCTTCGATGTGCTCTACTTCACGCCGATCCACCCCATCGGCCGCACCCACCGCAAGGGCCGCAACAACAGCCTGCGCGCCGAGCCCGGCGAACCGGGCAGCCCCTATGCAATCGGCGGCGAGGAAGGCGGGCATGATGCCTTGCATCCCGAGCTGGGCACGTTCGAAGACTTCCGCCGCCTGTGCAACGCCGCCGCGGCGAACGGCCTGGAGATCGCGCTCGATTTCGCGATCCAGTGCTCGCCCGACCACCCGTGGCTGAAAGACCATCCCGAATGGTTCGCGCACCGCCCCGACGGCTCGCTGCGCTACGCCGAGAACCCGCCCAAGAAGTACGAGGACATCGTCAACGTCGACTTCTACGCCGCGCCGCCCGCCGGCGCCGCGCTGTGGCAGGCGCTGCGCGACGTGGTGATGTTCTGGGCCGACCACGGCGTGCGCATCTTCCGCGTCGACAACCCGCACACCAAGCCGCTGCCATTCTGGGAATGGATGATCGCCGACGTGCGCGCGCACCACCCCGACACCATCTTCCTGGCCGAGGCCTTCACGCGGCCGAAGATGATGGCACGGCTGGCCAAGCTGGGCTTCAGCCAGTCGTACACCTACTTCACCTGGCGCAATACCAAGTGGGAGCTGACCGAGTACCTGACCGAGCTGACGCAGAGCCCGCTGCGCGAATTCTTCCGCCCGCACTTCTTCGTCAATACGCCGGACATCAATCCCTATTTCCTGCACCACGGCGGCCGCCCCGCGTTCCTGATCCGCGCGGCGCTGGCCACGTTGCTGTCGGGGCTATGGGGCATGTACAACGGCTTCGAGCTGTGCGAGAGCGCGCCGTTCGTGCTCGACGGCAAGGTGCGCGAGGAATACCTCGACTCCGAGAAATACCAGCTGCGCGCCCGTGACTGGCACCAGCGCGGCAACATCGTCGCCGAGATCTCGCGCCTGAACGAGATCCGCGCCGGCCATCCCGCGCTGCAAAGCCACCTGGGGCTGCGCTTCTACCATGCCGGCAGCGATGCCGTGCTGTGGTTCGCGCGCTTCGTTCCGGGTACCGAGTACCTGTTCGGCGACGACGTGCTGCTGGCAGCGGTCAACCTGGACCCGCGCAACGCGCACGACACCGATATCGAGCTGCCGCTGTGGGAGTGGGGCCTGCCCGACCATGCGCGCGTGGCCGTGCACGAGCTGATGCGCGGCCAGCGCTTCGAGCTGCAGGGCAAGCACCAGCGCATCCGCCTCGACCCCGCGCAACTGCCGTTCGCGGTATGGCACGTGCGCCCGCTGGACCGGCCGGCGCCGCGCCCCGCCGCCGCGCCGGCATCGCATGATCCGCATGGCGCCTGACCGGCATACGTGGAGACACGATGAAACGCCTCACCGAAACCGCCAGCGCCGCGCTGCTCAATGCCGATCCGCTCTGGTACAAGGACGCGGTTATCTACCAGCTGCACATCAAGTCGTTCTTCGATGCCAACGGCGACGGCGTGGGCGATTTCGCCGGATTGCTGGCCAAGCTCGACTACCTGGTCAACCTGGGCGTCGACACCATCTGGCTGCTGCCGTTCTACCCGTCGCCGCGCCGCGACGACGGCTACGACATCGCCGACTACCGCAACGTCCATCCCGACTACGGCACGCTGGCCGAGGCGCGCCGCTTTGTCACCGCGGCCCATGCGCGCGGGCTGCGCGTGATCACGGAGCTGGTCATCAACCACACCTCCGACCAGCACCCGTGGTTCCAGCGCGCGCGCAAGGCCAAGCCCGGCTCGGCCGCGCGCAGGTACTACGTCTGGTCCGACCATGACCAGTCCTACGCCGGCACGCGCATCATCTTCTGCGACACCGAGAAGTCCAACTGGAGCTGGGACCCCGTCGCCGGCGCGTACTTCTGGCACCGTTTCTATTCACACCAGCCGGACCTGAACTTCGACAATCCGCAGGTGCTCAACGAAGTGCTGTCGGTGATGCGCTTCTGGCTCGACATGGGCATCGACGGGCTGCGGCTCGATGCGGTGCCATACCTGGTCGAGCGCGAGGGCACCAGCAACGAGAACCTGCCCGAGACCCACGCCGTCATCCGCAGCATCCGCGCGCATCTCGATGAGCACTTTCGCGGCCGCATGCTGCTGGCGGAGGCCAATATGTGGCCGGAAGACGCGCAGCAGTACTTTGGCCTGACCGGCCCCGAACCGGAAGGCGACGAATGCCACATGTGCTTCCACTTCCCGCTGATGCCGCGCATGTACATGGCCATCGCGCGCGAAGACCGCTTCCCGATCACCGACATCATGCGGCAGACGCCGGAGGTGCCGCCCAATTGCCAGTGGGCGATCTTCCTGCGCAACCACGACGAGCTGACGCTCGAGATGGTGACCAGCAGCGAGCGCGACTACCTGTGGGAGGTCTACGCCACCGACCGGCGCGCGCGCATCAACCTGGGCATCCGCCGCCGGCTGGCGCCGCTGATGGAGCGCGACCGGCGCCGCATCGAGCTGATGAACAGCCTGCTGTTCTCGATGCCGGGCACGCCGGTGATCTATTACGGCGACGAGATCGGCATGGGCGACAACATCCACCTGGGCGACCGCGACGGCGTGCGCACGCCAATGCAGTGGTCGCCCGACCGCAACGGCGGCTTCTCGCATGCCGACCCCGAGCGGCTGGTGCTGCCGCCGCTGCAGGGGCCGCTGTACGGCTACGAGGCCGTCAACGTGGAGGCGCAGGCGCGGGACCCGCACTCGCTGCTCAACTGGATGCGCCGCATGCTGGCGCTGCGGCGCAAGCATCGCGCGTTTGGCCGCGGCACGCTGCGCTTCCTCTTTCCCGGCAACCGCAAGATCCTCGCCTACCTGCGCGAGTACGAGGGCGAGCACATCCTGTGCGTCGCCAACCTGTCGCGCGCGCCGCAGGCGGTGGAGCTCGACCTGTCTACCTTCAACGGGCGCGTGCCGGTCGAGATGATGGGCGCCACGCCCTTCCCGGCAATCGGCACGCTGACGTACCTGCTGACGCTGCCGCCGTATGGCTTCTACTGGTTCGTACTGAGCGACGAGGCGCAGCCGCCGTCATGGCATGTGGAGGCGCCTGAGCAGATGCCGGACCAGATCACCCTTGTGATGCAGAACATCGGCCGCCCCGAACTGACCGACGCGTCGCGCCGCGCCCTGGCCACCGAGGTGCTGCCCCACTACATCAGCCGGCGCCGCTGGTTCGGCGGCAAGCACGAGCGCATCGAGCGCGTCGGCATGGCGTACCTGCTGCCGTTCACGCGCGGCAGCAACGGCGAGGATGTCTACCTCGGCGAAGTCGAGGTGGCACTGCCCGGACGCACCGAGCGCTACCAGCTGCCGGTCGGCATCCTGTGGGACCGCGAGAGCCCCGACGGCATGTCGCAGCTGGCGCACGGGCTGTCGATGGCGCGCGTGCGCCAGGGCAGCCGCGTGGGGCTGGCCACCGACGGCTTCGTGGTCGAGCCGTTCGCGCGCGAAGTGGTGCAGGCGCTGCGCAAAGGCGTGGAGCTGCAGGCCGGGCCGGACCGGATCCGCTTTCGCGCCGAACCGGGCCTGGCGGCGCTGGAACTGGAGCGCGACCCGATCGAGTGGATGTCGGCCGAGCAGTCGAACAGTTCGCTGTCGTACAACAGCACCGCGGTGCTCAAGCTGGTGCGGCGGCTGTCCGGCGGCATCCATCCCGAGGCCGAGATGACGCGCTACCTGACCGCGCAGGGCTATGCGCATGCGGCGCCGCTGCTGGGCGAAGTGGTGCGAACCGGCGCCGACGGCGTGCCGCATACGCTGATGCTGCTGCAGGGCTATATCCTGAACCAGGGCAACGGCTGGGACTGGACCCTGGACTACCTGGGCCGCGCCATCGACGATGCGCTGCCGGCCAAGGAAAGCGAGGACGAGTTCGCCGAGGCCATGAACGGCTACGCCGCGATGGCGGGCACGCTGGGGCGGCGGCTGGCCGAGCTGCATGCGGTGCTTTCGCGCCCGACCGACGACGAGGCTTTCGCGCCGGTGCCCGCAACGGAATCCGACGCGCGCGACTGGGCCGCGCAGGCGCTGCAGGCGCTGGAGCGCGCGCTGGCGACGGTCGACCAGCGCGCCGACAGCGTACAGGGCTCGGTGCCGCAGACGTTCGACGCCGATGTGCAGACCCTGATGGCCGCGCGCGGCGAGCTGCCCGCGCTGGTCGAGCAACTGGCCAGGGCGGCGCCCGGCAGCCTGCAGACGCGCTTCCACGGCGACTTCCACCTGGGCCAGGTGCTGATCGCGCAGAGCGACACCTACCTGGTCGATTTCGAGGGCGAGCCGGGCAGGACGCTGGACTGGCGCCGGCGCAAGACCTCGCCGCTGCGCGACGTGGCCGGCCTGCTGCGCTCGCTCGACTATGCCGCCGCCACGGTCGGCACCGATCGCCAGGAACGCACCCATACCGAGCTGCCGCCGCAGCTGGCCGAACGCCGCGCGCTGCTGCTGGAGCGCTTCCGCAGCACCGCCAACGAGGCCTTCCTGCAATGCTACCGCCAGCATATGGAAGCTTCGCCCGCACCGTGGGTCGACCCGGCTCAGCTGCAGCCGCTGCTGGACCTGTTCCTGCTCGAACGCGCCGCCTACGAGGTCGACTACGAAGCCGCCAACCGGGTGGCGTGGATCGACCTGCCGGTCAGCGGGCTGGCGCGCCTGCTGCGCAAGCTGCTGGGGCAGCCGGGAGCCCAGCCATGACCGCCCCGACAACAACAACCCGCGGCGCTTCGCGCACCGGCATGCTGCCGGGACACGAACTCGATGCGCTGCTGGGCGCGCGCCACCATGACCCGTTCGCGGTGCTGGGCCCCCACCATGACGGCGACGGGCTGCTGGTGCGCGCCTGCCTGCCCGGCGCCGTGGCGGCGCAGCTTGCCGGCGCCGACGGCGCCACGCTCGCCGAGATGGAGCGGCTGCATCCCGGCGGCATTTTTGCCGCGCGCCTGCCCGGCAACGCGCATCGTGCCGCCGCGCCGGACTACCGCATCCGCGTGACCTGGCCGGACGGCACCGAGCAGTGCAGCGCCGACCCCTATGCCTTCGACCTGCTGCTGGGCGAACTGGACCTGCACCTGATCGCCGAGGGCCGCCATTTCGAGCTGGGCGAGTGCCTGGGCGCGCAATGGCAGCGGGTGGACGGCATCGATGGCGTGCGCTTCGCGGTGTGGGCGCCGAACGCGCGGCGCGTGTCCGTGATCGGCGAATTCAACGGCTGGCACCAGGCGCGCCATCCGATGCGGCTGCGCCATCCCAGCGGCATCTGGGAGCTGTTCGTGCCGGCCGCGCTGGGCGCCGGGCCGGGCAGCCGCTACAAGTATGACCTGCTCGACCCGCACGGCACCGAGCTGCCCGACAAGGCCGACCCGCTCGCGCTCGCCACCGAAGCGCCGCCGCAGACCGCCTCGGTCGTGACCGCGCCGGGCAAGGGCGCGCCGCCGTTCGAATGGCATGACGGCGACTGGATGGCGCGCCGCGAGGCCGCCGATCCCTACGCCCTGCCGATGTCGGTCTACGAAGTCCATGCCGGCTCGTGGCTGCTTGCCGCCAACGACAACCGCCATGGCTGGGACATCCTGGCCGACAGGCTGGTGCCGTACGTGCAGGAGCTCGGCTTCACGCATATCGAACTGCTGCCCATCACCGAACACCCTTTCGGCGGCTCGTGGGGCTACCAGCCGCTGTCGCTGTATGCGCCGACCGCGCGGCTGGGACCGCCGCAGGCCTTCGCCGCCTTTGTCGACCGCTGCCACCAGGCCGGCATCGGTGTGATCCTGGACTGGGTGCCGGCGCACTTCCCGACCGACCCGCACGGGCTTGCGCGCTTCGACGGCACCGCGCTCTACGAACACATGGATCCGCGCGAAGGCTTCCACCAGGACTGGAACACGCTGATCTACAACCTCGGCCGCAACGAGGTGCGCGGCTTCCTGCTGGCCGGCGCGCTGCACTGGCTGGAGCACTTCCACGCCGACGGGCTGCGCGTCGACGCGGTGGCTTCCATGCTCTACCGCGACTACAGCCGCGAGCCGGGGCAATGGGTGCCGAACCGCTACGGCGGCCGCGAGAACCTGGAGGCAGTCGCGTTCCTGCGCGAACTCAACAGCGTGGTCCATGAACGCTGCCCCGGTGCGCTGACCATCGCGGAGGAATCGACCGCGTGGCCCGGCGTCACCGCCAGCGTGGCCAGCGGCGGGCTGGGCTTCGACTTCAAGTGGAACATGGGCTGGATGCACGACACGCTGCGCTACCTCGGGCATGAGCCGGTACACCGCGCCTGGCATCACCAGGACATGACCTTCGGGCTGGTCTATGCGTGGTCCGAGGCCTTTGTGCTGCCGCTCTCGCACGACGAGGTCGTGCACGGCAAGGGCTCGATGCTGGGCAAGGTGCCCGGCGACCACTGGCAGCGCTTTGCCGGCCTGCGCGCCTACTACGGCTTCATGTGGACCCATCCCGGCAAGAAGCTGCTATTCATGGGCAGCGAGCTGGCGCAGTGGCAGGAGTGGAACCACGACGCCGAACTCGACTGGGCGCTGCTGGACCACCCCATGCACCGCGGCATGCATACGCTGGTGCGCGACCTGAACCGGCTCTACCGCGAGCTGCCGGCGCTGCACGCGCTCGACCACAGCCCCGAGGGCTTCCAGTGGGTGGTCGGCGACGACAACCACAACAGCGTGTTCGCGTGGCTGCGCCGCGCCGCGCCGGGCAGCCGCGAGGTGGTGCTGGTGGTGGTCAACATGACGCCGGTGCCGCGCCAGGGCTACCGGGTCGGCGTACCCTTTGCCGGCACCTGGCACGAATGCCTGAACACCGACGCCGGGTGCTATGGCGGCAGCAATGTCGGCAACGGCGGCACGGTGACAGCCGTGGACGTGCCCTCGCACGGCCAGCCCGCCTCGCTGGCGCTGACGCTGCCGCCGCTGGCCACGCTCGTGCTGCGGCTCGAGCCGACTGCGGGTGCGCCAGGCGCCACGACATGACCCGACCGTTCGCGAACCGGCTGCTGCCCGGCAAGCCGTACCCGCTGGGCGCCCACTGGGACGGGCTGGGGGTTAACTTCGCGGTGTTCTCGGCGCATGCTTCGCGCATCGACCTGTGCCTGTTCTCCGAGAACGGCCGCAAGGAACTGGCGCGCCTGCCGCTGCCGGAATGCACCGACGAGATCTGGCACGGCTACCTGCCCAACGCCGCGCTCGGCACGCTGTATGGCTACCGCGCGCACGGCCCCTACGATCCCGCGCACGGGCACCGCTTCAATCCGCACAAGCTGCTGCTGGACCCGTACGCGCGCCAGCTGAGCGGGCCGGTGCGCTGGGCCGACGTGCTGTTCGGCTACCGCCTGCAGAGCGCGCGCGGCGACCTGACGCCGGACCGCCGCGACAGCGCCCAGAGCATGCCCAAGGCGGTGGTGATCGACGAAAGCTTCCATTGGGGCGACGACCGCCCGCCCGCCGTGCCGTGGCCCGCCACCGTCATCTATGAAGCCCACCTGCGCGGCCTGTCGATGCTGCGCGACGACCTGTTGCCCAACCTGCGCGGTTCCTTCGCCTCGCTGTGCGACCCGCGCTTTATCGACCACCTGGTGCAGATGGGCATCACCACCGTGGAACTGCTGCCGGTGCAAGCGATCCTGCAGGACCGCTTCCTGCTGGAGCGCGGGCTGCGCAACTACTGGGGCTACAACACCATGGCGTACTTCGCGCCGGAACCGGCCTACCTGGGCACCGGGCAGCTGCAGGAATGCAAGGTGGCAATGCGGCGCCTGCATGCAGCCGGCATCGAAGTGATCCTGGACGTGGTCTACAACCACACGTGCGAAGGCAACGAGCTGGGACCCACGGTATCGTGGCGCGGCCTGGACAACGCCAGCTACTACCGCCTGATGCCGGGCGACGGGCGCCACTACATCAACGACACCGGCTGCGGCAACACGCTCAACCTGTCGCACCCGCGCGTGCTGCAGATGGTGATGGACTCGCTGCGCTACTGGGTGGAGTGCTACCACGTGGACGGCTTCCGTTTCGACCTGGGCAGCACGCTCGGGCGCGAAGGCAACGGCTTCGACCAGGGCTCGGGCTTCTTCGATGCGCTGATGCAGGACCCGGTGCTGAGCCGAGTCAAGCTGATCTCGGAACCGTGGGACCTGGGCCCCGGCGGCTACCAGCTCGGCAACCACCCGCCCGGCTTTGCCGAGTGGAACGACAAGTTCCGCGACGCGGTGCGCCGCTTCTGGCGCGGCGACGCCGGCAAGCGCGGCGAACTGGCCGCGCGGCTGGCAGGCTCGGCCGACCTGTTCGACTGGCGCCACCGGCGCCCGTGGGCCAGCGTCAACTTCATCACCGCGCACGACGGCTTTACGCTGGCCGACCTGGTCAGCTACAGCGCCAAGCACAACGAGGCCAACGGCGAAGACAACCGCGACGGCACCGATGACAACGCCAGCGGCAACTGGAGCCCGGACGGCAGCGTCGAAGGCCCGACCGACGACCCCGAAATCCTGGAGCGCCGCAGCCGCGTGGCGCAGGCCCTGATGGCCACGCTGCTGCTCGCGCAAGGCACGCCGATGCTGACCGCCGGCGACGAATGGGGCCGCACCCAGCACGGCAACAACAACGCCTACTGCCAGGACAACGAGATCTCGTGGCTGGACTGGAAGCAGGCCCAGACGCCTGGTGCGCAGCCGCTGCAGCACATGGTGCGACGCCTGCTCGCGCTGCGCCGGCGGCTGCACGCGTTCACCGGCGACCGCTTCGCCCACGGACGCCAGGAACCGGCGCCCGGCATCGCCGACATTGCCTGGTTCGATATCGACGGCAATCCGCCCACCCCCGAGGAATGGGCCGACCCGGAAATCCGCACGCTGGCGCTGCGCCGCGCCGCCTCGCCGCCGCAGCCCGAGCGCCCGCAACTGGGCTCGCTGCCGGAAGAGGAGGGAGACGAGGACAATGCGCGCACCGTGCAGGTGACGCTGATGCTGCTCAACGCCGGTGAGGCCGACGCGTCGTTTTCGCTGCCCGCGCCCAGGCTGGCCTGGACCCTGCTCTTCGACAGCAGCCGGCCGGAAGCCACCGAGTCCGAGCTTGCCGGCGATCCGGTGGACGAAAGCCAGGTGGTGCCGGGGCATTCGCTGGTGCTGCTGGCTGCCCCGGCCCGCAGCCGCGAGAGCCCGCACCAGGAAAGCCCGCCGCTGGGCGCGCCGCAGGAAACACAGGAATGACCCGACGCATGCACCGCAGCGCAACACCGCCGCCAACGCTACTACAGAAGCTGGCGCTGCGCGCCGACCTGCAGCCGCACTGGACGGATGCCTGGAGCCAGCCCCGGATCGTGTCCGACGACGCGCTGCGGCGCGTGCTGGACGGCCTTGGCCTGCCCTGCGCCACCCCCGGCCAGTGCGAGGCCTCGCGCGCCTGGCTCGCGGCCGATGACGCCGCCCACACGCTGCCGCCGCTGGTCACGGCCGAGCGCGGCCAGCCGGTGGCGGTGCCGTGGCCGCACACGCTGCCGCAGCGCGCATACCGGCTGACGCTGGAAGATGGCGCCATCGTGAGCGGCACCGCCGTGCGCGCGCACGCAGACGGCAATCCGGCCGGCACCATGCTGCTGCCGCCGATCGACGTCTGCGGCTACCACCGGCTCGAACTGGGCGATGCGCAAACGGTGCTGGCAGTGGCACCGGCGCGCTGCTACAGCGTGGCGGACGCACTACGGCACGCCAATCGTGCAGCCACGGGCGCCGGCGCACGCCCCTGGGGGCTGGCGGTGCAGCTCTACAGCCTGCGCCGCGGCGCCGACTGCGGCATGGGCGACCTGACCGCGCTGGCCCGGTGCTGCGCCAGCGCCGCCGCCCTGCACGCCGACGCGGTCGCGATCAATCCGCTGCACGCCGGCTTTGCCGCGCTGCCGCAGCGGTACAGCCCGTATGCGCCCTCCAGCCGGCTGTTCCTGAACCCGCTCTACGCCGATCCCGCCGCGGTGTTCGGCCAGCAAGCGCTGGACGCGGCCATCGCGGCGCTCGGCATCGGCGAGCGGCTGGCGGCACTGGAAGCGCTCACGGAAATCGACTGGATCGTGCTGGCGCCGCTGCGCTATGCCGTGCTGCACTGGCTCTGGCAGCGGCGCGAGACTCTGCTGCCACGCGCGGCGCTGGACGACTGCGCCGCCTTCCGCGCCCGCGGCGGCACGGCACTGCATGCGCATGCCTGCTATGAAGCGATCCAGGCGCAGCGGCTGGCCACGGCCAGCAATGGCATGAACCACGCATCGGCGCCGGACTGGCGCTGCTGGCCGGTCACGCTGCGCTCGCCCGCCGACGCCGCGGTGGCGGCCTTTGCCCGCGACCACGCCGACGACGTGGGCTACCACGCCTTCCTGCAATGGCTCGCCGCCGATGGCATGGCGCGTGCGCAGCGCGCCGCGCGCGACGCCGGCATGGCGGTTGGCGTGGTCTGCGACCTGGCGGTCGGCGCCGACCCGGGCGGCAGCCAGGCCTGGACCCGCCAGCAGGAAATACTGGCCGGCTTCCATGCCGGCGCGCCGCCGGACCTGTACAACCCGCTCGGCCAGGACTGGGGCGTGGCGGTGTTCACGCCGCGCGGCCTGCGCCAGAACGGCTACGCCGCCTTCCTGGAAATGCTGCGCGCCAACCTTTCCCATTGCGGCGGGCTGCGCATCGACCACGTGCTGGGCCTGGCGCGGATGTGGCTGGTGCCCGCGGGCGCATCCGCCAGTGACGGCGCCTACCTGCGCTACCCGCTCGAAGACCTGCTGCGGCTGGTGGCGCTGGAATCCTGGCGGCACCGCGCCATCATCATCGGCGAGAACCTCGGCACGGTCCCGCCCGAACTGAACGCGGCGCTGGCCGCGCGCGGCGTGCTCGGCATCGACGTGCTGTGGTTCCAGCGCGAGGAAGTGAAGGCGGCAGAGGCCGCGGCCGATCCGGCCACCGAAGCAGACCCCGCGCCGTTCCAGCCGCCCGCGCAGTGGCCGCCCGAAGCCATCGCCACCACGTCCACGCACGACCTGCCCACCGTCGCCGGCTGGTGGGCCGGACGCGACCTCGACTGGCGCGACCGGCTGAAGCTGCTCGCGCCCGGCGAATCCCTGGCGCAGGCCCAGGCAGGCCGCGCCCGCGAGCGCAGCGCGCTGTGGCGGGCGCTGAGCGACGCCGGGTTGTGCCACGGCCCGGAACCCGGTCCGGCGCACGCGCCGCTGGATGCCGTGCTGGCCTGGCTGGGTACCGCGCGCACGGCGCTGCGCGTGGTGCCGCTGGAAGATCTGCTGGGCGAGGCCGAGCAGCCCAACCTGCCCGGCACCACCAGCGTCCATCCCAACTGGCAGCGCCGGCTCGACCCCGACGTACGCGCGCTGGCCCACATGCCGGCGCTGCGCGCCCGGGCGCAATCGATCCGGCAAGCGGTTCGCAGTGGCCGCCACGGCACCCTGCATCCGCCGCCGCGCGGCTAGCCACAATGGAGGTGGCGCCGACCCCACCCGCGCCGCGATCCGGGCGCGCACCGTTCCCCCCATCCGCTAAGCTTGACCCACCAGCATGCGCAGGAGGTTCCGCCATGAAGGAAGTGATCCGGCCCGAGCACGCCGACGACACCCGTACCGCCCTGTCCGGCGCCAGCCTGCGCCGCGCGTTCCTGGACCACGTGTTCCATACCCAGGGCAAGCTGCCCGGCCACGCCAGCCAGAACGACCTCTACCAGGCCGCGGCGCATACCGTGCGCGACCGCCTGGTGCAGCGCTGGATCAGCACCGCCGAAGCCTACCTGGGCCAGCCTTCGCGCACTGTGGCCTACCTGTCGGCCGAGTTCCTGATGGGCCCGCACCTGGGCAACAACCTGATCAACCTCGGCATCTTCGACGAAGTGCACGAGGCCATGGCGGCGGCCGGGCTCGACCTCGACCGCATCCTGGAGCAGGAAGTCGAGCCGGGCCTGGGCAACGGCGGCCTGGGCCGTCTGGCGGCGTGCTTCATGGATTCGCTGGCGACGCTGGAGATCCCGGCGCTGGGCTACGGCATCCGTTACGAATACGGCATTTTCCAGCAAACCATCATGGACGGCATGCAGGTGGAGAAGACCGATACCTGGCTGCGCAACGGCAACCCGTGGGAGATCCAGCGCTCCGAATGGGCGGTGCAGGTGCGCCTGGGCGGCCACACCGAGCACTACACCGACGACCGCGGCCACTACCGCGTGCGCTGGGTGCCGGCCAAGACCGTGGCCGGCGTGCCCTTCGATTCGCCGATCCTGGGCTACCGCGTCAATACCGTGAACACGCTGCGGCTGTGGCGCGCCGATGCCACCGAGGCCTTCGACTTCCATACCTTCAACCGCGGCGACTACCTCGGCGCGGTGAGCAAGAAGGTGACGTCGGAGAACCTGACCAAGGTGCTCTACCCCAACGACGAAACCGCGCAGGGCAAGGAGTTGCGGCTGGAACAGCAGTACTTCTTTGTCGCCTGCTCGCTGCAGGACATGCTGCGGCTGCTGGCCGTCGACGGCATCCCGGTGACGCGCTTCCACGAGAAGTTCGCGGTGCAGCTGAACGACACGCACCCGGCGGTAGGCATCGCGGAACTGATGCGGCTGCTGGTCGACGAGAACGACCTGCCCTGGAACCAGGCCTGGGACATCACCCAGCGTGCCTTCGCCTACACCAACCACACGCTGCTGCCCGAGGCGCTGGAGCGCTGGCCGCTGCCGCTGTTCCAACGCGTGCTGCCGCGCCACCTGGAAATCATCCTGGAGATCAACGCGCGCTTCCTGGACGAGGTGCGCATCCGCTTCTACGGCGACGAATCGCGGCTGTCGCGGCTGTCGCTGATCGACGAGCACGGCGAGCGCAATGTGCGCATGGCCAACCTGGCGTGCGTCGGCAGCCATGCCATCAACGGCGTGGCCGAGCTGCACTCGCGGCTGATGCGCGAGGACGTGCTCAAGGATTTCTACGCGATGTGGCCGGAGAAATTCACCAGCATCACCAACGGCGTCACGCCGCGGCGCTGGCTTGCGCTGTCCAACCCGAGGCTGACGCGGCTGGTCACGGATGCGATCGGCGATGGCTGGATCTCCCACCTCGAACGCATCCGCGTGCTCGAGCCCTATGCCGACGACGCCGGCTTCCGCCGGCAATGGCAGGCGATGCGCCGCGCCAACAAGGAAGACCTGGCGCAGCTGATCCGCGACACCACCGGCGTGGTGGTGGACCCATCGTCGATGTTCGATGTGATGGTCAAGCGCATCCACGAATACAAGCGCCAGCACCTGGCGGTGCTGCACGTGATCGCGCTGTACCACCGCATCAAGTCCGACGCGCACGCCGAGATCCAGCCGCGCACCTTCCTGTTCGGCGGCAAGGCCGCGCCGGGCTACGAATACGCCAAGCTGATGATCCGCTTCATCACCTCGGTCGCCGACGTGATCAACCGCGACCCGCAGGTGCGCGACCGGCTCAAGGTGGTGTTCCTGCCCAACTTCAACGTCACCTTCGGCCAGCGCATCTACCCGGCTGCGGACCTGTCCGAGCAGATCTCGCTGGCGGGCAAGGAAGCCTCCGGCACCGGCAACATGAAGTTCGCGATGAACGGCGCGCTCAACATCGGCACCATGGATGGCGCCAATATCGAACTGCGCGAGGCCGTCGGCAACGACAACTTTTTCCCGTTCGGCCTGACCGCGCCCGACGTCTATGCGCTGCGCGCGAGCGGCTACGACCCGGCCGCCTACTATCACGGCGACCCGCAACTGCGCGCGGTGATCGACCTGGTGCAGCAGGGATTCTTCTCGCGCGGCGATCCGGCGCTGTTCCGCCCGCTGTTCGATCCGCAGGCGGGGCACGATCCCTACCTGCTGCTGGCGGACTTCGCTTCCTATGTCGAATGCCAGCAGATCGTCTCCGACGCCTACGCCGACCCGGATCGCTGGCAACGCATGTCGGTACTGTCGTGCGCGCGTTCGGGCCGTTTTTCGTCGGACCGTGCCATCCGCGAATACTGCGAGCGCATCTGGAACGTCGAGCCGGTACCGGTGCGGCTGCTGCACCGTGCCAGCGGCGCGCCGTGGCAGGTTGATCCGGGTGCCCAGGGGCCGCGCGCGGCATAGCCATGCAGGCGCAAGACGCGCGCGCAGTGTGCGGTATCGCATGCGCGGGGCGCCGCATGCCGGGCAGTACTTTCTACAATCGCCCTTGTAACAAAGCTTTCGGCCCGGCCGCCCGCCTGCCCGCGCGCCGCACCGCAAAAGCGCCGTTCTGCTGGCATGGAGTTCGCATTGCGCTAGGGCCGCCGCAAGGCAACTTCCAGTCCGCACACCCAGAAGCCAATCGATGGCAGGAGCCGAATTTGAACGCGAACCCGTTTCCACTGGCCCCGGGTGCCAGGTCCGCCCTGCCCAGCCTGGCCCCGCTCGACTGCTTTGCCGCGCCTTCTTCACGGGCCTTCTCCTCCAACGACGAACATGCGCAGGACTACCTGTTCGGACCGGCCTGGCTGCCCGACGGACGCGTGCGCTTCCGCCTGTGGGCGCCCGACGCGGCCGAGCAAGGCCATCCCGTGCGGCTGGAGATCGCGGGCCTGGGACCGGTCCATATGGCGGCGGGGCCCAACGGCTGGTTCGAGGCGATCGTGCCGTGCTGCGAGGGCGCGCGTTACTGGTTCCGGCTCGACGACGGCACTACGGTGCCCGACCCGGCCTCGCGCTGGCAGGCAGACGACGTGCACGGCCCGAGCATCGTGCCGGCGCGCGACGCCGGTGCCTCGTACGCCTGGACCTGCCCCGACTGGCGCGGCCGGCCGTGGCATGAAGCCATCATCTACGAAATGCACGTTGGCCTGTGCGGCGGCTTTGCGGGCGCCGCGCAGCAATTGCCGCGGCTGGCCGCGCTGGGCTTCACCGCCATCGAGCTGATGCCGGTGGCCGAGTTTCCCGGCGGACGCAACTGGGGCTATGACGGCGTGCTGCCGTTCGCGCCGGAGTCCGGCTATGGCACGCCGGACGAGCTGCGCGCGCTGGTCGACCGGGCGCACGCGCTCGGCCTGATGGTGCTGCTGGACGTGGTCTACAACCACTTCGGGCCTGAGGGCAACTACCTGCACCGCTATGCCAGCGCCTTCTTCCGCGCCGACCGGCGGACCCCGTGGGGCCCCGCCATCGATTTCCGGCGCCCGCAGGTACGGCGCTTCTTCACCGAGAATGCGCGCTACTGGCTGGAACAGTTCCGCTTTGACGGACTGCGGCTCGATGCGGTCCACGCCATCGAGGACGAAGGCTGGCTCGCGGCGCTGCCTGGCGAAGTGCGCAGCATGCTGACCGATGGCGCCGGCGGCGACCGCCACCTGCACCTGGTGCTGGAGAACGACGACAACGACGCCGCGCTGCTGGCGCAGGGCTTCGACGCGCAATGGAACGATGACGCCCACCATGCGCTGCATGTGCTGCTGACCAGCGAGGACGACGGCTACTATCGCGACTACGCCATGCCCGCCGGCACTGTCGCTGCGGTCGATGCACGCGAGCATGGCCAACCCGCGCTGCGCCACCTCGCACGCGTGCTGGCCGAAGGCTTCGCCTACCAGGGCGAGCCGTCGCAGCACCGTTCCGGCGGCGACACCGCCGCCGTCGCCAGCGCCGCCGTGTGCCGCGGCCAGCCCAGCGCGCATTTGCCGCCTACCGCTTTCGTCAGCTTTCTGCAGAACCACGACCAGGCCGGCAACCGCGCCTTCGGCGAACGGCTGACCAGCCTGGCCGACCCGCGTGCGCTGCGCGCCGCGGTGGCGCTGCAGCTGCTTTGCCCGCAGGTGCCGTTGGTGTTCATGGGCGAAGAGACCGGCGCGCGGCAGCCATTCTTCTACTTCACCAGCCATCCGCCGGAGTTGGCCAGGGCCGTGCGCGAGGGCCGCCGCCGCGAATTCGCCGCCAGCGCGGCCTTCGGCGACGAGGCGCGTGCCGCCGCCATCCCCGACCCCAACGACCCGGCCACATTTGAAGCGTCGCGGCCGTCACTGGCGGACGACGCCGACTGGGCCCCCTACTACCGCGAACTGCTGTCGATCCGGCGGCGCGAACTGCTGCACCGGCTGCCGGGCTGCCAGTCTGCCGGCGTCGATATCCTCGGCCCCGCGGCGCTGTGCGCGCGCTGGCGGCTGGTGGACGGCATGGAGCTGAGCCTGTGGCTGAACCTGGGCGACGAAGCGGTGCCCGCCACCCACTCCTGCCGCGACCAGCGCACGGCGCTGCACGAGAGCGCACCGGGCGCCGCCGCGGAACTGTCCGCCGGCATGCTGCCGCCGCTGGCCTGCGTCGCCACCCTGTGCGAGCCCGCCGCGGCGCGCCCAAGGTAATGCCTGACGCGGCAGCCACCGCGCCGGCACCCGCGCGCGGCCTGCCGCGCGCCACCGCCCGGCTGCAGCTGCATCCTGGCTTCACCTTCGCCGATGCCGCCGGCGTGGTCGACTACTACGCCGCGCTTGGGGTCAGCCACCTGTACCTGTCGCCGGTCTGCGAGGCCAGGCCCGGCTCCACGCACGGCTACGACGTCACCGACTTCACCCGCGTGCGCGCGGAACTGGGCGGCGAGGCGGGCCTGAAGGCGCTGGCGGCGCGCGCGCGCAGTGCCGGCCTCGGCCTTATCGCCGATATCGTGCCCAACCACATGGCGGCGGACTGCACCCACAACGGCTGGTGGCGCGACGTGCTGGCGCACGGACGCGCCAGCCCACATGCCGGCTGCTTCGATATCGACTGGACGCCGTGCGACCCGGCGCTGCATGGCAAGGTCCTGCTGCCGATCCTGGGGCAGTCGTACTGGGACACGGTCGTCGCCGGCGAACTGCGGTGGGTGCCGGCCAGCGGCGAACGGCCGGCACACGTACGCTACTTCGACCATGTGCTGCCGCTGGCGCCGGACAGCCTTGACGCGGAAGGCACCGCCAACGCCAACTGGTACGACACCACCCAGCCCGCCGGACGCACCCGGCTGCACGCGCTGCTGGAACGCCAGCACTACCGGCTGGCCTGGTGGCGCACCGCGGCCGCCTCGCTGAACTGGCGCCGCTTTTTCGAGATCAGCGACCTGGTGGGCGTGCGCGAGGAAGACCCGCAGGTCTTTGACGCGGTCCATGCACTGGTCTTCCGCCTGCTGCGCGAAGGCTGGATCGACGGCGTGCGCGTGGATCACGTCGACGGACTGGCCGATCCCGCCGGCTACTGCCGCCGGCTGCGCGCGGAGCTCGACCGGCACGCCGCGGCGCGGCCGCCATTGCTGGAGCTGCAGCGCCCGTGGCTCGTGGTCGAGAAGATCCTTGGCAGCGGCGAGCGGCTGCCGCCGGACTGGCAGGTGGATGGCACCACGGGCTACGACTTCATGGACGACGTGGCCGCGGTGCTGCACGACGAGGCAGGCGAAGCCGCGCTGACCGCGCTGTGGGCGATGACCAGCGGCGACGCGCGCCCGTACGCCGCCCACGTGCGCGAGGCCCGTTGCCTGGTGCTGCGGCGGCACCTCGTCACCGAATGCGCGGGCGTGACCGCGCGCCTGCACGCCAGCGCACAGCGCGAGCCGGGCACGCGCGACCTCACGCTGGCGGCCCTGCGGCATGCGCTGATGGCGCTGATGGCGGCCGTGCAGGTCTACCGCAGCTACTACGACGCGCAGCCGTCGGCGCGCGACGCCGCCGCCGCGCATGCCGATGACGCCATGGTCGATCAGGCCCTGCAGTCCGCGCGCGGCAGCCTGGCGCCGGACGAGGTGGTGGCGCTGGCATTCATCGCCGGCTGCCTGCGCACGCAGGCGGCACCGGACAGCGACACCGGCGTGCTGCGCCGCCGCCTGCAGCAGCTGATGCCGGCGCTGGCGGCCAAGGCGGGCGAGGACACCGCGTTCTACCGTTATGGCCGGCTGCTGTCGCGCAACGAGGTGGGCAGCGACCCGGCGCAACTGGCCATGCCGCCGGCGCAGTTCCACGCCCGCATGGCGGCGCGCCGGCTGGCCGGCCCGCATGCGATGCTGGCCACAGCGACGCATGACCACAAGCGCGGCGAGGACGCGCGCATGCGGCTGGCCGTGCTCAGCGAACTGCCGGGCACTTTCGCCGACGCGGTTGCCGCGTGGGAGCGCGACTGCGCGTCACTGGTGGCCACGCTGCCGCGCGCGCCCGACGCGGCCGACCGGCTGATGCTGTACCAGGCGCTGGTCGGGGCATGGCCGATGGATCCGATAGACCATTCCAGCGACGGGGCGCCGGTACCCGAAGCGTTGCTCGCACGGATTTCCGCTTGGCAGGTCAAGGCCATCCGCGAAGCCAAGCGCCACGGCAACTGGACCTGCCCCGATGCCGAATACGAAGCGGCATGCGAGGCCTTCCTGCGCGGGATCGCGGCGGCGTGGCCGCAGGGCGTGCTGGCGCAGATCGGCCGCTTCGCCGGGCGCATTGCCACCGCCGGCGCCGTGAACAGCCTGGCGCAGGTGCTGGTGCAGCTGACCGCCCCCGGCATTCCCGACCGCTACCAGGGCACCGAAGGCTGGGACCTGAGCCTGGTCGATCCGGACAACCGCCGCGCGCCGGACTACGTCCGGCTGCAGGCACGGCTGGCGTGCGGCGCGGGCTGGGCGCACTGGCTGGCACACTGGCACGACGGCAGGCTCAAGCAGCAGCTGGTGCGCCATGTGCTCGCGGCACGCGCCGCCGACCCCGCGCTGTTTGCCGACGGCCAGTACAGCATGCTGGCCGCGCAGGGCGCGCTGGCGCAGCAGGTGCTGGCGTTTGCGCGCAGCATCGACTCGCGCCAGGCCATCACCGTGGTCACGCGGCTGTCGGCGGCGCGGGTCGACCCGGCCGTGCCGCGCATTCCGCCGGCGTGCTGGGGCGACACCACGCTGAACCTTGGCGCGCCGCAGCCCGGCCGCTGGATCGACGCACTGACGGGTCACCGGCTCGATGCGCCCGCCGGGCGCCTGCGCCTGCGCGACGTGCTGGGCGGGCTGCCGGTAGCACTGCTGCTGCGCGAGCCCTGACGCGCGCGTCACAAGCGCGGCAATTGCGGAATCGGGGCTCGCGAAGCGAGCGGGGTCAGCGGCGGGCGCGGGGCGCCCGCCGCCCCATAGGGTCCTGGCAGTTCCTTCGGTCCATGCGGACCCTGCAGCCCGTGCGGCTCATGCGGGACCGCCTGGCCATGATGGAAGGGCTCGGCCCCGGCGGGCGGATCGCGCTGGGCCTGGCTGGGCGAGGCGCTGCGGTCCTGCGGCAGGTAGGGCCGGATCACGACGGCGACGTAGTCGTCTTCCTTCGGCGTCACCACGATATAGGCAAGGCCGGACATGACCAGCCCCACTTCGCCCAGTTCGGTGGCAATGCGCGCCACGATAAAGCGCTGCAGCAGCATCGGGTTGACGCTGTCGTCGATCGCAAGTGCCGCAGTGCAGATGGTCAGGAAGCAGCGCTCGACTTCGCGGCAGACCACCACCACTTCATCCAGCGCATAGCCGGAATGGCTGGCACGCACCAGCACCGAGACGCCGGAACTGGGCGCGGCGCGGTGCCAGCCAGGCTTGATCTTGAAACTGGGGAGCGTCAACCCCGAGCCCGTATCCTGCGCGACTGTATTGAAGCGCTGGGCGAAGTCCAGCGGAGTGATCGCGAGCAGCTGGCGTTCGACCGGCGCCGAGGAGACCGACACCGAAGAGGCCAGGACGACGGTGGACAGGATGCTGGCGAAATTCATTTCTACCCTCGCAACAGGATGTGCCGCTCCCCCCGGCCGGCTGCGCTGATGGGCCCGTCGGCATGCGGCAAACGAGGACTGCCGCGGCGTGGGGCCGGCGTGGCGGGTTGTGCTCGGCGGCACATGCCGTACGCCAGTTCTGGCCAGCATTGCTTTCACTATAGACAGGTCCGCACGCAAGCACACGGCACCACGCAAGCGGCGCGCCACCTGTCGCGGTGCCTCCGCCGCGGGCGGCCCCGACGGCACCACCCCGACGGCACCATTTACGCCCGCCAGTGGGACGCATGCACTTTCTGCAGCTACTGTAAAAAGTACGGCGCGCGCCGTCGGCGAAATGCCGCCGCATGGTCTGCCACGCTGCGGCGCAACGTGCACAACCAGCCCTTACGGCCGGCGGGAACGGAGCTTGCAGGTCTTTGGGGGCAGGTGCGGGCAACGTTGCGCAGCCCGCCGCTCATGCAGTACGGTGCGCCGTACAGGAGGATCGCCATGAAATTACGTACTCGCTCCCGCATTCGCCGCCTGGCGCTGCCGCTGGCGGTACTGATTATGGCAGTTGCGCCGGCGGCGCCAGCCGCACCCGCCGATGCGCCAGCGGCTCCATCCTCGACGGGCCGCACCGCCGCGCCGCGCGACACCGAAATCGCCAGCGACCGTGCCATTACCTCGGAAGTCCGTGCGCGCCTGGCGAACGCCCGCACGCTGGACCCGGCGAAGATCCGCGTGTCCACCATGGACGGCGTCGTCAAGCTTGAAGGCTCGGTGCGGGACGACAAGCAGCGCGTCATGGCCATGGAACTGGCGCGCTCGGTGCGCGGCGTGACCGCGGTATCCGACGAACTGCGTGCCGGTACGGACTGACGACGCAGATACGTGAAATTGCCCCTGGAGACACCATGAGCACCCATCGCCAACCCGACCATGACACCACCCGGCGCCGCAGCGAGCCGCGGCCGGACCCGCACAAGGGCGGGCCCGACACCGAGCATGAGCGCGGCAAGCCGGGACGCGACCGCCGCCACGACGTCGAGCGCGAGCACGACATTCCCGACGAGAACGGCGTGCCGCCTTCGGTCAGGCGCCGCAGCGGCAATCCGGAGGAAAGCGAACCCCCGGTGGAGAACACCTGACGGCTGCCGGGAAGCCACACCGGACCGCACAGGAGAGACTAAAGGAGAAAGCATGAGCAAGACCGTACGTACCGGCGCCCGCCACAGGGACCGTGTCGGCAGCACCAGCGGCACGCGGCGCGACGGCGCGCAAGCTTCCGCCGGCGGCGGCCGCCCGCGCGACAAGACCGCGACGGGCGCCGCGCGGGCGCAGGCCGGCAATATCCCGAGCACGCTGGACCCTGATCTCGAGCAAGAGCCCAGCGACATCGAGAGCGAGATCGAGCAGCGCGACGAAGACGCGCACATGCCGCCGGAAGACGAAATCCCGGAAGAAGAGATTGCCGACGAAGTGGTGCGCGCGGCCGAAGGCCTGCCGGCCGAGGTGCCGGTCGACAAGGCCGACCGTACCGACGACCGCGAAGAGCACCCGCCGAACCCGCCCCGGGTCAACAAGGACTGAAGCGCAGGGCAGGAAGAAGGGCGGCCTTGCCGCCCTTGCCATTCTCCCGAGCTCTCCCCCGCCCCTACTCGGAAGCCAGCAACCCGTAGCGCTGCACGCGGATGTGGTTGATCACGTCCTGCACGCCGAACACGCGCTCCGCAATGTCCTCGATATCGTACTTGGTGCGGCGGTCGTTGACCTTGCCTTCCAGCGTCACCACGCCCTCCTGCACGCGGACTTCGACATCGCTGACATCGAGTTCGTCATCGCGCGCCAGCCGGTTGCAGACATCGTCGTGGATGCGGTCGTCGTCGCGCCGGTAGTTGCGTGGGCCGGCGGGACGGCGCTGCGTGGGGGCGTCCCACTCGTCGCCAAGGTCGCCAATGTCGCCATAGCCGCGCGCTTCGCGCTCATAGCGCTCGTCCTGCCAGCGCCGGTAGCCATAGCGCTCTGGCTCGCCATAGCCGCCATAGCCGCCATAGCCGCCATCGCGCTCATTGCGCTGGTAGCGGCCTCGGCCCGCGCCCGCCGGACGACGCCGCGACCATTCGTCCTCGTAGCGGGCGTCGTCGCCGCCACGGCTGGCATAAGTACGCTCGGCCGGCCAGCGCCATTCCTCGACGTACAGTCCATACCACTCTTCGTCGCCTGGCGTTACGTCCTGGGTCTGGTCGCGGGGAAGACGCTCCGCGGCATTGCCATAGCGGCCGCGGCTGAGTTCTCGCTGGCGCCGGTTGCGCGACTCGGCCGGAATGCCGCTGTAGCCCTGTTCGTTGCCGCCATATTGCTTGTCGGGGCGCCTGCGCAGGTAGTTGTCGTCGCTCTGTCTCATCGTCGTGCTCCTATGTTTGCCGGATGTTTGGCCTCTGTTTCCTATGCTTCGGCACGGATCTCCGGGCCCGCGGCGGCCGAAGGTGCTTCTGCCAACGGTACTTCGAAGCAGGCCAGCAACGGCAGGTGGTCCGAGGCAACGCGCGCCAGCGGCGAGCGGTGGCTGGCCACCGAGACCAGGTGCGCGCGCGGCGAGACCCAGATCCGGTCCAGCGCGAATATCGGCATGCGCGAAGGAAACGTCGCGGTGTGCGGGGTATGTTCGAAATACGCGTGCAGCCAGCGCAGCGGGCGCCCCCACAAGAACCACTCGTTGACGTCGCCCAGCAGGATGGTGGGCAACGGCGGCGCCGCGGCCACGTAGTTCAGCAATTGCTGCACCTGGTGGCGCCGTTCGCCGGGGCGCAGGCCCAGGTGCGTGGCAATGACGCGCAGCGCGCTGGCGTGCCCCGATGCGGTACAGGCAAGCGTGACGTCGATCGCGCCGCGCGCCTCGCAGCCCTTCACCGTGAGGTCGATCTGGTTGACCGCCTGCGGCGCAAAGCGCGTCAGCAGCGCATTGCCGAAATCCGCATTGCCGCGCACGCGGGTAAAGCCCGACACCACGTGCATGCCGGTGTGCCCGGCCAGGTATTCGAGCGTGTGGTCGTTGCTGCTGCCCGACTCGACTTCCTGCAGCGCGACGATATCGGCGCCCAGTTCTTCCAGCACCGCGGCGATCCGGTCGGGCCGGTAACGGCGGTCGGTACCGACGGCGCGATGGATGTTGTAGCTGACCACCGTCATGCGCGCGAGCCCGGCGGACCGAATGGGTCCGCAGTTCAGCGCCTGGCTGGCATCCGGCACGCTGAACTGGTCGTTGGCCGCTTGCGCGCTGTGGAGTCCGTGCGCTTGCGCAGGAATTACAAGAGGCGGTAAGTCCGGTTGCATTCGCATTTTGCCGCGCGCCTTCCCCGCTGGAAAGGCTGGAAAGGCCGCTGCCGGCGCGGCATGATGCCGCGCACCTGGCAAGCGGCCGTTGCGAAAATCGCAGTCAGGCGATCAACATCAGGCACCGTCCAGGAACTGGCTGCGCGGGCCAAGGCGGCGGCCCAGTTCCGGGCTGACCCAGCGCGTCCCTTCCATGTACGGATCAGCCGTGCGCTGCACAGGCGCGGTGGTCATGCCAGGTTGCGCCGGCACGGTAGAAGGCTGGGCCTCGGGCGCGGGCGCGAGGTCCTGGCGCGTGGGAGCGTTGGCGCCCTGCGTGTATGGATCGAACTTGTCGGTGCTGCGTGCGCCCTGCGAATAAGGATCATAGGTGCCGCGCGGCGTGCCAGGCGTCATCTGCGCCATGGCGGGAATCGCAGCGGCGGCGAGCGCGATGGCGGCGAGGAGCCGGCTGGGTCGGATATGCTTCATGGTTACCTCCGTTCAGGGCGCGATGTGCGCGCCAGCAACCATGAGAAAGCGAAAGGCGTGCCTGTGCCGTGTGGCCCTGGCTACGCCGCTCGCCTGCGGCAAGGAGCTCAGGCCATGCTGACCTTGCCTGGCGCGCCGGCCTGCTCCGTCTCCGCCTTGCCGCGCGCCAGCACCGGCACCAGCGCCGCGCCGGTATGGCTGGCCTGGATCCGCGCCAGCGACTCCGGATCGGCCGCGCCGACGATGGTGCCGCCGCCCGCGCCGCCTTCCGGTCCCAGGTCGATGATCCAGTCGGCCTCGGCGATCACGTCGAGGTCATGCTCGATCACCACCACGCTGTGGCCGCCGTCGGTGAGGCGATGCAGCACGCGGATCAGGCGCGCCACGTCGGCCATGTGCAGGCCGACGGTAGGCTCGTCCAGCACGTACAGCGTGTGCGGCGCCTTCTGGCCGCGGCGGGTGATGTCGTCGCGCACCTTGCTCAGTTCGGTGACCAGCTTGATGCGCTGCGCCTCGCCGCCGGACAGCGTCGGCGATGGCTGGCCCAGTGTCAGGTAGCCCAGCCCCACGTCCTTCATCAGCTGCAGCGGGTGCGCAATATTGGACATCGATGCAAAAAATTCCACTGCCTCATCGATCTCCATGGTCAGCACGTCGCCGATGTTCTTGCCGCGCCAGGTGACGGCGAGCGTCTCGGGATTGAAGCGCTGTCCGTGGCAGACGTCGCATGGCACTTTCACGTCCGGCAGGAAGCTCATGCCGATGGTGCGCACGCCCTGCCCTTCGCACGCGGGACAGCGGCCATCGCCGGTGTTGAAAGAGAAGCGCGACGCGGTATAGCCGCGCGCACGCGCCTCGAGCGTATCGGCGAACAGCCGTCGGATCGTGTCCCATACGCCGATGTACGTCGCCGGGCAGGAACGCGGGGTCTTGCCGATCGGGGTCTGGTCGACTTCGAGCACGCGGTCGATCGATTCCCAGCCGGTGATGGCCTCGCAGCCATACCAGTCGTGTTCGACCTTGAGCGGCTTCCTTGCCGTCGACTTGCTCGTCCTGGCCTCTTCCCTGGCCGCATTGCGCGCGCGGCGCGTGGCCGGCGACGACAGCACCGAGCGGCCCACCGCATCGAGCAGGTTCGTCATCAGCACGTCGCGCGCCAGCGTCGACTTGCCCGAGCCTGACACGCCGGTGATCGCCACCAGCCGCGACAGCGGGATGCGCGCGTTCACGTTGCGCAGGTTGTGCAGCGAAGCGCCGTGCACTGTCAGCCATTCGGCCGGGTCGGCCGGCTTGCCGGCCGCGCCCGGCTGCACCGGGCGGCGCGCCTGCAGCGGGTGGATGATCGGCTGTGCCAGGAACTGGCCGGTGGTGGAAGCCGGCGCCGCGGCAAGCTCCGCCACGCCGCCCTGCGCCACCAGCGTGCCGCCGCGCTTGCCCGCGCCGGGGCCGATGTCGATGATGTGGTCGGCGCGGCGGATGGTGTCTTCGTCATGCTCGACCACCACCAGCGTATTGCCCTTGTCGCCCAGCTTGCGCAGCGCATCGAGCAGGATCTGGTTGTCGCGCGGGTGCAGGCCGATGGTGGGCTCGTCCAGCACGTAGCACACGCCCTGCAGGTTGCTGCCGAGCTGCGCCGCGAGCCGGATGCGCTGCGCCTCGCCGCCGGACAGGCTGGGCGCGGCGCGGTCCAGGCTCAGGTAGCCCAGGCCCACTTCCTCCAGGAACTGCAGGCGGCTGCCGATCTCGCTGACCACGTCGCGCGCGATCTCGGCGTCGCGGCCGGCCAGGCGCAGGCCGTCGACCCAGCGGCGCGTATCGGACACGGTCCATTGCGCCACGTCGACGATGGCCTGCGTGTCGAACGTGACCGCGCGCGCCACCGGGTTCAGGCGCGTGCCATGGCAGTCGGGGCACGGCGCTTCGCCTACGCCTTCCGGTTCCAGCTCCTCCGATGGCAGGCTCTGCTCGCGGCCGCGGTTGTCGTCGGCCAGCACGGTATCGTCGAACGCCGCGCGCTGCTCGCGCGTCAGCGCCAGGCCGGTGCCCACGCAGCTGCCGCACCAGCCGTGCTTGCTGTTGTACGAGAACATGCGCGGGTCGAGTTCCGGATAGCTGGTGCCGCACTCGGGGCAGGCGCGCTTGGTCGAGAACACCTTGACCTCGCCCACGTGCGCGGTGCCGCCGTTGGTCATGGCGTGGCCCAGCCCGTCGAGCGGCGCCAGCAGGTGCATCACGCCCTTGCCCGCTTCCAGGGCCTGCGCCAGCAGTGCGCGCAGTTGCGGCTCGTGCTCCGGCGTGATGACCAGGTCGCCGACCGGCAGCTCGATGGTGTGCTCGCGGAAACGGTCCAGGCGCGGCCACGGATCGACCGGCAGGAACTCGCCATCGACGCGCAGGTGCGTATTGCCGCGCGCCTTGGCCCATTTCGCCAGGTCGGTATAGACGCCCTTGCGGTTGACCACCAGCGGCGCGAGGAAACCAACGTGCTCGCCGCGATGGTCGCGCAGCAACTGCGCGGCGATCGATTCCGGGCTCTGCGACGTCACCGGCGCGCCGTCATGCACGCAGTGCTGGATGCCCAGCTTTACGTACAGCAGGCGCAGGAAGTGCCAGACTTCCGACGTGGTCGCCACCGTGCTCTTGCGGCCGCCGCGCGACAGGCGCTGCTCGATCGCGACGGTGGGCGGGATGCCATAGACCGCATCGACCTCCGGCCGGCCCGCCGGCTGCACGATCGAGCGCGCATAGGCGTTGAGCGATTCCAGGTAGCGGCGCTGGCCTTCGTGGAACAGGATGTCGAACGCCAGCGTCGACTTGCCCGACCCGGACACGCCGGTGACGACGTTGAACTTGCCGTGCGGGATATCGACGTTGAGCGACTTCAGGTTGTGCTCGTGCGCGTTGACGATGCGCACCACGTCCTCGCCCTCGATCTCGCGGCGCGCGCGGCGGGCCTGCAAGACCGCCTGCAGCGGCACGCCTTCGGACTCGGTGCCGGCGGCACGTTCCGCGGCCAGCATGCCGGCTTCGCCGAGCGCGGCGTCATAGTGGATCAGCGCCTGGCCGGTATGCGACTCGGCGCAGCCTTTCACGTCTTCCGGCGTGCCGGTGCAGACTACCCGGCCGCCGGCATCGCCACCTTCGGGACCCAGGTCGACCAGCCAGTCGGCGGCGCGGATCACGTCGAGGTTGTGCTCGATCACGATCAGCGAATGGCCGCTGTCGAGCAGCTTGCCGAAGGCCAGCATCAGCTTGGCGATATCGTCGAAGTGCAAACCCGTGGTCGGCTCGTCGAACATGAACAGGCGGCGCGGCAGCGTGTTGCCGCGCGTGCGCGACGGCGTGGCCTGCGCGGCTTCGGCAAGGAAGCCGGCCAGCTTCAGGCGCTGCGCCTCGCCGCCCGACAGCGTCGGCACGGGCTGGCCCAGCTTCATGTATTCGAGCCCGACATCGACAATGGGCTGCAGCACGCGCAGCACCGCGGCATCGCCGGCAAAGTAGGACGCAGCTTCGCTGACGGTCAGCTCCAGCACGTCGGCGATGCTGAGCGCGCGCGGCGGCTGCCCGGCGATGGCGCGCTCGATCTTCACCTCCAGCACTTCGGGGCGATAGCGGGTGCCGTCGCAGTCCGGGCAGCGCAGGTAGACGTCGCTGAGGAACTGCATCTCGACGTGCTCGAAGCCCGAGCCGCCGCAGGTCGGGCAGCGCCCGTCGCCGGAGTTGAAGCTGAAGGTGCCCGCGGTATAGCTGCGCTGCAGCGCCATCGGCGCCCTGGCGAAGATCTTGCGGATCTCGTCGAACGCGCCGACATAGCTGGCCGGGTTGGAGCGCGCGGTCTTGCCGATCGGCGACTGGTCGACGAAGACCACGTCATCGACCAGGTCCGCGCCGCTCAGCTTGCGGTACGCCCCCGGCGCTTCCGTCGCCTTGCCGAAATGCCGAGCCATCGCCGGATGCAGCACGTCCTGCAGCAGCGTGGACTTGCCCGAGCCGGACACGCCGGTCACGCACACCAGCCGCTGCAGCGGGATCTCGACGGTGACGTCCTGCAGGTTGTGCTCGGTCGCGCCTTCCAGCACGATGCGCGGCAGCGCGTGGTCGACGGGGCGGCGTTGCCAGTGCGAGGCATCGGCCACGCGGCGGCGCCCGCCGAGATAGGCACCGGTCAGCGTGTCGGCATTGCGGATATCGGACGGCGTGCCGTCGAAAATGATATTGCCGCCGCGCTCGCCCGGGCCGGGGCCCATGTCGATCAGGCGGTCCGCGGCGAGCATCACCGACGGATCGTGCTCCACCACCACCAGCGTGTTGCCCGCGTCGCGCAGCCGGTGCATGGCCTCGACGATGCGGTTCAGGTCGCGCGGGTGCAGGCCGATGCTGGGCTCGTCCAGCACGAACAACGTGTTGACCAGCGAGGTGCCGAGTGCGGTGGTCAGGTTGATGCGCTGCACTTCGCCGCCGGACAGCGTGCGGCTCTGGCGGTCCAGCGTCAGGTAGCCAAGGCCGACGTCGCACAGGTACTTCAGCCGCGTGCGCACCTCGGCCAGCAGCAGCTTGAGCGCGTCGTCCAGCATCGCGCTGGGCAGCGTCAGCGCGTCGAAGAAGCGGCGGATGCGCTCGATCGGCAGCAGCATCAGGTCGTGCACGGTCAGGCCAGGCAGCGCTTCGAGCTGCGTTCGGTCCCAGTCCACGCCGCGCGGCAAGAAGCGGCGTCCGGCCGCCAGCACGGCGTCGGCATTGTCCTTCGAGCCCAGGCGCCACAGCAGCGACTCGGTTTTCAGGCGCGCGCCGCCGCAGGTTTCGCACGGGGTGTAGCTGCGGTACTTGGAGAGCAGCACCCGGATGTGCATCTTGTACGCCTTCGACTCCAGGTAGCTGAAGAACCGCATCACGCCGTACCACTGCTTGTTCCACTGGCCGTTCCAGTCGGGCGAGCCATGGACAACCCAGTGGCGCTCGGCCTCGGTCATGTCGGCCCAGGGCGTGTCGCGCGGGATGCCGGCCTTGCCGGCGTAGCGCATCAGGTCGTCCTGGCATTCTTTCCAGGCAGGGGTCTGCATCGGCTTGATCGCGCCTTCGCGCAGCGACTTGCGCGCATCGGGGATGACCAGCCCTAGGTCGACCCCGATCACGCGGCCGAAGCCCCGGCAGGTTTCGCAGGCACCGTAGGCGGAGTTGAACGAGAACAGCGCGGGTTGCGGGTCGGCATAGCGCAGGTCGCTGTCCGGGCTATGCAGGCCGGTGGAGAAGCGCCACACGGGGCCGTCGCGGCCATCGGTCCCATCGGCCAGCACATAGATGTTGACGCGTCCGCCGCCGCGCTTGAGCGAGGCTTCGATCGCCTCCACCACGCGCACTTTTTCGGCATTGCCGATGCGGAAGCGGTCAGCCACCACGTCGAGCAGCTTGCGCGCACCGGTGGGAGACTGCACCACACGCTGCGCCTGCACGCGCGTGTAGCCGCTGACGGAGAGCCACTGCTGGACCTCTTCGTCGGTGGTCGATTCCGGCAGCTCCACCGGGAACGTCACCACCAGCCGCGCATCGTGGTGCGGCTGCCCTTGCGCCGTGCGCGCCAGCAGCTCGGCGTAGATCGTCTCCGGCGTGTCATGGCGCACCGGCTGCGCGGTCTGCTTGTCGAACAGCTCCGCCGCGCGCGCGTACAGCAGCTTCAGGTGGTCGTTCAGCTCCGTCATCGTGCCGACCGTCGAGCGCGAGCTGCGCACCGGGTTGGTCTGGTCGATGGCGATCGCCGGCGGCACGCCGTCGACGCGCTCCACCTGCGGGCGGTCCATCCGGTCCAGGAACTGGCGCGCGTAGGCGCTGAAGGTCTCGACGTAGCGGCGCTGGCCCTCGGCATAGAGCGTGTCGAACACCAGGCTGGACTTGCCCGATCCCGACGGTCCGGTGACCACGGTCATCTCGCCGGGGCGCAGGTCGAGATCGACATCCTTGAGGTTGTGCTGGCGGGCGCCGCGAATGCGAATCAGCTGCTTGCTCGACACGATTTTTTCTTTCGGATCAATGCGTTAAAGGAGGGACAGGCGTGAACGAGGGGTGCCCAGGGGCCAGGCAGGCCTGGAGCAAAACCACCATAGCACAGGGCCTGGGCAGGTCCCGAGAAGGTGTAGTCCATACACTGTACATCCATACAGTGTAACAGTTTGGAAAAGGATTCGTATCGATTGCGTCGCTCGCTTTCGTCGCTCGCTTTCAGAGGATTGACGGTGCGGCGCTATGGCGGCGGCGGTTTCATGAAGCCGCCCCCTCTGCTCAAATTCGTCGATTTGCCATTTATCGATTATCGATATACGATATGATCCAATCCTTCAGATGTTCCGACACCGCTGCACTGTTCGACGGCCATTACGTCGCCCGCTTTGCGAGCATCGAGTTCGTCGCCCAGCGCAAGCTGGAGATGCTTGATGACGCCGCCACGTTGGGTGCGCTGCGCTTTCCGCCGGGCAACCGCATGGAAAAACTAGGCGGTGATCGCAAGGGACGCCACAGCCTCCGCATCAACGGCCAGTGGAGAGTCTGCTTCATCTGGACCCATGACGGCCCCGCGGCTGTCGAGATCATCGACTACCACTGAGGACAGCAACATGGCACGCTTTGAAAACCGCATGCGCCCGATCCATCCGGGCGAAATCCTGCGCGAGGAATACCTGGTGCCGCTGGGCATGAGCGCCAATGCCCTGGCGCTGGCGTTGCGCGTGACGCCGGCCCGCATCAACGAGATCGTGCGCGAGCAGCGCGGCGTCACGCCAGACACCGCGTTGCGCCTGGCGCGCTATTTCGGTGGCGATGCGCGTTCGTGGATGAATATGCAGGTGACCTACGACCTGAAGGTCGCGCAGCGGGATCTGGGCGAGCGCATCGCGGCGGAAGTGGTGCCGCGCGAGGGCGCCGGCCAGGAAATTCCGGAAAACTAGGAAAGCAGAATGCCGGGGGCGGCGCAGCCTGCCACCCCCGGCACGCCATTACCGCGACAACGTCTCGGCCAGCGCCCGGAACGCGCGGAACGTGATCGGGTTGTTGGCAGCGTTCCCCGCGACCGGGTGCGACGCATAGCGGACGATCGTCAGCTCGGCCTTGGGGTCGATGTAGATGCGCTGCCCATGGATACCTGCAGCCTGGAACATGCCGTGGCTGTCGTGGGACACCCACCACATGTCGCGATAGCTCCAGCCCGGCAGCACGGGGCCGCTGCCCGAGCGCGCAAACTGCCCGCGGTCGCCGCCGCGGCGGATATCGGCCACGACCGATGCCGGGATGATCTGCTTGCCGTTGAAGCGCCCGTTGCCGCGGATGGTCTCGCCGAAGCGCGCGAGGTCGCGCAGCGTGGTGTTCAGGCCGCCGCCGCCCGATTCCGTGCCGATGCTGTCGACCGTGAAGTAGGCATCCTGCTCGGCGCCCATCGGCTGCCAGATCCGTTCCGACAGCAGCCTGGCCAGCGACTGGCCAGAAGCGCGGCGCACGATCCACGCGAGCACCTCGGCATTTACCGTCTTGTAGGCAAAGACATCATCGTGTCCGCCTTCCTTCTGCAGCGTCTTCAGGAAGTCGTAGAAGGTTGCCGGCCCGTTGTAGGCGGCAGGCCGGGCGAGCATGCCGCCGGCGCGCGCATAGTCCCAGACCTCGGCCTTGGGATTGGCATAGTCCTCCGAATAGCGGACGCCGACGGTCATGTCCATGACCTGGCGCACCGTGGCATCGCCGTAGGCGGTGCCGGCCATCTCCGGCAGGTAGCGCGTCACGGGCGCCGCCGGATCGAGCTTGCCGTCGGCCGCCAGCATTGCCGCCAGCGTGCCAACGAACGACTTCGTCACCGACATGGCGATATGGGGCGTATGGCCGTCCAGTACGCCAAAGTAGCGCTCATAGACGACCTTGCCCTTGTGCATGACCAGGATGCCGTCGGTATAGGTCAGCGCCAGCATCTCTTCGAAGGTCCGGCGGGTGCCGTCCGCATCGCTGAAGGGCACCGAGCCGATATCGCGCTCCGCGCGCGGCAGCGGGCTGGGCGGGCCGTTGCCGCGCCAGACCGACGCGGTCGGCACCAGTTCGCGGATATGCGAGAACAGCCAGCGATTGCGCGGGAATTTCTCGGCGCCCGGCACGTGGGTGATCTGCTTCTCGGGCGGCGGCGGAAAGCCTTGCATCCAGCCGAGCCGGATCGGGTCGCTTTCCAGCGCGGCGACCAGCGCCGGCGCCGCGGGCGCAGTGGGTGCGATGGCGCGGCCCGCGTCCTGGCTCCAGGCCGGCAAGGTGGCGGCGCACAGGGCGCCGCATGCAATGGCGCGCCATTGGCGGCGCGTCCGGGTGTGGTTGGCTGGCATGTCGTCTCCTCGTTGTTATGTGGTCGTGCCGTTTTGCGCTCAGCGCCCTGCTACCCTGCCGGCGGCTCGATACCGAGCTGATGCGCCTCGAGCGCCGCGGTCAGCTTGCCGATGCACCGGTCCAGCGTCTGGACTTCGGCTTCGGACAGGACCGACAGGAACATCTTTTCCAGGACATCGCCGCGCTGGTAGGTCTGCGCGACCAGTGCCGCGCCGGCCTGGGTCAGGAACAGGTTCAGTTGCCGGGCATCGGCCGCGCCTACCTCGCGGCGCAGCAAGCCCCGCTTCGCCAGCGCGGTGACGAGCTTGGACGTCACCGTCTTCTCAAGCAGCACCAGTTCGATCAGGCGCGTCAGCGTCAGGCCGGGCTCCAGTCCGGCAAAACGCAATACGCGCAATTCCCTCAGGCCGATGCCGAATTCCCGCTCATAGAAGCCGGAGGCAGACTCCCTGGTCATTTCGCAAAGACGGTTCAGCCGGAATGTCAGGTATTCCAGGATCGAACCGGTGGTGTTGGCGGCGGAGTCGGGCATCAGGACAAAAAACTTGCGGACGGCCGACAGATTCTAATGGCAATAGTTGCCATTAGCAACCAATCAGGCGCAACATCTCCTGCGCGCTGCCCGCTTGCGGATCAACCCTGGATCATGTGAGGAACAAGCCCGCGCACCTGGTCATGACGGGCCCGTGGGTGGCCGGGCAGTTACCCGGCAGGCCACCCAGCCAGCCGCCGTCAGTCGAGCAGGTGCCCCATGCGCGTGCGCTTGGTCGCCAGGTATTTCTCGTTCTCGGCGTTGGACGGCACGATGTGCCGCAGTTGCTCGTTGACCTTGATCCCGGCCTTTTCCAGCGCGGCGGCCTTGAGCGGGTTATTGCTCATCAGCCGCACCGACGTGACGCCCCATTGGTGCAGCAGGTCGGCCGCAAAGGCGTAGTTGCGCGCGTCGATGGCCTGGCCCAGCGCCAGGTTGGCGTCCACGGTATCGAGCCCGCCATCCTGCAGGCGGTAGGCGCGGATCTTCTCCGCCAGGCCGATGCCGCGGCCTTCGTGGCCGCGCAGGTACAGCAGGATGCCGCGGCCTTCGGCAGCGATCTTTTCCATCGCCAGCTCGAGCTGCGGGCCGCAATCGCAGCGGCAGGAACCGAAGACATCCCCGGTCAGGCATTCGGAATGCATGCGGATCAGCACGTCCTCGCCTGCCACTTCGCCCACGCTCAGGGCCAGATGCTCAATGCCCGAGTGGGCGCCCTTGAAGGCGTGTGCCGTGAAGTCGCCAAATCGCGTCGGCAGGCGTGCCGAATCGATCAGCTCAATTTCTGTGTCGTTCATACCGGAATTCTTTTCAATGGGCGCGGGGCGGCCCGGCACCGGCGACATTATGAGCGGAATTGCGCGTTCGCGCTTGATTCGGCAATGGAACGCACCGTTGCGGGTCGCCGGCATATTCCTCCCGCAAGGCGCCGGCTGGTTTACTGACACCACCACCGACGTGATGTACAAGGCATGATACTCTGGCTGCGCCGGCCGGCGGCTCAGGGTTCGACGGAGGGCTCGCGCTTCAGCGTGCGCAGCACAAAGGTCGAGCGGCTGTGGCGCAGTCCGGGCAGCTTGTACAACTTGTGCCGCAGGAACTCCTCATAGCCCTGTGTGCCGGCCACCGCGACCTTGATCAGGTAGTCGTAGTCGCCGGTGAGCAGATAGGCCTCCATCACTTCCGGCAACTCGGCCAGCGCCTGGCCGAAGCGGTACAGCATGTCGTCGTCGTGACGCTCGAGCGTGACCTCGATCAGGACCGTATCCGGCAAGCCCAGCGCCTTCTGGTTCAGCAGCGCGGCGTAGCCTTCGATGACGCCACTTTCCTCGAGTGCGCGCACCCGGTTCCAGCAGGGTGTGGCGGACAGGCCGACCTGCTCGGCCAGCTTGGCATTGGACAGGCGGCCGTCGCGGCGGAGTTCGCGCAGGATGCGGCGGTCGGTGTCATCGAGCTTGGGAGGTTGCACCATGGCCCCTGAAATCTTTGGAAGAAACTTCTGCAAATTTTGCCATAAGAAGATGCTTCTTTTTCAATTCCACTAATCTTGGAGAAAATTAAGAAGCTCATTTTGCATCCCGGCTGGTACATTGACTACATCAGAAGACCTGCCGGAAACACCACATGCCAGCCACCGTCCTTCCCACCCTGCGCCTTTCCCTCCAACTCGACGGCACCGACCCGTTCGGTGCGATGGAGTGGGTGTTTGCCAGCGCCCGCCGCACCGGCCTGGCGCCTGAGCAGTTGCGCTTCGACTCGACCCGCTTCGAATCCGTTAGTCAGCCAGTGCTCCACGCGACCTTGACCGCCGCCGATGCCAGCCTGCTGTGGCTGTTCCTGCGCCGTCTGGAAAGTGGCATCGACATGGCCGTGCTGGGCGCTGACGTCGACGATCCGGACAGCGAGGCGCAAGGCGAGCCGGCTCCCGCTCCGCGCGCCGTTGCCCCGCAGGCCCGCAGTGACGCAGGATTGGCGCTTCCGGCCTAGCCACCCACGCTATGCCGGCAGCAGCTCGATCCCATCGAGCTGCGCCGCGCACGTATCCCGCACGATCGCGACAAAGTCCGCCACATAAGGCCGGCGCGCCAGCGGCGCCGGCACCGTGGCATAGAGCTCGCTCCACAGCCCTTTGGCACCGATCCGCTTGGCCAGCACGTAGTCGTGGTCGACGTAGTTCTTCACGCCCCAGTTGGGCAATGCCGCCACGCCGCGCCGGCTCGCCACCAGTTGCAGCACGGCCACCGTCAGCTCCGCGGTGCGGCGCTGCAGCCGGATACCGGCGGGTTCCAGCACCTCGCGGATCAGGTCGATGCGCTGCTCCGGCACCGGATAGGTGATCAGCGTCTCGCCCGCCAGGTCGGCGGCTTCGATGCGGCGCTTGTTGCGCAGCCGGTGCTCGTTGGCGATGACCGCAAGGATCTCGAAGCGGAACAGCGGCGCCACGTCGAGCCCGCGCCGCACCGCAGGCTGCGAGCCGATCACCATGTCGGCGCGGCCCTCGCTGAGCAGCGAGATCGGGTCGGCATGGAAGCCCGCCACCAGGTCCACCTCCACCTCGGGCCAGCGGCGGCGGAATTCATCCATCACCGGCATCAGCCAGTCGAAGCAGGTATGGCACTCCAGCACCACGCGCAATTCGCCGCGAGTGTCGCCCTTGAGCCGTTCGATATCGCGGTCGGCCGCGCTGACCGCGGCCAGCACCTCGCGCGCCAGAGCCAGCAGGCGTTCGCCCGCCGGCGTGAAGCGCAGCCCCTGGCGGGTCCGGTCGAACAGCGGCAGGCCGTAGTGCGCCTCGATCGCCTTGATCTGGTGTGACAGCGCCGACTGGCTGACATGCACGCGCTCGGCCGCGGTGGCGAGCTTGCCGGATTCGGCAATGGCAACCAGCGAGCGGAAATGGCGGACCTCGATCATGCGCAGTCCGGCGCGCGGGCCCGCCCCGTTGTCGTAGGAGATGTCGTATGAAGTATATTCATATGTTGTTTAAAACTTGTCGCTTGATTCATTTTATGGGGAAACCGACACTGTGCGCCAGTCATCATCTTCTGGAGCAAGTTCCCCATGGCACGCACCCATATCCTCGGCTTTCCCCGCATCGGCGAATGCCGCGAACTGAAATTCGCGCAGGAGGCCTTCTGGCGCGGTGAAAGCAGCGAAGCCGCGCTGCATGAAGTGGCCGCGCAACTGCGCCGCCGCCACTGGCAGCTGCAGGCCGAGCGCGGCCTGGACACCGTCGCCACCGGCGACTTCGCCTGGTACGACCAGATGCTCAGCCTGACCGCGCTGCTGGGCGCCTTGCCGCGCCGCTTCGGCTTCGACCCGGCGCAGCTGACGCTGACGCAGTATTTCGAGCTGGCGCGCGGCAACCGCGAACAGCCGGCAATGGAAATGACCAAGTGGTTCGACACCAACTACCACTACCTGGTCCCCGAGCTGGACGCCGACACCACCTTCGACGGCGGCCCGGCGTGGTTCTTCGAGGAAGCCGACGAAGCGCTGGCGCAGGGCCTGCGCGCGCGCCCGGTGCTGGTGGGCCCGGTCACCTACCTGTGGCTGTCCAAGAGCCACGTGGCCGGCTTCGACCGCCTCTCGCTGCTGCCGAAGCTGGTGCAGGCCTACCGCCGCATCCTCGGCCAGCTGAAGGCGCGCGGCATCGAGTGGGTGCAGATCGACGAGCCCGCGCTGTGCCTGGACCTGGAACCCGCTTGGATCGACGCCTTCGACAGCGCCTACGACGGCCTGCGCGACGCGGGCCCGAAGCTGCTGCTGGCGACGTACTTCGACACCGCCGCCGACCACGCCGCGCGCGCCGCCGCGCTGCCGGTCGACGGCTTCCATATCGACCTGGTGCGCGCACCGGGCCAGTTGGCCGCATGGCAGGCCGCGCTGCCGGCGCATGCCGTGCTGTCCGCCGGCGTCATCGACGGCCGCAATATCTGGCGCACCGACCTGCGCCGCGCGCTCGACACGCTGCGCCCCGTGCAGGCGGCGCTCGGCGACCGCCTGTGGCTGGCGCCGTCGTGCTCGCTGCTGCATGTGCCGGTGTCGCTGGCGCATGAAGTGCGCCTCGATGCCGAGCTGAAGTCATGGCTGGCCTTCGCCACCGAGAAGCTCGGCGAACTGCAGCTGCTGGCACGCGCGCTCAACGAAGGCGATGCCGCGGTCGCCGCGCAGCTGGCCGCGTCCGACGCCGTGCAGGCCTCGCGCCGGCAATCGCGCCGCGTGGTCAACCCGCGCGTGCAGCAACGCCTGGCCGGCGTGACTGCCGACATGGCCCACCGCGCCAGCCCGTTCGCACAGCGCATCGAGCGCCAGCGCGAGGCGCTGCAGCTGCCGTTGCTGCCCACCACCACGATCGGTTCGTTCCCGCAGACCGCGGCCATCCGCCAGACCCGTGCGGCCTTCAAGCGCGGCGACATCGGCGCGCTTGAATACCTGGAGCGCATCCGCACCGAAATCGCGCTGGCCGTGCGCAAGCAGGAAGAGCTGGGCCTGGACGTGCTGGTCCACGGCGAGGCCGAGCGCAACGACATGGTCGAGTATTTCGGCGAACAGCTGTGCGGCTATGGCTTTACCGAGAACGGCTGGGTGCAGAGCTATGGCTCGCGCTGCGTCAAGCCGCCGGTGATCTACGGCGACGTGTACCGTCCGGAGCCGATGACGGTAGACACCACCCGCTACGCGCAGTCGCTGACCGAGCGGCCGATGAAGGGCATGCTGACCGGTCCGATCACCATGCTGCAATGGTCGTTCGTGCGCGACGACCAGCCGCGCGCCACCACCGCACGCCAGCTCGCGCTGGCCATCCGCGACGAGGTGTGCGACCTCGAACAGGCCGGCATCCGCGTGATCCAGATCGACGAACCGGCGCTGCGCGAAGGCCTGCCGCTGCGCCGCGGCGACTGGGACGCGTACCTGGACTGGGCGGTCACGGCTTTCCGCCTGTCGGCCAGCGGCGTCAGGGACCAGACCCAGATCCACACGCATATGTGCTACGCCGAGTTCAACGACATCCTGCCGTCGATCGCAGCGCTGGATGCCGACGTGATCACCATCGAGACCTCGCGCTCGGCGATGGAACTGCTGGAAGGCTTTGGTGACTTCGACTACCCGAACGAGATCGGGCCCGGCGTCTACGACATCCACTCGCCGCGCGTGCCGTCGGTGCAGGCGATGGAGCGGCTGCTCGACCGTGCCTGCGAGGTGGTGCCGCCGCAGCGACTGTGGGTCAATCCTGACTGCGGCCTGAAGACGCGCGGCTGGGAAGAAACCGAGGCAGCGCTGTCCAACATGGTCAGTGCGGCGCGCGCGCTGCGCGAGCGCTGGTCCGTCCGCGGCGCGATGGCGTGGAAGCGTGTCGGCAAGCCGGCCGGCCATGTCGCCGCGGCGCCTGCGGGCGGCAGCGCTTGCACCGCGTGTGCGACGCACGCGCACTGAGCAACTCGCGCAACCCGCGCAACCAAAACCTAAAGGCCGCATGCCCACCAGGCATGCGGCCTTTGTTCCTTGCCAAAGCAGCGCTGCGTCAGTTCACCCGCGTCACCGCGGGCGGCATCCAGCTGCCGTCGAGCAGCGCCTGCTCCGGCCAGTACGCGCGCAACATCATGTTCAGTGCATCGGGCGGGGCCGGCAGCCAGTTGGCGGCCCGGGCTCCCGCCGGGCGTTCGTGCTGGATATAGATGTCGAGCGAGCCGTCGCGGTTGTAGCGCAGCCGGTCGCGGCTGCCGATGGCGTAGCGCTGGATCGGGTTGGGGATAAACGCCTGCCGGTCGTTGTAAAGCGTCAGCGACCAGAACGCCCGCGCCGGCGGCAGCTGGTCCTTGTCGAAATGCAGCACGTAGCGCGCGCCGCCCTGCAGCGGCGTGCCGTTGGCATCGGTGCGTGTCGACGCGTAGATCGCATCCTCCGGCAGGTTGGCGCCCAGCCCCACCCACGCGGTCACCGCGCGGCGGGCGTAGTTGGTGCCATAGTTGCCGAGGTCGCGGTGCATGACCCAGCCGTTGCCCGCATCGGCATTTCCCTTGCGCGCGCCCTGCGCGATCGCCGCCAGCGCCGCGGTCGCGCCCTCCTGCACCGCGCGCGCGGTCGACGGTTCCATCACCGTGGTCTTGAACGGCACGCCGGGGCTGATGCCCATGCGGCGCAGTTTCTCCACCATGGCGCTGTCGGCCGCTGCCGGCGGATTGGCCGGCAGCAGCGCGGCGAAGCGCGTGAAGAAGGCCTGCGCGTCCATCGCCGCGACCTGCTCCACCGGCGAACTCTGCGTGTCGACCGCGGCGGCGCGCGGCGCGGGCCGGTCAGGCACGCGGCGGCCGCCGCCCCACGCGGACAGCGGCGTCAGCCGGTACTGGTCCTGCAGCCGGTGCACGGCCGGGAGGTCCTTCTTGCCGTTGACCTGGGTACGGCCGATCAGCCAGACCATCGACGTCGGCGAGCGGATTTCCTGCACGCCCTTGGGCAGCGTGCCGCGCCAGTCGGGTCCGGTGATGGCGAAATTGCCGCGGCGGGTACCGGTGGTGCGCTTGCCCGGCGATGCAAACACATTAGTCCACGCATCCATCAGCGGCATCAGGTAATAGCGGCCTTGCGTGTCGGGCACGGACAGGATCACCGGCTCGCGCGACAGGTCCAGCCACGCCGACGAATACAGCGTATCGGCATTGGGACTGACCACGTCGGTGAAGCTGGCGTCCGGGAACGAGCGCTTGTGGCTGAAGGAGTTGACCGGCGTGCGCAGCGTCATCAGCTCGCGCGTCACGTCCATCAGCACCAGCGGATAGGCATAGGTGAAGACCTCGGCCGACAGGGCCTTCATGGCCTGGTCGGACGGCGGCTGTTCCGCGATGGCGGCCTGGACTGTGGCTGAATCCGGCGCGCTGGCGCAGCCGGACAGCATGACGGCGAGCGTGACCGCGCTCGCCATAAGACGAAGTGAAGGCTTCATGACCCCGTTCCCAATTTTCTTGCGACCTGTCCTGGGATTGCGGCTATGACTGCCGGCATGTCGTCCCGGAGGCGCATGTGTTTGCGCATATTGTGCCTGCCCTTGCGCCGTGTCAATTCCTCGCAGGCAGGGAGCGAGGGCGATCACACTTAAGGTGGTGGCTGGCGGCGGAACATGGATGATAAAGCACCTCTACAGCGCGAGGGAATCACCCGATCGGAAACCGGAATCCCCCTCGATACCAAACCCTCAACACCGACTGCTCAATACCGCATCTGTACATCGTCGACCTTGCCCGTGCGCGCGTTGTACAGGCAGGCATAGTGAAAACCGATCGCCGACGAGCTGTCGTCGGGCTCGAACACGCCTTCACCGTTGACCGACGTCTGCGCGTTGGCGCGCTGGTAGTACTGCTCGCGATCGGCCATCAGCATGACGCTGCCCGGCTGCGGATAGCGGCGCTTGAGCGCCTCGGCGACGGCCGGCTCGCAGGCGACAGAAGCCGCCCTGGACACGGTCTGGGCATCGACCGTGATGCGCGTGGTGGCGGGCGGGACCGGGCGCGGCGCGGTTTGCGGCGGCGTCTCGCAGGCCGCCAGCAGGCACGCCAGCGGCAGGCACAGGATTGAAGCTCGGATCACGCGGACCTCCTCCCAGCGGAAGCGCGCACCTGGCGCCCCTCCAAAAAGTGAAGCGGAGCTATCAGATTACTGCCTTCGGGCGGAAAAGCCAAAGCCGGGCCGCCCTACCCCCCCTGCCGCCTCCGGATTTGCCCCGGATTGCGAATCTTTCAACGCGGCTACACTAACGGCTCCCGGCGTCGGCGCGCAGCACGCGGCGCCGCATGACACCACCATGCCGACACAATGACAACCACAGAGACAAGCGGCGCACGCCCTGCCACCACCGCCATTCCCACGCCATTGCTGCGCAATGCCGCCAGCCTGCTGGTCGTGCGCGACGCGCCCGCCGGCATGGAAGTCCTGCTGGTCCGCCGCGTCGAGCGCGCCAACGACCGCAGCAGCGGCGCCTACGTGTTCCCCGGCGGCACGCTCGACGCGGTGCAAGACAGGGCGCTGCATGCGCATGCCCACGGGCTCGACGATATCGCCGCGAGCGAGCGCCTGGGGCTGCCGGCTGGCGGCCTGGACTTCTATGTTGCCGCGCTACGCGAATGCTTCGAAGAAGCCGGCCTGCTGTTCGCCTGCGGCAGCGACGGACGCCTGCTGCCTCCCGCTGCCCTCGACGCCGCACAACAGGCGCTGTTGCGCGCCGCCGTGCAGCGCGGCGGCCCGGGCCTGGCGCATGCATGCGAGCAGCTCGGGCTGCGGCTGGCAGCCGACCGGCTGGCCTACCACAGCTACTGGCTCACGCCGCCGGGGCTGCCCAAGCGCTTCGATACGCGCTTCTTCGTCGCCATCGCGCCGGAAGGCCAGGAGGTAATCGCCGATGGCAACGAGATCGTCGAACACCGCTGGATCCGCCCTGCCGAAGCCGCCGATCCCGCCAGCGGCCTGCCGATGATGCACGTCACGCGCCGCACGCTGGCGGCGATCGCGCAATTCGAGAACGCCGAGGCCTGCTTCGCGTATGCGGCGCAGTTGCGCGGCATCGCCTGCATCATGCCGCGCTTGGCCACCGGCGCCGCGGGCGTGCGGCCGGTGATGCCCAACGAGGCGTGCTACGCCGAGATCGGCCGCATCGATCCCGAAGGCCGGCAGCATGGCCGTTACGAGCTGTCGCCCGGCTTGCCGGTGCAGCTATCCGAGCGCGTCTGGCGCGTGACCGCGAACAACGGCAGCGTGATGACCGGCCCCGGCACCAACACCTACCTGGTCGGCGGCGGCGCGCGCAACGAATGGGCCGTCATCGATCCCGGCCCCGATGACGACGAACACGTGCGCGCCATCCTGGCCGCGGCGCCTGGCCCGGTCCGCTGGATCTTCGCCACGCACACGCACCTCGACCATTCGCCGGCGGCCGCCGCGCTGCAGGCTGCGACCGGCGCAACGGTGCTGGGCCGTGCCGCGCCCGCCGGCCAGTGGCAGGACGCGGGCTTCGCGCCGCAGCGCGAACTCGCGCACGGCGAGCGCATCGCCATCGGCGACGGCTGCACGCTGCGCGTCTGCCATACGCCGGGCCACGCATCGAACCACCTGTGCTACCTGCTCGAAGAGGAAAAGACGCTGTTCACCGGCGACCACGTGATGCAGGGCTCGACGGTCGTGATCGGACCGCCTGACGGAGACATGCGCGCCTACCTCGATTCGCTGGCCGCCTTGCAGGAAGAAGACCTGGAATGGCTCGCCCCCGGGCACGGCTTCCTGATCGCACGGCCGCAGGACGCGATCCGCCTGCTGGTGCGCCACCGGCTGCAGCGTGAAGCCAAGGTCGCGGCCGCGCTGCGCGGACTGGGCCCCGCGCCAATCGAAGCGCTGGTGCTGCGCGTCTATGACGACGTGCCGCCGCGCATGCACCCGGTCGCGCAGCGCTCGCTGCTGGCGCATTTGCTCAAGCTGCGGGATGAAGGCAAGGCGCGCGAAGCGGACGGGAACTGGTCGGAGGTGGCGGCGTAAAGATCGGAGCGAGGTGCCAGCATGGGCAACCGCAAAAGTTTTTATCTCGGACCCCTTGCGCAATCCCGAAATTCCGCTACAATTCGGCCTCTCGTGTGCGGCTGTAGCTCAGTTGGATAGAGTACTTGGCTACGAACCAAGGGGTCGTGGGTTCGAATCCTGCCAGCCGCGCCACCTATGCAGAAGGGAAAAGGGCTTCCGGAAACGGAAGCCCTTTTTTCATGGCGGCGAGGTTGCGCCCGACCCTGTGCGCAAGCGCTCGCCGGCACTCTGAAACTACCAGCGGTACCTCGCACCGACCGTACCGCCCGGATTGCGCCCCGCCCTCACCTTGAACCACAGCTTCACGCCGGTTGCCGTGTTGCCGTGCGCGCCGATATTGAACGAGAACAGCCCGCGCAGCAGGTCGGCATCGATCTTCGTGCCATTGATGTTGATGCTTTGCTTGCGGCTGTCCTGCCACCAGTCGGCTTCAACGAACGGATAGATGCCGGCCAGGCGTGTCGGCTGCGCGCCATAGAGCCGTACGCCGATGCCGGTGGCACTGGAATCGCCGGGCATGCCCTGCGCCTGCACGCCGCTGACCGGCGACATGCCGGGCTGGTAGGCCAGCTGCAGCCGCGGCTGGATCGTCAGGCCGCCGGCGCGCGGCACCACGGCATCGACCGCCAGCGCCATGGTGCGCACGTGGCTGTCGACAAAGCCGCCAGCGCTGGTGACATCGTCCATGTGCAGCGTCAAGCGGCGCGGGCGCTCGACCACGGCGACGAGATCGCGATCCACGGCGGCCAGCCCCGGCGCGTCGTCGTCCGGCCCCACTCCCATCGCAGGCGGCAATGATGGCGAAGGCTCCGGTGCCCGAGTCGCGTACTCGATGGCGATTGGTTCGGGGACACTACTGAAGAATGCGGGCGCGCCGGCCGGCATGTCGGCGCCGGCCACCAGCGTGTCGGGTGCCTGGGCGACCGGCGCTGGCGCAGCCTGCGCCTGCAGCGGCTGGTCCCAGCCGGAGACGCCCTGGCTGTCGGCTACCCTTTCCGGAACCGCATCATCCGCGTGGGCCAGCGCACACATCAGCACGGCCAGGATGCTGCAGCATTGCAGGTGGTGCAGGATCGGACCCGGATGCGTGGCACACGGGTGCCAACCGGGGCAAATCCCCGCCTCCCTCTCTCTCGATGATGACAAGACCATAGTCATGGCAACCACCTTCGGACGTTATATCAGCCTGCCCGATGAGCTTGAGCATAGGTCAATCCGCCTGCTTGCGTTAGCGGGGAATGTTGGCGTCCGCGCGGTGGCAATGACCGCGTTCCGGACGACGACCGCGGCCGGACAGGCAACGCCGCACCTGGACACGGATAGCGCGGATCAAATCGCCGCGGTCTTTCGATCGCCTGGCGGATCGCGTCCATGTCGCGTTCTGCAAGTGGGTGCGCGGCCAGCTGATCGCACTCCTGCGCCGACACGAATCACCAGTTTTTCGGACAGGGGATGGCGTTGATCGACAGCTTGGTCGCGCAAGGACGCGTGTCGGGCCATTACTCGATGACACCCGAGGAACTGACCAATCGCTACATGCGCACGCTGGAGCCGCTGGAGCGGCTGCTCAGCGGGTCAGTGCCGGCCTGGTGCTGATCGACGTCGATCGCTTCAAGCAGATCAACGACCCCATGGCCACGCGGCCGGCGACGAAGTATTGCGCGAGGTGGCGACGCTGATGCGTGCGCTGGTGCCGCCGGACAGCGTGCTGGCCTGCGTCGGCGGCAAGTCGCTGCACGTGACGGCCAGTTTCGGCGTCGCGATCGGGCACGGCGGGGCACGTCACTGGCAGCAGCTGTTCGCCGCGGCCGATGCGGCGATGTACCGGGCCAAGGCGGAGGGGCGCAATTGCGTGCGCGAAGCGCAGAGCGAGGAAGGGGTACCGGCGGCCTGAGCTTGCCGGCGGGAATTCGATCGGCGGGACCTGCGATCGAGACGCGGGTCGAGATCCGTAAGGGACCCGTAAACGACGAAAGGCTCGCTTGCGCGAGCCTTTCCGAATATTGGTGCCCAGAAGAGGACTCGAACCTCCACAGTGTTGCCACCGCTAGGACCTGAACCTAGTGCGTCTACCAATTCCGCCATCTGGGCTTCGTTTCGCTGCATTGCTGCTGCGATGCGAAGAACGAAATTATGCCGCGCGTACCTGACGCTGTCAACAGCTTCAAGCAAAAATCTTCGCAGGCATGCTGCCGGCATGAGCCCGGCCTAAACCTATTGTGGGCCACCCCTCCGCATGAAATCCACCTGCGCCGGCCGCCCGGGCAATTGCAGGGCCGCCGTCGCCGGCGGCGTGCAGGCGATGGTCTTGCCGGCACGCAGCACGCGCAGCCGCGTGGCGCGCAGCCGGATCGCCTCGACCGGGTCGCGCGCCTGCAGCAGCACCAGGTCGGCCCGGCAGCCCGGCGCGATGCCGTAGCCGTCCAGGCCAAGGATTTGCGCCGGCGTCGCGGTCACCGCGGCAAAGCAGGCCCGCATCGCCTCCTGCCCGGTCATCTGCGCCACATGCAGGCCCATGTGCGCGACTTCGAGCATGTCGCCCGAGCCCAGGCCGTACCACGGGTCCATCACGCAGTCGTGGCCGAAGGCAACCGGCACGCCCGCCGCCAGCAATTCGGGCACGCGCGTCATGCCGCGGCGCCTGGGGTAGCTGTCGTGCCGGCCCTGCAGCGTGATGTTGATCAGCGGGTTGGCGATCGCCGCGACGCCGGCCTCGCGCATCAGCGGGATCAGCTTGGACACGTAGTAGTTGTCCATCGAGTGCATCGAGGTCAGGTGCGAGCCGGCCACGCGGCCATGCAGGCCGAGGCGCACCGTCTCGCTCGCCAGCGTCTCGATATGGCGCGACAGCGGGTCGTCGCTTTCATCGCAATGCATGTCGACGCGCAGCCCGCGCTCGGCCGCAAGCTCGCACAGCAGCCGCACCGACTCCGCGCCCTGCGTCATGGTGCGCTCGAAATGCGGGATGCCGCCGACCACGTCGACGCCCATGTCGAGCGCGCGCGTCAGGTTCTGCATCGCGCCGGGGGCGCGCAGCACGCCGTCCTGCGGAAACGCCACCAGTTGCAGGTCGAGGTAGGGACGCACGCGCTCGCGCACGTGCAGCAGCGCTTCCACCGCGAGCAGCCGCGGATCGCAAACGTCGACATGCGAGCGGATCGCCAGCAGCCCGCGCGCCACGGCCCAGTCGCAGTAGGCCAGCGCGCGTTCGACCAGCGCCTCCTGCGTCAGCATCGGCTTGAGTTCGCCCCACAGCGAAATCCCTTCTAGCAGCGTGCCGGACTGGTTCACGCGCGGCAGCCCGTACGACAGCGTCGAGTCCATATGGAAATGCGCGTCGACGAATGGCGGCGTCACCAATTGGCCGGCGGCATCGATTTCCTCGGCAGCGCGCGCGGCCAGCGCGGGCTCCACCGCGGCGATGCGGCCATCGGCAATGCCGATATCGATGCCGGTGCGCCCGTCGGGCAGGTTGCAGTGCCGCAGGATCAGGTCGAGCATGGCGTCTCTTGACGGGAAAGGTTAGGACGGAAAGCACGGGAAAGCACGGCCGCATGATCGCATGGCCCCGCGGGGCGCAGGTAGCGCGTGCGAACGGTACGGACGATGCGCTCACCCCTGCCCGTCAGCCAGCACCTGCATGGTCATGGCCTCGGGCGCGAGGCCGCAACCGCGCAGCAGCAGCGCCACCAGATGCTCGGTCGCCTGCGCATAGTCCTGCCGCCCCAGCCGGCTCACGCCGAGCACTGCGCAGACCTGCGACTCGAAATCGGCATAGGTCTGCGTTGCGGCCCAGATGGTGAAGAACAGGTGCTGCGGGTCCACCGGCGCCATCTGGCCGCTGTCGATCCATTGCTGCACCACCGCGGCCTTGCGCGCCACCAGTTCGCGCAGCGCATGGCGCAGGATCTCGCCGATCTCCGGCGCGCCGTGCAGCAGCTCGTTGGCAAACACGCGCGAGGCATCGGGATGGCTGGCGGACAACCGCATCTTGGCGCGAATGTACTGCTCCAGCGCCACCTGCGGCGGAAGGTCGGCGCGGATGATGTCGGTCTCCGACAGCCACAGCTGCAGCGTGTGGGCCAGCACCGCGCGGTACAGCGCCTGCTTGGTGCGGAAGTAGTAGTGCAGGTTCGACTTGGGCACGCCGGCGCGCGCCGCGATCTCGGCCATGGTGGCGCCGGCAAACCCCGCGCGCGCGAACACGTGCTCGGCCGCGCGCATGATCATGGCCTGGTTCTCCTGCCGGATGCGGCCGGCGGGACTTTCGTGCGCAAGCTGCGCGCCGCGCATCGACAGCGGCCGGCGCGATGGAGCGCTGGCGCGCGGGTCCATCAGCGTGTGCCGTAGAGGCGGTCGCCGGCATCGCCCAGGCCGGGCACGATATAGCCGTGCTCGTTGAGCGTGTCGTCGATCGCGGCGGTGACGATGCCGACCTCGGGGTGCGCGGCACGCAGCGCGCGCAGACCCGGACGCGAGGCGATCAGGCACACGTATTTCATGGTGGTGACGCCCGCTTCCTTCAGCCGGTTCAGCGCGGCTATGGCCGAGTTGCCGGTGGCCAGCATCGGATCGACCACGATGACCATGCGCTCGTGTATATCTTCCGGCATCTTGAAGTAGTACTCGATCGGCTCAAGCGTCTCGGGGTCGCGGTATAGCCCGATATGGCCGACGCGCGCCGCCGGCAGCAGCTCCAGCATGCCGTCGATGAAGCCATTGCCGGCACGCAGGATCGACACCAGGCACAGCTTCTTGCCCGACAGTATGCGCGACTGCGTCGGCGCGATCGGGGTGCGGATGGCGATGGTCTCCATCGCCAGGTCGCGTGTCGCCTCGTAGGTCAGCAACTGGCTGATCTCGCGCACCAGGCGCCGGAAATTGTCGGTGGTGGTTTCCTCGCTGCGCACCAGCGTGACCTTGTGCTGCACGAGCGGGTGGTCGACGACCAGCACGCCGGGCACGCCGGCAGCGTCGTCGTCGCGGGTGGCTGCAGTGGGAACAGCGGTGGGAACAGCGGCTGGTACAGCGGACATGTCGTTCATGGGGACGCTCCTGATGCCATGTTTGATGCCACGTTATCCAACGCAAACCTTGCCGATTGCGCAAGCAATGGTGGCGGGCGCGCGGGGCGCCCGCCATGCTCAGAACACGGTGCCGTCGCTGATGATGCTGAACGGCGGTGCACCGCCCGGGCGCCGCTTGGCGGCAATGCGCCGGCCCGCGGCCCAGGTGCCGCCCTCCAGCACGCGCGCCAGCGGGAAGCCGGCTTCCGCCAGCCCCAGCGCCTGGCGCACGCCATCGGCCACCAGGTCCAGGCCAGTCACGGTCAGCGCGCGCCATTCGACGATCACGGGCTCGTCCACCGCATGCGGCTCGGCGGCAAAGGACGCATCGCGCGGCACCATCAGTTCGAAGTCGAACAGCAGGCCGCCATTGCGGTATTCGGGCAGCCCGGTCAGCGCATCCAGCCCGGTGACCGTCAGGCCCGCGTCCTCCAGCGGCTCCAGCAGCGAATAGGTCAGCCACTGCGTGAGCTTGTGGAACGGCACCAGCCCGCCGGGCGCGGCCGGATGGCGCCAGCAATCGCCCAGCGACACACCCTCGATCACGATCCGCCCCGGCCACACCGGCCCCAGCCCCACCAGCAGCGTACGCAGCAGGAAGCTGGCATCGAGCCGGTCGTTGACCGCATGCGCCTTCAGGTAGTCGAACAGGTTGCCCAGCCGCGCCGGCCGCCCGAACAGCGCCGGCGTCGCTTCCATCACCTCGCCCAGCCGGCGCAGCAGCCCGGCGCGGCCTTCGAGCCCCACCAGCGGGTTGTGCTGCGCCACCTGGAAGGCGTGGGCGATGCTGTCGGCATCGATGCGCTGCAGCCGCTCGGCATCCGCGCGCAGCGGATCGCCGGGCGCCGCGGAGAAGCCGCCGCGTGCGAACAGGTCGAAGCTGGCCACGCCCAGTCCCTCTGAACGTGTCAGCACCAGGTCGCTGGCCGGATCGCGGTAACGCCAGTCGGGGCCAGCGCCGGCGTCGAGCAGTACGCTCGGGATCACCAGGTCGATACCGATGCGCGCGCGCTCTTCGCGGTGCTCGGGCCCGCTCAGGCCGGCGCGCTCGCACAGCACCTGCCAGCGGTCCGCGCGCTGGTCGACGCCGCCGCTCTCGAAGTGGCGCCAGCGGCTGTGGTAAGGCACCTGCAGGTCCGGATAGCGCTGCCGGATCGTGCTGGCCACGTAATCGGCGATCGCGTGGACACGGTCGGGATGCCAGGTGAACAGCTCGGACGCGCCGCCGGCCACGTGCTCGGTGACCGCCGCGCAATGCGTGCGCACCGCCTCCGCGCACAGCAGCCCGGAAGCGGGGTGCCCTTCCGGCACCGGGCTGAGCCAGCCCGCGCCCGGACGCATTTCCTCGCCTGCTCCCCGACGTTCCATGCCGTCACGATCCTCTTCGGGATACATTGTCATTCGTTCAACCCCCTGCCCTTTGCCAGGGCCAGTTCATCGGCATCCGGCGGCGTGTAGTGCGTAAAGTAGCCCGCCGCCACCTTGGCGTCGATCTCGACACGGGCATCGGCCGGGATCAGGGCTTCGGGGATCGCCACCTGCTCGACCACCTCGATGCCCTGCGCCACCAGCGCGCCATGCTTCATGTTGCTCATCGACGCCCAGCGGTCGATGCGGCGGATGCCCAGCCAGTGGAACACATCCGGCATCAGCTCCTGGAAACGCATGTCCTGCACGCCTGCCACGCATTCGGTGCGGGCAAAGTAAGTCTCGGCCCGGTCGCCGCCCGCCTGCCGCTTGCGAGCGTTATAGACCAGAAACTTGGTCACCTCGCCCAGCGCGCGGCCTTCCTTGCGGTTGTAAACCACCAGCCCGACACCGCCCTGCTGCGCCATCTCGATGCACACCTCGATGCCATGCGCCAGGTAGGGCCGGCAGGTACAGATGTCTGACCCGAACACGTCGGATCCGTTGCATTCATCGTGCACGCGGCAGGCCACTCTTGTTTCTGGCTTGCCGAGTTGACTGACGTCGCCGAAAAAGTACAGCGTCATGCCGCCGATAGGCGGCAGGAACACTTTCAGGTCGGGCCGCGTGACCAGCTCCGGGAACATGCCGCCGGTCTGCTCGAACAGGCCGCGCCGCAACGCGCTTTCCTTGATGCCGAAGCGCGCCGCCAGCCCCGGCAGGTACCAGACCGGATCGACCGCCGCCTTGGTCACGCGCACGTCGCCATTGGCATAGAGGATGCTGCCGTCGGGGGTCAGCCGGCCGGCAGCAATCGCCGAGATCAGCTCGGGCATGTTGATATGGGCGCGCGTGATGGCAATGGTCGGGCGGATGTCCACTCCCGCCGCGATGCGGTCGGCGAAGACGGAGGAAACAAGGTGGCCCCAGGGATCGAGCGAGACGATCTTTTCCGGATCGGCCCATTGCGGGTGCGGGCCGATCGACTCCGCGGGGGCGGTGTCGGTCAGGTCTGGCCGATGGTCGCGCTGCAGCGACCCCGAGGCCACCGCCAGCGCGCGGTATATGGCATAGGCGCCGGCGTGGGTGCCGATCACGTTGCGCTGCGCGGGATTCGCCAGGCTGGCGATCACCGGTCCGCGTTCGGCCGCGGTGGGCGCACCCCAGTGGATCGGCTCGGCCGGCTTGTCGCGGCGCGCGTGCGAAGTGAGGACGATATGGTCGGACATGGCACCCTCGGTTCCCGATGGAATCCTGACCAAATGGTCAGGTTTACGATTCCATACTAGGCAACGTTCATGCCATCGCCCAATGCCGGTTTACGCGAGTTTTGCCGCGCTCTGTATGGCGCCGTACGCAAGCGCAGCGCAGGCATGCACGCAGGGAGTGCCGGCAGCATGACACCGCCGGTGCACGCGCACCAGCAGGAGGCAGCCTGCCGCACGCGCAGGGGTTGCAAGCCTTACACGGTAGGACGGCTCGCCGAGCCGCGCGAGTCAGACAGCCATGCCCTCGCCGCGCGCAGCGCTGCCAGGGGGCTTGCGCTTTCCACGTAGCGATGGAACAGCGCGCCCGCAACGTTGCTCAGCGCCCACGCAGCCGCCATACCCAGCGCGTTCAGCACCGGCTGCCCCGGCGCAAGGTTCGACACCAGCACATTGACCAGCAGGCACACCGGGAAGTGCACCAGGAAAACCGAATAGGAAATGCGGCCAAAGAAACCCACCACATGGCCGCGCGGCCAGCGCTCCATCCAGCCGCCGCGGCGGGCCACCGCCAGCAGCAGCGCGGTGGCCAGCGCTATGGCGATACGCAGGCGGAAATCGACGATCAGCGCCGCCAGCGCCACCGCGCAGAGCACCAGCAGCGGCATCGCCGATCGGCCCGGGTTCGAGGCCCACCATGCCAGCGTGCCCATGCCATAGGCGCCGAAGAAGTACACCGCCCAGATATCCCAGGCGGCATCGCGGTTGAACCAGAACAGCGACGCGACCGCCAGCAGCGCCACCACGCCGATGCCGGCCGCGGCGCCCGCCTGCGCCTGGCGCGGCGCAAAGGCGCGCGCGGCCCACAGCGCCACCAGCAGCAGGCCGAACAGCTGGAGGTCGATCGCGACGTACCAGACTCCGGCCGAGAGGGCCTCGACATCCAGCACGTTATGCAGCAGCGTAAGGTGCGCCAGGAACTGCGTCAGGTGCGCTGTCGCCGGGATCGATTCATGGATCATCCACTGCCGCGCCAGCGCGGCGCCGGCAATGCTCAGCAGCAGCGCCGCGGCGAAGGGCACCACCAGCTTCAGGTAACGGCGCCACAGCATCGCCAGCGGGTGTTCGCGGATTTCCAGCCGGCCGTGCGGCGCCAGGCTGCGCGCCGCGAGGAAGCCGCTGATCACCAGGAACACCTGGACCGCGATGCGGGCATAGTCATACAGCCAGTCCACCAGCCCCGGCGCGAGACGGTATGCGGTGTCGGACATCGGGCCGTAGAAAGCGAGATGGTGCAGCACGATCAGCTGAGAGCTGACCGCCTTGAGCGCGTCGATGCAGGGCAGGCGTGACGGACGGGGGCTCATTGTTCTTTGGAATCTGACAAAGCGCACGAAAGGCGGGATTCTACCTGTTTGCCCTGATTGACATGTGGCGTCATGTCCACAAATTGCGGATTGGTTACACACTGGCAGCGATTGTTTCCGATTGCTTGCCGCGCCATTCATGTCTCACCAGAGAAGCATTTGCTTATGACGACTTTATCCTTCGCCGAGCAAAGACCCGGGTATACCCTAGCGTTTTTGCCGCGCCTGCGGTTAGCTCTCCGGTTTGCTCGAATGTCCGTCCCTGCCCTGTCTTCCCTGCTCGCCCGCTTGTCTAATGCGCGTCGCCCCCTGGCGGCGCTCGCCTTCGGCGTCATGGTCACCGCGCTGGCACCGGCTGCGGCCCATGCCCAGCCGCAAACCCCCGTGCTCGACAAGATCCGCGATTCCGGCACCATCGTGCTGGGCTATCGCGAATCGGCACTGCCCTTTTCCTTTGCCGACGACAAGGGCCAGCCGGCCGGCTATGCGGTCGACCTGTGCCTGCGCGCTGCCGAAGCCGCGCGCCAGAAGCTGGGCCTGAAAGACCTGAAGGTGCGCTGGATGCCGCTGACGCCGCAAAACCGCATCCCCGCGGTGGTCAACGGCCTGGTCGACCTCGATTGCGCCCCCAACACCAACTCGCTCGAACGTCAGAAGCAGGTGGCCTTCAGCGTCTCGCACTATGTCTCGACCGTGCGCATGCTGGTCCGCGCCGACTCTGGCATCCGCACGTTCGGCGACCTGCGCGGCAAGACCGTGGTCACCAGCGCGGGCTCGACCGGCGACCGCCACGTGCGCCGGCTGAAGGGCCAGTATGGCTACCACGACGTCTACGCCAAGGACCATGGCGAGTCGTTCCTGCTGCTGGAATCCGGCCGCGCCCAGGCCTTCGTGATGGATGACGTGCTGCTGGCCGGCCTGCGCGCGCGCGCCAAGGATCCGTCGCAGTACGTGATCGTGGGCCCGTCCCTGTCGATCGAGCAAAATGCGCTGATGTTGTCCAAGGCCGACCCGGAATGGAAGCGCCTGGTCGACCAGACCCTGGGCGTGGCCTTCACCGGCCAGGACGTGATCGCGCTGCAGAAACGCTGGTTCCAGCAGCCCATCGGCAGCCGCGGCATCAACCTGGCGCTGGCGCCGTCGGGCGAGGTGCGCGCCGCGTGGAAGCACCCGTCGGACGCCGTCACCGAGTAACTCCGGTTCACACCGGGAGAGCCGGAACCGGAACCGGTCCGGGGCCGCAATTCAGGATTTCCATGAGAGTGCCGCGCCGGGCAAGCCCCAAGTTGACAGCGACGAACGATGTTGGCGACACTGGCCCGAGCCGTCCCCGTGTGGGACAGGCCACATACACGACCGCCCGACGGCGGCATTTCTCAGGAGAAATCATGAACAAGTTTGTCGCGACCGCGATCGCGCTCTGCCTCGGCGCTGCCTCGCTGGCTGTCCACGCGCAGGGTACCGGCAAGAAGCAGTTCGATCCGTATTCCCAGGGTGCCAAGTCGGGCGAGAAGTTCGACCCGTACTCCCAGGGTGCCAAGTCCGGCGACAAGTTCGACCCGTACAGCCAGGGCGCGAACAAGAGCACGCGCAGCGACCTGAACCCCGCCGCACCGGCCACCGAGCAGAAGCCGGCCAAGAAGTCGTCCAAGAAGTCGTCCAAGAAGAAGGCCGCTCCGGCGCAGGCTGCCAGCTGAACCGCAACGGCTCCGACGAAAAAACCCGCCGAGGCGGGTTTTTTTGCGCCCTGCGCAGGCCAAAGCCTGCTCAAAGCCGTTCCGAAGCCCGTTCAAGGCATCTGCGTGTCGCGCTCCAGCGCGGTGACGTCGATGCGCTGCACCTTGCCATCCTGCCTCACCTCGGTGCGCAGCACGAAGGCATCGGACGGGCAGTACCAGTCGGTCACATGCATCACCGAAGGCTCGACCTGCACCACTTCCTCGCCCACCAGCACAGGCCCCAGCGACGTGCGCTTCTCATAGGTGATCGGCAGGCACTCCTTGCGCCCCATGACGGTCTCGATCATCTGGCGGCGGCCAACCTGGCGCGAGCCGATGTGGATCGACGCATGCAGCGCGCGCATGGTGCTGACCACTTCGCCGGAGCCGAGCGGGTAGACCTTGAGCGATACGCTGGACTGGAACGTCTCGCCGTCGAGCGTGCTGCCTTCGCGCAACTCCAGGCCGGCGTAGTTGAAGACGCCCTTGCCCCGGAACGAGGCTTCGCCGTACATGCGCGCATAGCGGGCCCGGGCGTTGATGATGGCATGCTGGCTTTCGATGCTGGTCTCGTCATTCGGCGTGCGCCGGTCGATCACGACCTCATGCACCTGCTCCATGATCACCGGCGGCCCCATCAGCGCCGACATCGCGGACTTGGAGCTGACCGTCAGCTGCGCGCGGCATCCGGATGCGCTGCGGCCGACGTCGCGCAGCGTCATGCGGATCGACATCGGCAGGGCGCCGTCGCCCTCCATCTGCACATGCGAGCCGGAACGGAACCAGGGCGCGTTGCAGAGCACCGCCGCTGCCGACGCGGCCATCTGCGTGGCGGCCACCTGCGCCGCGGCGCTGACCGCGGTCGCGGCGGCAGCGCCGGCGGGCGCGGCCGGCTGTGCCGCCGCCGGCATGGCCAGACACAGGCCTGCCAGCGCGGCAAGATTTGCAAGCCGGTATTGCTGCGCCTTTGTCTTCACATGAATCCCTGTCTAGAATGTCTTGGCGCCCCCGATAGCGCCCGGCCTGCCAGACGACCGCCTGGTCACTCAGATTATTCGTGTTTTTCGTGCAAGTGGCTATCTCGCTGATAACTTATCGGCGGCCCGCACCACCGTCCGCGATCGCCGGGCTGTTTCCGTGCACCGGCCCCCCGCGCGCGGGCCCAGAGGAGGTTCCATGCTTCAGTACTACGCGAAACTATGGTGGGTGGTCGCCCTGCGCGGCCTGTTTGCGCTGGTATTCGGCGTCTGCGCGTTCTTCGCGCCGATCGCCACGCTGGCCGCGCTGGTGATCGTGTTCGGCGCGTTTGCCGCGGCCGACGGGCTGATGGCGCTGGTCATGGCCATCTCCGGCAAGGACCGCGAGACCAGCGACCGCTGGATCCTTGCGCTGCAGGGCCTGCTCGGTCTCGGCGTGGGCGCGCTGACGTGGTTCAGCCCGGCCATCACCGCGCTGTCGCTGCTGGTCTATATCGCGGTATGGTCGCTGGCCACCGGCGTGCTGCAGATCGTCGCGGCGATCCGGCTGCGCAAGGAGATTCCCAACGAATGGTGGCTGATCCTGACCGGGCTGGTCAGCATCGCCTTTGCCTTCCTGGTGCTGTGGCAGCCGCTGGCGGGGGCGCTGGCGGTGCTGTGGATGATCGGCGCCTGGGCCATCGTGTGCGGCGTCCTGCTGCTCGGCGTCGCGTTCCGCCTGCGCCGCGCGCGTCCTGCCGCGGCAGGCATCCAGGCGGCCTGAACGCCATCCGGCGGGCCCACCGGCCCGCCCGCCGCTGGCTTTGCGACTGACGGGTCACCCCGACACCGTGCTACCATTGCCCGCCGCGCGTGCCCACGCGGCGGCTTTGGCCTCCCATGCGCCTGGCAGCCGCATCGGCGCGGCCATCCCGCATGACTTGCGGCTGGTTCTGAAAAAGCCGCCAGCGCCTGTCCACCAACGGACCGCGCAATGCGTTGTGATGGCTTGCCGTCGTCGTGCACCCACGCAAGACCATCCCAATCCGTCGTTTTTCCAGGAGCTCCATGCGTAGTTCATCGACCTCGCGGTATGCCGGGCTGTCAGTAGGTGCCACCACCACCAGTGCCGTCGTGCTGGTCAGCCTCGCCATCCTGCTGGTCTGGTTCGGCACGCTCGATATGCGCCACCTGCTGCGCTCGGACGAGGGCCGCTACGCCGAAATCGCGCGCGAGATGTTTGTCACCGGCGACTGGGTGACGATCCGCTACCACGAGCTCAAGTACTTCGAGAAGCCGCCCTTCCACCTGTGGGTGACCACGCTGGCCTATACGCTGTTCGGCGTCGGCGACTGGCAGGCGCGCCTGTGCGTGGCGTTGTCCGGCCTGCTTGGCCTGGGCGCAACCATGCTGGCCGCGGCGCGGTGGTATGGGCAGCGCGTGGCGCTGCTGGCCGGGCTGGCGCTGGTGGCGGCGCCGATGTGGAATGTCGCCGGGCATTTCAATTCGCTGGACATGACCCTGGCGGGAGCGATGGCGTGCGTGCTGGCCTGCATGCTGATTGCGCAGCACCCGCACGCCACGCCCGCCGCGCGCCGCAACTGGATGCTGGCTTGCTGGGCCGCCATGGGCGTGGCGGTGCTGGTCAAGGGGCTGGTCGGGCTGGCGCTGCCCGGCCTGGTGCTGGTGGTCTATACCGTCGCCACGCGCGATTTTGGCCTGTGGCGCAGGCTCCATGTGCTGGCCGGCATGGCGGTGCTGCTCGCGGTCACCGTGCCGTGGTTCTGGCTGGTGTCGGTGCGCAACCCTGAATTCCCGCATTTCTTCTTTATCCACGAGCACTGGCAGCGCTACACCTCGAACGTTCACCAGCGCGAAGGCAAGATCTGGTTCTTCGTGCCGCTGCTGCTGGCCGGATTCCTGCCCTGGCTGGGGCTGGCGCCACAGATGTGGCAGGCGGTGCGCGAGCGCGCCGGCGTCGCGCGCGGCACTACGCCGCGGCCGTTCCAGCCCGCGCTGCTGGCGGCGCTGTGGGCCGCGGCGATCTTCGTGTTCTTCAGCCTGTCCGGCTCCAAGCTGCCGGGCTATATCGTGCCGATCTTCCCGGCGCTGGCGCTGCTGGCGGGCGTGGCGCTGGACACGGTCACGGAACGCGCGTGGCGCTGGCAGGTCAATGCCGTGATTGCGCTGGCGGTCATCGGGCTGCTGGCGTGCCCCTTCGTCGCCATGCTGGACAAGCCAAGCACGCCCAATGCCGTGTACCGCGAATTCACCCTGTGGATCGCCATTGCCTTTGCCATCATGCTGGCCGGGGCCATCGCTGCGCGGCGGCTGCTGCGCACGCGCGGCGTATTTCCCAGCATTGTGGTGTACGCGCTGGCGATGTTCGCCTGCTGCACGGTGGCGCTGCGTGGCCACGAGGCGATGGGGCGGCCCGGCTCCGGCGCGGACCTGGCGCCGGCGATCAATGCAGTGCTGACGCCGCAGATGCCGCTGTACAGCGTCGGCATGCTGGACCATACGCTGCCGTTTTACCTGCGCCGCACTGCCATCATGGTCGCGCATCAGGACGAACTGGAATTCGGCATCGGCCAGGAGCCGCAGAAGTGGATCCCCACCATCGACGGCTTTATCTCGCGCTGGCAGGACGGCCAGCGCGCCGTGGCGATCATGATGCCCGAGACCTACAAGATGCTGGCGGCGCGCGGCGTGCCGATGCACCGGATCGGCGGCGATCGCCGGCGCGTGGCGGTCGCCAACTTCGCCCTGCCGGGCGAAGGCCCGCACGCGCCATCCCAAGGACAGTAACTTTGCACCACCCGGCGCCATGACGCTCTCGACTTTCCTGTTTATCGTTACCGGCGTGCTGCTCAACGCAGCCGCCCAACTGCTGCTCAAGGCCGGCGTCAACACCATCGGCGCGATCACGCTGGATCGCGGCACGCTGCTCGTCACGGCACTGCGCGTGCTGACCCAATGGCCGGTGCTGGCCGGCCTGACGCTGTACGTGGTCAGCGTCGGCGTGTGGATCGTGGGGCTGTCGCGCGTGGACGTGTCGGTCGCCTACCCGATGCTATCGCTCGGCTACGTGGTCAACGCGCTCGCCGCCTGGTGGCTGTTCGGCGAGATGATCGGTCCCTTGCGCGTGGCCGGCATCCTGCTGATACTGGCTGGCGTCTTCCTGATCGCCCGTTCGTGACCGGGCTGTCCTGGCTTGCCTGGCCTGGCTTGCCTGGCCGGACTTGCCTGCCTGACTTGCCGACCGGAACCGATTCTTCGCGGATTTTTTCGTTTTTTAGCCCATGACTGCTCCCGCTTCCGAGTTCCTGCCCTTTGTCCGGCCTGAAATCGATGCCGCCGCCATTGCCGATGTCGGCAGGGTGCTGGCGTCCGGCTGGATCACCTCCGGGCCGAAGATGCAGGCCTTCGAGGCCGCGCTGTCTGACCTGTTCGGCGGACGCCCGGTGCGCACCTTCGCCAACGGCTCGGCGACGATGGAAATCGCGCTGCGCATTGCGGATATCGGCCCTGGCGATGAAGTCATCACTACCCCGATCACCTGGGTCGCCACCGCCAACGTGGTGATCGCGGTCGGCGCGCGCCCGGTGTTCGTCGACATCGACCCGCGCACGCGCAACCTGGACCTGGACGCGGTCGAGGCGGCCATCACGCCGCGCACGCGCGCGATCATGCCGGTGTACCTGTCGGGCCTGCCGGTCGACATGGACCGCCTCTACGCCATCGCATCGAAGCATGGCCTGCGCGTGATCGAAGACGCCGCCCAGGCGATCGACTCGCGCTGGCGGGGCCAGCGCATCGGCGCGTTCGGCGACCTGGTCAGCTTCAGCTTCCAGGCCAACAAGAACATCACCACCATCGAGGGCGGCTGCCTGGTGATGAACACGCCGGAAGAAGCGGTGCGCGCCGAGCGCCTGCGGCTGCAGGGCGTGATCCGCACCGGCATGGACGGCATGGACGTGGAAGAACCCGGCGGCAAGTTCAACCTGACCGACGTCAATGCCGCCGTCGGCCTGGCCCAGCTCGAAAAGCTCGACACCATTACCGCACGCCGCGCCGAACTGGCCGAGGCCTACTTCCGCTGCGCCGCCGACCATGGCCTCGCCGGCCTGGGCATCGAGCTGCCGCAGCCGCTCGATGCCCAGGCCGCCACCACCAACTGGCACATGTTCCAGGTGGTGCTGCCGACCGAACGCCTGCAGGGCGGTCCGGCGCAGGCGCGCCGGCAGGTCATGGAAGCCCTGCGCGAGCGTGGCATCGGCACCGGCGTGCACTACCCGCCCATCCATCTTTTTACCTACTACCGCTCGCTCGGCTGGCGCGAGGGCATGCTGCCGCATGCCGAACGCATCGGGCGCGGCATCGTCACGCTGCCGCTGTTCCCCGCGATGCAAGCCGCCGACGTCGAGCGGGTCTGCGCAACCCTCAGCGAAACATGCAAACGTCTCTCCACATGAGCCCGGTCGAAGTCTCGGTAGTCATTCCGGTCTACAACGAAGAAGACGGGCTGCAAGCCCTGTTCGACCGCCTCTATCCGGCGCTGGATGGCCTCGGCGACTCTTACGAGATCATCTTCATCAACGACGGCAGCACCGACCGCTCTGCGGCGCTGCTGGCCACGCAGTTCCACAAGCGCCCGGACGTGACCCGGGTGGTGCTGTTCAACGGCAACTTCGGCCAGCATATGGCGATCCTGGCGGGCTTCGAGCATACCCGCGGCAGGATCGTGATCACCCTCGACGCCGACCTGCAGAACCCGCCGGAAGAAATCCCGCGCCTGGTCGAAGCGATGCGCGCCGGCCATGACTACGTCGGCACCATCCGCCGCCAGCGCAACGACACCGCATTCCGCCGCTACGCGTCGCGCGCGATGAACCGGCTGCGCGAGCGCATCACCAAGATCCGCATGACGGACCAGGGCTGCATGCTGCGCGCCTATGACCGCAACGTGATCGACACCATCAACGCGTGCCGCGAGGTCAACACCTTCATCCCCGCGCTGGCCTACACCTTCGCGTCGAATCCCATCGAGATCGAGGTCGGCCACGAGCAGCGCCATGCGGGTGAATCGAAATATTCGCTGTACCAGCTGATCCGCCTGAATTTCGACCTGGTGACCGGCTTCTCGATCGTGCCGCTGCAGTGGTTCTCGGCGATCGGCACGATCCTGTCGCTGTTCTCCGGCGTGCTGTTCGTGATGCTGCTGGTGCGCCGCTTTGTACTCGGCTCGGAAGTGCAGGGGGTGTTCACGCTGTTCGCCATGAACTTCTTCCTGATCGGCATCCTGCTGTTCGGCGTGGGCCTGCTGGGCGAGTACGTCGGCCGCATCTACCAGGAAGTGCGCGGCCGCCCGCGCTACCGCATCCAGGCGGTGCTGGAAAAGGCCGACCCGGCGCACGCCGCACTGGGCCGCAAGGGCCGGGAGCCATGATGCGCGCTGTCGTCTTCGGCTACCACAATGTCGGCGACCGCTGCCTGCGCGTGCTGCATGCGCGCGGCGTGGAAGTGGCGCTGGTCATCACGCACCGCGACCGTCCCGACGAGAACATCTGGTTCCGCCGTGTCGCGGACACCGCCGCGGAGCTGGGCCTTCCCTTTATCTACGGCGAGGATCCTGCCGATCCCGCGATCGCGCAGGCAGTGCGCGACGCGCGCCCGGACGTGATCTTTTCCTTCTACTACCGCGCGATGATTCCGGCGGCAGTGCTGGCGCTGGCTCCTGGCGGCGCCTTCAACATGCACGGCTCGCTGCTGCCGAAGTACCGCGGCCGCGTGCCGGTGAACTGGGCGGTGCTGCACGGCGAGACCGAAACCGGCGCAACGCTGCATGCAATGGAAGCGAGGCCGGATGCGGGCTATATCGTCGACCAGACCGCCGTGCCGATCCTGCCGGACGACACCGCCGGCGAAGTCTTCGAAAAGGTCACGGTGGCCGCCGAACAGACCCTGTGGCGCGCGTTGCCGGCGATGATCGCCGGGCAGACGCCGCAGCGGCCCAACCGGCTTGCGGAAGGCAGCTATTTCTCCGGGCGCAGGCCGGAAGACGGCCGCATCGACTGGAGCCAGCCGGCTGCGAGCGTCTACAACCTCATCCGCGCGGTCGCGCCGCCCTACCCCGGCGCATTCACCGAGGTGGCCGGACAGCGCTTTATCGTGGCGCGGGCGCGCCGCCTCCAGGCCGGCAGCGCACCCGCCGGCTTGCCGCCCGGCCTGCACGTGCAGGACGGCAGGCTGCTTGGCCTGTGCGGCGATGGCGGTGCGGTGCTCGTGACCGAATTGCTGGCGCATGACGGGGCGCTGGTCACGCCCGATACCTTTTCCCAGATTCTCAGAAAACAAACCAACGAGGAAAACCGATGAAAAAGGTCCTGATTCTCGGCGTCAACGGCTTCATCGGCCATCACCTGACGCGCCGCATCCTGGAAACCACGCCGTGGGAGGTCTACGGCATGGACATGAACACGGACCGCCTGGGCGACCTCGTCGATCACCCGCGCATGCACTTCTTCGAAGGTGACATCACCATCAACAAAGAGTGGATCGAGTACAACATCCGCAAGTGCGACGTGGTGCTGCCGCTGGTCGCCATCGCCACGCCGGCCACCTACGTGCGCCAGCCGCTGCGCGTGTTCGAGCTGGATTTCGAGGCCAACCTGCCGATCGTGCGCGCCGCGGTCAAGTACGGCAAGCACCTGGTGTTCCCGTCGACCTCGGAGGTCTACGGCATGTGCAGCGACGAGGAGTTCGACCCGGAAGCCTCGCCGCTGGTCTACGGCCCGATCAACAAGCCGCGCTGGATCTATGCCTGCTCCAAGCAACTGATGGACCGCGTGATCCACGCCTACGGCATGGAGCAAGGGCTGAACTACACGCTGTTCCGCCCCTTTAACTGGATCGGCGCGGGCCTGGACTCGATCTTCGAGTCGAAGGAAGGCTCGTCGCGCGTGGTGACGCAGTTCCTCGGCCATATCGTGCGCGGCGAGCCGATCAGGCTGGTCGACGGCGGCGCGCAGAAGCGCGCGTTCGCCGATATCTCGGACGGCATCGGCGCGCTGATGCGCATCATCGAGAACCCGAGCGGCATCGCCAGCGGCAAGATCTTCAATATCGGCAATCCGGCCAACATCCATTCGGTGCGCGAGCTGGCCGAGATGATGCTGAAGATGGCCGCGGACTACCCCGAATACGCCGAGGAGGCGCGCAAGACGCAGATCGTCGAAACCTCGTCGGGCGACTTCTACGGCAAGGGCTACCAGGACGTGCAGCACCGCGTGCCGAAGATCGACAACACCGTCGAAGAGCTGGGCTGGAAGCCCGAGGTCACGATGGAGCAGTCGCTGCGCCGCATCTTCGAGGCGTATCGCTGCAAGGTGGTCGAGGCCCGCACGCTGGTCGACTCGGCCAACTGAGCGCGCACCGCAGATGGCACGCATTGCCCTGAAGGTCGACGTCGACACGCTGCGCGGCACGCGCGAAGGCGTGCCGAAGCTGCTGTCGATGCTGGACGCCGCGCAGGCACAGGCCACCTTCCTGTTCAGCCTCGGGCCTGACCATACCGGCTGGGCGCTGCGGCGCGTCTTCCGGCCGGGCTTCCTGAAGAAGGTGTCGCGCACCTCGGTGGTATCCAACTATGGCTTGCGCACGCTGATGTACGGCGTGCTGCTGCCGGGCCCGGATATCGGGCGCAAGGGCGCGGCGGAAATGCGCGCGGCCCGCGCCGCCGGCCACGAGTGCGGCATCCACACCTGGGACCACGTCTACTGGCAGGACAACGTGCGCGAGCGCGATGCGGCCTGGACCCGGCGCCAGATGCAGCAGGCGTTTGCGCGCTACACCGAGGTCTTCGGCGAACCGCCGGCGACGCATGGCGCAGCGGGCTGGCAGATGAACGAGGATGCGTTCCGCCAGATCGACGACTGGGGCATGGCCTATGCGTCGGACGGGCGCGGCACGGCGCCCTATATCCCCACCATCGACGGCGTGCCGTGCCGGCACGTGCAGATGCCGACCACGCTGCCGACGCTGGACGAGCTGATCGGCACCGGCGGGCTGACCGAAGACAATGTCCATACTGCGCTGCTGAAGCTGACCGAAGGCGCGGGGGACCATGTCTTTACGCTGCATACCGAACTGGAAGGCGGCAAGCTGGCGCCGGTGTTCGAGCGGCTGCTGGCGGGATGGCGCGCGCAGGGGCACGAGCTGGTGTCGATGGCGGCGTGGTATCGCGGGCTGGAGCGCAGCGGGCTGCCACAGTTGCCGGTGACGTGGGGGGAGATTCCCGGGCGGAGCGGGGAATTGATTGTGCAGCCCGAAGTGTTATCGCGCTGAGCCGCAGCCAACGCCGTCTGAACCAGGCTCCCCTCTCCCGCAAGCGACGCAAGCGGGAGGGGAGCAAACCCGTGGCAATACTCAGTCCCTGCGGCTGGCTGCCCCCACGCGCAGCCCATTAAACACCACCAGCAGGCTCGCCCCCATATCGGCGAACACCGCCATCCACATCGTCCCCATCCCCATCACAGTCAGCGCCAGGAACACCGCCTTGATGCCCAGCGCCAGCGTGATGTTCTGCACCAGGATGCGCGAGGTGCGGCGCGACAGCCGGACGAACTCCGGAATCTTGCGCAGGTCGTCGTCCATCAGCGCCACGTCGGCGGTTTCGATGGCGGCGTCGGTGCCGGCCGCGCCCATGGCGAAGCCGATATCGGCGCGCGCCAGCGCCGGCGCATCGTTGATGCCATCGCCGACCATGCCGATGCGGCCGCCGCGCGCATGCGCGGCGTCGGCCAGCGCGGCGATGCCGTCGGCCTTGTCCTGCGGCAACTGGTTGCCGCGCGCCTCGTCGATGCCGACCTCGGCCGCGATGGCCTGCGCGGTATGCGGGTTGTCGCCCGACAGCATCAGCGTCTTCACGCCCAGCGCATGCAGTCCGGCGATCGCCTGCCGGCTGGTCTGGCGTACCGTGTCGGCCACCGCAAAGAGCGCCAGCGCGGTCGCGGCGCCGTTGCCTTCGACGCGCACCAGCAGCACCACGGTCTTGCCTTCGCGCTCGATCGCTTCCAGGCGTGCCTCCAGCGCCGGCGAGCAGGCGCCCAGGTCATGCACCAGCCGGTGATTGCCAAGCCGGTATTCCACGCCCTGCACCGTGCCACGCGTGCCGCTCCCCGCGAGCGCCTCGAAATCGTCCACCGGCAGCGTCGCAATGCCTTCGCCCGCCGCGGCGGCGGCCACCGCGCGCGACACCGGGTGGTCCGAGCGAGCGGCCAGGCTGGCGGCAATGGCGCGCACCTGCGGCGGCGCGTCGGCCAGCAGCGCATGGTCGGTTTGCACCGGCTTGCCGTGCGTGATCGTGCCGGTCTTGTCCAGCGCCACCCAGGCCAGGTGCCGGCCCTGCTCCAGGTAGACCCCGCCCTTGACCAGGATGCCCCGGCGCGCGGCCGCGGCCAGGCCGCTGACGATGGTCACCGGCGTGGAAATCACCAGCGCGCACGGGCAGGCGATCACCAGCAGCACCAGCGCCTTGTAGATCCAGTCGGCCCAGCCACCGCCAGCCAGCAGCGGCGGCACCACCGCCACCGCCACGGCAATGGCGAACACGGTGGGGGTGTAGATGCGCGCGAACTGGTCGACGAAGCGTTGCGTCGGCGCGCGGCTGCCCTGCGCGGCTTCCACCGCGTGGATGATGCGCGCCAGCGTGGAGTCGCCGGCGGGCGCGGTCACGGTGTATTCCAGCTCGCCCGACTGGTTGATCGAGCCGGCGAAAAGCGGATCGCCTTCGGCCTTGTCGACCGGCACGCTTTCACCGGTGATCGGTGCCTGGTCCAGCGCCGACTGGCCGCGCACGACCTTGCCGTCCAGCGCCACGCGCTCGCCGGGGCGCAGCCGCACCAGCGCGCCGACGGCGACGCTGGCCGCGGACACGGCTTCCCAGCTGCCGTCGTCGCGGCGCACCGTCGCCTGCTCCGGCGCCATCGCCATCAGCCCGCGGATGGCATTGCGGGCGCGGTCGAGCGACGCTGCCTCGATGCGCTCGGCCAGCGCGAACAGCACCATCACCATCGCCGCTTCGGGCCATTGCCGCAGCAGCAGCGCGCCGGTGACGGCGATGCTCATCAACGCATTGATATTCAGGTTGCCGTTGCGCAGCGCGATCCAGCCCTTGCGGTAGGTGGTGAGGCCACCCAGCGCCACCGCCGCCAGCGCCAGCGCGGCCGGCAGCCACGGCAGGCCGAGCGCCAGCCATTCGGTCGCTTCCGCGCCGACCGCGGCCACGCCGGCCAGCACCAGCGGCCACCACGGCTTGCGTGCGGTGGTCTCGGGCAGGACCTGCTGCGCGGCTTCGGCATCCAGCGGCACCGCCTGCATGCCGAGGCTGCGGATGGCCGCGACCACCGGCTCCGGCGACGGCAGCGTATGGTGGAGCGTCAGCACCCGCTGGATCAGGTTGAACTCCAGCGCCGCCACGCCCGCCATATTGCCCAGCTTGTTGCGGATCAGCGTTTCCTCGGTGGGGCAGTCCATCGCGTCGATGCGATAGGCGGCGGTGCGGGTTCCGGCCGGCACCTCGACGGGCGCGGCCGGCGTCAGCGCAATCGTTGACGAGCAGCCACCGCCACAGCAAGAGGGCGCCGCGGCGTCCGGGGCGGCCTGCGAATGTGCATGCCCGTGATTGTGGCCATGAGCATGGCCAGGACCGTGATCATGGACGTGATCGTGGGCATGTTCATGGCGGCGTCCGGAGTGATCGTGCCCCGGGCCGGCATGATCCCGGGGCAGTGCGTCTTCAGGTGACGTGCGAGCCATCTCTTGTTGTTCGCGTGGTTTGACCTGATGACATTGAAGACCCTGTAGCGGCTACAGAGTCAAGCAGGCTTCAAGCGGACCCTTAGTGCTCGCAATTGACCATCCACGACATGCCGAAGCGATCCACCAGCATGCCGAAGCCTTCGGCCCAGAACGTCTTCTGGTACGGCACCACCACCTGCCCGCCTTCGGCCAGTCCGTTGAAAATGCGCTCACCCTCTTCCTTGCCGACCGCGCCGACCGACAGGCTGAAGCCGCTGAAGGCCGGCCGCTCGCCCGGGCGGCCATCGGACGCCATCAGCTGGGTCTCGCCGAACTGGATATTGGCGTGCATCACCTTGTCCTTCCAGTCTTCCGGGATCTGCATGCCCTGGTCCGGCGGCGCCTCCTTGTAGCGCATCGCGAATGTCACCTGCGCGCCCAGCACCTTGCCGTAGAACGCCACGGCTTCGTCGAAGCGGCCGCCAAAATCCAGATAGGGTTGCACCTGCATGTCACTCTCCTTGTGGGTTGTGATCCTGGTTGCGTGTGGATGCGCCGGCCGGAGTTGCCTTGCCGGCACGCGCGCCATTATGCGCGCGTGCCGGGCACATGCAAGCGCAGCGGTCCGCTGCCGATCGCTTCAGGCCACCGTGGCGGGAGCCTGCGTCGCCGCGGCCGAGGTTTCGGCCGGGAATTGCAGCGAGAACACCGTTTCGCCGTCGGCGCTGCGCACGGTCACGCTGCCGCCGTGCAGCCGCATGATGGTGTCGACGATTGCCAGCCCGAGGCCGGTCGAAGTGGCCGAATTGCGGCGCGACGGGTCCGCGCGGTAGAAGCGGCCGAAGATATGCGGCAGGGTGTCCGGCGGGATCGCCGGTCCCGCGTTGCTGACGCGGATGCAGGTGTTGGCCGCCCCACCCGGCGCGGGAACGCGCGTGGCATCCAGCCGCACCGTGGTTCCCTCGGGCGCGTGGCGCAGCGCGTTGTCGAGCAGGTTGGTGACCGCGCGCCGCAGCAGCGCCTGGTCGGCCTGCACCAGCGCGTGTCCGCCAACCGCCAGCGTGACGTCGCGGTCGGCCGCGACCGCCTCGAAATACTCGGCCATCTTGTCGAGCTCTTCACGCGCATCCAGCGTGCGCACGCCCAGCGCCACCTGCGCATGGTCGGCGCGCGCGAGGAACAGCATGTTCTCGATCATGCGCGCCAGCCGTTCGTATTCTTCCAGGTTCGATTCGAGCAGCGCCTCGTATTCCGCCGCGCCGCGGCTTTGCGCCAGCGTTACCTGGGTCTGGCCGATCAGGTTGCTGATCGGGGTGCGGAAATCGTGCGCCAGGTCGGCCGAGAACTCGGACAGCCGCGAGAAGCTGTCCTGCAGCCGCGCCAGCATGTCGTTGAGCGCGGCCGCCAGTTCGCGCAGCTCGGCGGGCGCACTGCCCACATCGAGCCGCGTGGCAAGCCGGCTGGTGGTCACCGCGGCCGCGTCGGTTGCCATGCGCCGCAGCGGCTGCAGACCGCGCCGCGCCAGCACGAAACCGAGCCCGGCCGCCGCGGCCGCGCCGCACAGCGTCGCCCACAGCAACCGGTAGCGGTATTCGCGGATCAGCGCCACGCGGTAGCCGGCATCGCGCAGCACCACGATCTCGACGGCCTTGTCGGAATCCCCGAGCTGGCCGAGCGCGGCAATGCCGCGCGAAGGCACGCCGTTGCGCGGATACCAGGTCTGCAGCATGTCTTTCTCCGGCTGCATGCCGGCCGGCAGCACGCGCAGCGGCGGCACGGACTCGTTGCGCGGATTGAGCGTGACCAGCGGCTCGCCCTGGCGCGAGCGCACCACCAGGATCAGCCCCTCATGGCCCATGGCGATATCGGCGAACCGGTGCGTATCGGCGCGGATCTCAGCCTCGCTGCGCACTTCGCGCAGCAGGTGGCGCACCAGCAGCACTTCGCCGACCAGTTCGCTCTCGTCGCGGCCCTGCAGCTGCGCCGACAGCGCGCTGGACAGGTAGGCTGCCACGCTGACCAGGATCGCGGCCGTGGCCAGCCCGTACGCCAGCGCCAGCCGCGTGGTCAGGGACGACGGCAGCCGCATCATGCCGCGCCGGGCCCGAAGCCATCGCTGTCTTCGCCGTCATCCAGCACATAGCCCATGCCGCGCCGGGTATGGATCAGCTTGCGCGCAAACGGGTCGTCGACCTTGGCGCGCAGGCGCCGGATCGATACGTCGACCACATTGGTGTTGCTGTCGAAGTTGACGTCCCACACCTGCGACGCGATCAGCGAGCGCGACAGCACCTCGCCGCGGCGGCGCGCCAGCAGGTACAGCAGCGCAAACTCCTTGGAGGTCAGGTCGATCTTCTGGCCGGCGCGCACCACGCGACGGCGGATGGCATCGATCTGCAGGTCGGCCACTTCGATGAATTCGCTCTCGCGCAGCGGCCCGCGGCGCAGGATGGTGCGGATGCGCAGCACCAGCTCCGCGAAGGCGAACGGCTTGACCATGTAGTCGTCGGCGCCAAGCTCCAGGCCCTTGAGGCGGTCCGACAGCTCGTCACGCGCGGTCAGGAACAGCACGGGCGTGTCGCGCTCGCGGCGCAGCTCGCGCAGCACCTGCCAGCCGTCAAGGTTGGGCAGCATCACGTCCAGCACGATCAGGTCGTAGGGGTGCTCGCGCGCGTGGGCCAGGCCGTCGACACCGTCGCGCGCCAGGTCCACCACGAAGCCGGATTCGGTGAGGCCCTTGAGCAGGTAGTCGCCCGCCTTGGGTTCGTCCTCGACAATCAGGATACGCATGTGTCAGTCACTTTCCGGCGGCACCAGTGCCGCCATGGCGTAACGCTAGCCGAGGATGGCGGGAAATGGGCAAAGATTTCAGAAATGTCATGGCAAAGACGGCTTTCTGCGGGGAAATGCCAGTAAAATGCGCGGTGACCGCCGGCCCGGCCGATGGTTCCCCCCGCGCTCCGCGCGATTTCGATTACCTGTCCGCTTAGCCTTCGCCCGCCTTGATGAAACGCCTGCCGCGCCTGTCGAACTCCCTGCTGCTGTCGCTTGCACTGCTCGCGCCGGTATCCGGTGCCCTGGCGGCCGTGACGACCGTATGCAGCGCAGTGCAGGCCGCGGGGCTGTCGCTGCCGGAACGGCACGCAGCGGCCAAGATGGAAGCCGAAGCCGCACTGGGTGGCGGCAGCGAAGGCAGCTGCCGCGGCGCCGCCGTGCAGGTCATGGTGGAACCCGGCGGACAAGGCGTGCCGCTGCAACTGCAGGACGGGTCGCCGCAGCCGTCGGACGACGACACCGCAACGCTGCCGGGCCAACCTGCCGCCGCCGCGGGCGAACTGCCGGAACTGCCGCCCGAGGTGATGGCCCACTGGGCGCATGCGGCCCCGATGGCGACACCGGCGGTATTCAACGACCTGCTGCCCGACCTGCTGCCTTTTGCCTCGCGCTGCTGAAGCGCAACGCCGCGCCTGGCGGCGTTCCTGACTGCTACCCGCTTATTGCCGCAAGCCGCTGGCGCTGCGCGTGCGGCTTATTCGACGCGGAAGAACTCGATCGATTGCCCCGCATTGACCGCGCGCTGCAGCCAGTCGGGGTATTCGCCCTCGCCGTCCCAGCTTTGCCCCAGGGCATTGCGGTAGAGCGGACGCGGTGCGCCATTGGATTTGGCGCTGGCAACATCGGCGCCGGCCTCGGGCGCGGCCTTGCGTGAGGGTTCCACAGCGCGCGCCGGGACCTTGTCGAAGCATCCCGCGGCGACCAGGTCGTCAAGCGTCAGCGCATGACGGTCCATTTGCTCGTGGATCCACGCCACCGCAGCGAGTTTGGCTGAATCAGACTCGGACATGACTATCGTGAGAGGCCCGCTGCATTTCCGCGGGCAATGAGGACCGGCGATGGAACCGCAGGCCGGTCGGATAGCCATGATTCTACAGCCTTTGCCGGTGCTGCCGGCGTTTGCGCGCGACGGCGCGGCGCATTTCCTTGCATTTCCCTGCATTTGCCGTGCGCTTGCCGCGCAGGGCAAATGCTGCATGACGGCAATGTCATGTCGGCGTCATGCTGGCGTGGATGGCCAGTGCCTAGACTTCTCTCTACCGCCACCCGTACCGGGCTGGCACTCTTACGGAGAAGCATCCATGCAAGCACTCAGGCAAGTCTTTGTCGCCACCGCACTGGTTGCGGCCGCGGTCGGCACCGCGCAGGCAGCACCGCGCAGCGTCGATCCGTTCAGCGACGGCGCGCGCAGCGTCACCGGCACGCGCAGCTCGTTCACCGACGGCGCGCATACGGCCACCGGTACCCGCAGCAGCTTTACCGATGGCGCACACACCGCCACCGGCACCCGCAGCACCTTCACCGACGGCGCACACAACCCGAACGGTCCGCGCGACAGCTTCAGCGACGGCGCCTGACCTCGGCCGCCCGCCGCGCGGCCACCATTGTGCCCACCACGGCGCGCACGCGGGACCGCATCAGCGCACCGCGCCGTAGATCCGGCGCGCATCCGCGGCGTCGGCGATCGGCCGGCCCAGCGTGAGTCCGCCCTGCACGGCCTGCGCCACCAGCGCGGCGTTGCCGGGCGCGCGGCTGCCGTCGCGCAGCAGCAGGTTGTTCTCGAAGCCCACCCGCACATGGCCGCCGAACGCGGCGGCCGCGGTCACGCAGGCATTCTCTTCGCGGCCAAAGGCGCAGATCGCCCACGGCAGCGCATCGTCGCTTTCCGCGGCCACCTGCAGGAACGGCAGCAGGTCGTGCGGCGACGAGACCTGCCCCGCCGAATAGCGCCCCAGCACATACAGCAGCGACCACGCACCCGCCGGCACCAGTCCGCGCGCGCGCAGCGCATGCCAGCGGCGCACGTCGGCCGCGTCGTACAGGATGACCTGCGTCATCACGCGTTCGCGCGCCAGCCACGCGAAGAACGCGGCCAGCTCGCTTTCCGGGATCTCCGGCACGGCCACCTCGCGCAAACCCACCGACACGGCTTCGGGCCGCAGCTCGCGCACCATCGCCATCTGCGCGGGGGCCTTGTACACGCCGGCGGCTTCGCTGGTCACCTGCACCAGCAGCGAATCGCCGACGGCCTGCTTCACGGCGGCCAGCGCGTCGCGGTAGGCCTGCGCGTCGAGCGAATGGCGGCCCTGCGCATCGCGCACGTGCATATGCATCATGGCGGCGCCGGCATCGAGGCAGGCGCGCGCTTCCTGTGCCAGCGCCGCGGCGGTCAGCGGCACCGCGGGGTGGTCGGCAGCCTGCTTGTAGGCGCCGTTGGGCGCGACCGTGACGATCAGCGGGGAATCGGCAAGCGCCGCGCGGGCCGCGGCGGCTTGTGTCGAGGCAGACGGATTGGCTTGGGTCATGGCTGGATCTCGGGCAATTCAGGAGCGATCAGGTCGAGGCCGGCGCGCAGCAGGCGGTCGTAGCGCGCGCGCTCGGCGGCAATGGCTGCGGGGCTCCAGACATAGAAGCCCTCGCCGCGCTTCATGCCGTGGCGGCCGTCGGCGGCGCGCTCGGCCAGGCAGCGCGCGGGATGGTCGTCGTTGCAGAAGCTCGGGTACATGGTGGCGCCGGCGGCGGCGTGCACGTCGATGCCGGCATGGTCGCGCTGCAGCACCGGGCCAGCCGCCAGAAAGCGGAAGCCGAAGCCGAAGCGCACCGCCGCATCCACGTCCTCGGGCGAGGCAATGCCGCGGTCGATCAGGTTGAAGGCCTCGCGCGACAGCGCGTGCTGCAGCCGGTTCGCAAGGAAGCCGGGCAGGTCCTTGCGCACTTTCACCGGCACCATCGCGCAGCGGCGCATGAACGCGATCAGCGCGTCGGCGCGGCCTTCGTCGCTGTCTTCGCCCATCACCACTTCGACCAGCGGCACCAGGTGCGCCGGCATGAAGAAATGCAGGCCCAGCATGCGCTCGCGCGACTCCAGCCCGGCGCCGATCGCGCTGATCGGGAAGCTGGAGCTGTTGCTGGCGAGCACCGTGTCCGCCCGCGCGCGGCGGACCAGGTCGGCAAACAATTGCTGCTTGAGTTCCAGGCGCTCGGGGATGCATTCGATCACCAGCTCGACGGTGGCCCATTCCACCTGGTCCAGCGTGGCGGCCACGGACAGGCATGCGGCGCCGTCGGCGCGGCCGATGGCGGCCAGGTTGTCGCGCACCCGCCCGGGCAGCGCGGCGCCGCGCGTGGCGTCAGGCTCGATCACGGTGGTGCGGCACAAGGCGCGGGTCAGCACCACGGCGACGTCGGCGCCCATGGTGCCGCCGCCCACCACCACCGCATGGGCGGCGCCGGGACGGCCCAGTGGGCTGGCAGTGACCGCTTCGGTCGGGTTCGGCATAGGTTCTCCGGGGAAGTCCTGCGGGATTGGTGCCGCCCCGGGGGCCGCAGTGGCGCGCCGGGCAACGGAATCCCGGCAGTGTAGAGAACTCGCTTTGATTGATGAAGTCGATTCTCTGGATAAAATGATCCACAAATCAGATCAATCGCACGATCCGACCGCTCGTGCCGCTCATGTCTTCCGCGGCGCACACCGCGCCCGCCACTGCCTGACCATGAAAATCAACCTGTCGATGCGGGACATCGAGACCACGCTGGTGCTCGGCCGCACGCTCAATTACCGCCAGGCCGCCACCCAGCTGCACCTGTCCCAGTCCGCCCTGTCCACGCAGATCCTGCGTATCGAGGAATCGCTCGGCGTGCGCCTGTTCGATCGCACCACCCGCACCGTGCGCCTGACCGCCGCGGGCCAGGTCTTTATGCAGCAGGCCGCGCTGCTGCAGGCCGCCTTCCGCGGCGCCATCGACGCCGTTACCGGCATTGCCAGCGCCGAGCGCGGCCAGGTGGCCGTGGCGGCGCTGCCGTCGCTGGCGGCGCGCATGCTGCCGCGCGTGCTGATGGCCTACCACCGGGCGCGCCCGGAAGTGGCGCTGAAGGTGATCGACACGCTGTCGGGCCCGGCCTTCGACCTGGTGCGCGCGGGCGAGGTGGACTTTGCGCTGACGGCGGCCGATCCGCAGCAGGCCGACCTGCATTACGAGCCGCTGCTGTCCGACCGCTTCGTGCTGCTGATCCCCTCGGCGCACCCGCTGGCGCGCAGCAGCGGCCCGTTGCGCTGGGCCGATACCGCCACCGCGCCGCACGTATCGATGACGCATCCCAGCAGCGTGCGCCAGTACGCCGAATGGGCCTTCCTGCAGAACAAGATCCGCTTCCAGCCGGTGTTCGAGGCCGAGCACCTGGCCACCATCGCGGCCATGGTCGAATGCGGCTTCGGCGTGGCGGCGCTGCCAGAGATTGCGGCCGGCACGGTGCGCCAGGCCGGCATCGTCGAGCGGTTACTGACCGCGCCAGTGACCGAGCGCTCGATCGGGCTGGTGACCTCGCGCAACCGCTCGCTGTCCCCCGCCGCCGCCGAACTTGCCGCGGCGGTGCGCGCGCAGCTGGCGCATCCCGCCGCTGCCGGCGCCGGCGCCATGGAGGCCAGCGCATGAGCATCATCGTCGATATCCTGATCCTGGCCGGCGCGCTGCCGGCCATCGTCGCGGTGGTGCAGTGGTCGCGGTGGTCTGCGCCGGCCTTATGGCCAGCGCGCTCGGGCCGACGCGCCTGAACCCGCCGAACTGGCGCCACCTGCGCATGATGTGGGAGCTCGCGATGCCGCGCACCATTACCCGCACGGCATCGAGCCGGGCTCGCGACCGGCCGCTGGCGCGCGCTGGCCGATCGCTTCGGGCTGCCGATCCGCCGCCGCCGTCAGGACAGGCCCGGCACGGAGCCGGGCCCGCAGGCTTCAGGAAGGGTCTTTGGTACGCGTGCGCGAGACGGCCATCATGATGCCGACGCCGAGCACGATCAGGCAGGCGATGCCGATATAAACGGTCGCGAGGCCGGCCGTTGACATCGCCCAGGCGATGCCGCCGACCAGGACCAGCAAGCCAATGATGTATAGCGCGAATGACATGAATCGGCTCCTTGCGGTGGTGACGCTGCTTCCAATGTAGGCAGCGTCACGCGCGCAAGGGATAGGACGATGGCGGACGGCGGCGTAGGCGGGTTCTGACTTCGCTGTGATGCCGCTGCCACAGGGCGGTGGCCGCAATGCGGCCCGCCGGGGCTGTCCGCAGGGTTCAGGCAGCGCCCCGGGCCTGCGCCGCGGCGAGATAGGCATCGCGCGACGGCAGCAGGTGGCGGCGGCACAGTTCCACCAGCGCCTCGCGGTTGCCCTGCTGCAGCGCCTCGATCATGGCCCAGTGCTCCTGCCGAGCGCGCTCGCGATAGGCCGCGGCCGCCAGCGTGCCGAACCGGATCGGGTGGGTGCGGCGCGCATAGTCGCCGATGGCCTGCTGCAGCACGGCATTGCCGGTCAGCGCGAACAGCTCGCGGTGAAAGGCCTGGTTGATGCGGAACACCGCGCGCGCATCGCCAGCGGCCACGGCGGCGTCATGCTGCTTCTGCACCGCGGCCAGCGGCGCCAGCCGCGCCGGCGGCACCGGCAGGTCGATCTGCGCGGCGGCATGGCATTCCAGCACTTCGCGCAGTGCGTACAGTTCCAGCACCTCGCGCGCGGAGAACGCGCGCACCACCGCGCCGACATTGCGCTTGCGCTCGACCACGCCGATCGCCTCCAGCCCCGCCAGCACCTGCCGCACCACATGCCGCTTGAGGGCGAAGCGCGCCATCAGGTCGTCCTCGGTCAGCCGCTCGCGCGGATGCAGGCGGCCGAAGACGATGTCCTCCTCCAGCGTATCGACGGCCTGCTGCATGGCGCCGGCTTCGGACTGTGGGGTGATGTCCGGCATGGCTCAGCGCTGGTGCGGCACGGTATCGACGGTCTGCGTCGCGCGCAGGAAGTCGAAGTCGACGCCCTGGTCGGCCTGCGTCACGGTCTCGAGGAACAGCTTGCGGTAGCCGCGCTCGGCGCGCGGGCGCTCCACCGGCTGCGCCGCGGCGCGGCGGGCCAGTTCGGCGTCGTCGACCAGCAGCGTCAGGTCGCGCTCGCGCACCGAAAGGCGGATGCGGTCGCCGCTGCGCACCAGCGCCAGCGGACCGCCGATGGCCGCTTCGGGCGTCACGTGCAGCACGATGGTGCCTGCCGCGGTGCCGCTCATGCGGCCGTCCGAGATGCGCACCATGTCCTTGACCCCGGCGCGCGCCAGCTTGCGCGGGATCGGCATGTAGCCCGCTTCGGGCATGCCGGGCGCGCCGGTGGGCCCGATGCGCTTGAGCACCAGGATATCGTCGGCCTTGACGTCGAGCGCTTCGTCGTCGATGCGCAGCGCCATGTCCTCGGCGTTCTCGAATACCACGGCGCGGCCCTCGTGCTCCATCAGCACCGGATCGGCCGCGGACTGCTTGATGATGGCGCCGCCCGGCGCCAGGTTGCCGCGCAGCACGGCCAGGCCGCCGGCCGGGTAGATCGGGTCGGCCGCTCTGCGGATCACGTCCTGCTCGAACGGCGGCGGCGCGGCGTCAAGCTCTTCGCCAAGCGTGCGGCCGGACACGGTCAGCGTGTCCAGGTGCAGCAGCGGGCGCAGCTCGCGCAGCAGCGTGGCCATGCCGCCGGCCTTGTGGAAGTCCTCCATGTAGTGCTGGCCGGAGGGCTTGAGGTCGACCAGCACCGGCGTCTCGCGGCTCATGCGGTCCAGGCCCGCCAGGTCGATATCGATGCCGAGGCGGCCGGCAATGGCGGTCAGGTGCACGATGCCGTTGGTCGAGCCGCCGATCGCCAGCAGCACGCGCAGTGCGTTCTCGAAAGCCTTGCCGGTCAGGATGCGGTCCGGCGTCAGGCGCGCCTTGGCCATCGCCACCGCCGTGGTGCCGGTGCGCTCGGCCACGCGGATGCGGTCGGCCGTCACCGCGGGCGCCGAGGCACCGCCGGCCACCATCATGCCAAGCGCCTCGGTCACGCACGCCATGGTGCTGGCCGTGCCCATCACCGAACAGGTGCCGACGCTGGCCACCAGCTGGTTGTTGACGTCGGCGATCTCGGCGGCATCGATCTCTTCGGCACGATAGCGGCCCCAGTAGCGGCGGCAGTCAGTGCAGGCGCCCACGCGCTCGCCACGATGCGCGCCGGTGAGCATCGAACCGGTTACCAGCTGGATCGCCGGCACCCCGGCCGAGGCCGCGCCCATCAACTGCGCCGGCACGGTCTTGTCGCAGCCGCCGATCAGCACTACCGCGTCCATGGGCTGCGCGCGGATCATTTCCTCGGTGTCCATCGACATCAGGTTGCGCAGGTACATGCTGGTCGGCGCGGAAAAGCTCTCGTGCACCGAGATGGTCGGGAAATCCACCGGCAGGCCGCCGGCCAGCATCACGCCGCGCCGGACCGCGTCGATCAGCTGCGGCGCGTTGCCGTGGCAGGGGTTGTAGCTGCTGCAGGTGTTGACGATGCCGATCACCGGCCGCGACAGCGCGTCGTCGGTATAGCCGGCACCCTTGATAAAGGCCTTGCGCAGGAACAGCGAGAAGCCGGTGTCGCCGTAGTTGGTCAGGCCCTTGGCCAGGCCTTGCGGTCGGGTGGCGTCGGGCTTGCTGGGGTCGTTGGCGGACATGAGGGCTATCTCCAATGAAATTATTGATAATCGATGGCCGGAAGCTTAGCGGCCAATGCTGGCGTAGCGCAAGCCCGGCATTGCACCGCATTAATTGATTCAATCCAGAGATCAGTCGATAGAAAAATACGGATTCATCAATCAAGCGGCCCGGCCTACACTTGGCCCCGATAACGAGCCGGGCGTCATCCGCCGGCGGCCACCCGCCGCCCGCCGATCCATTCCCATTCCAACGATTTCCCGGCACAGGAGACCCACATGCCTGGCATTTCGCCCACTGCCGCCCGCGCCACCACAGCGGCGCGGCGCACCCCTCGCCGCTCCATCCTGGTCGCTTCTCTCGCATTTGCCGGCATGCTGCTCGCCCCGGCTTGGGGCATGGCCGCGGACGCCTATCCCGCCAAGCCGATCCGGCTGGTCGTGCCCTACCCGCCCGGCGGCGCCACCGACGTGATCGGCCGCACGCTGGCCCAGCGCCTGTCCACCACGCTCGGCCAGCAGGTGGTGGTCGACAACCGCGCCGGCGCCGCGGGCAATATCGGCGCCGAGCTGGTGGCCAAGTCGCCCGCCGACGGCTATACCCTGCTGCTGGGCGCGCTCACCAGCCACGCCATCAACGCCGCGCTGTACAAGAGCCGCGTGCCTTACGACCTGGAGAAGAGCTTCGCGCCGGTGTCGATCGTCGGCACCGTGCCGCTGGTGTTCGTGGTCAATCCGTCGGTTAGCGCCAGCAGCCTGCCGCAACTGGTCTCGCTGGCAAAATCCAGGCCCGGCGCCATCACCTTCGCCTCGGCCGGCAACGGTTCTCCGCAGCACCTGGCCGGCGAGATGTTCAAGCGCATGGCCGGCGTGGAGATGCTGCACGTGCCATACAAGGGCAGCGGCCCGGCCATGACCGACCTGATCGGCGGTCAGGTGCTGAGCATGGTCGAGACCGTTCCCGCGGCCCAGGCCTACGTCAAGACCGGCAAGATCCGCGCCCTGGCGGTGGCCTCGTCCGAGCGCGTCAGTGCGCTGCCCGACGTGCCGACCGCCACCGAAGCCGGACTGAAAGACTTCGAAGTCAGCTCGATGTTCGGCATCGTCGCTCCGGCGGGCACGCCGGCGCCGGTGATCGACCGGCTCAGCGGCGACCTGAAGAAGATCCTGGCAGAGCCGGAAGTCCAGGCCACGCTGCTCAAGCAAGGGGCGATTGCCACGTGGACGACGCCGGCGCAGGCGAGTGCGCGGATCAAGGCCGAGGTCGGCAAGTGGAATACGGTGATCCGGGAGGCGGGGGTGAAGCCGGAGTAGTCATTGGATGCAGTCCGAATACCCAGGACATGGGTTTTTCCGGGTTAGCAGTGACATGGGTATGAATGCCTCCCTCGTCACTCTGTTATGCCCCGCATTCCGCCCTGCTGTATCTGTGCCCCGCCTGCTCCCGCCCGTATACTCTGGGGGGCCGGGCGCGGCCCTAGCCCGCGCCTCACCGATTCCACAAACAGATCAAGCAACGGAGCAGCAGCATGCGTGTCGCATTTCTCGGCCTGGGCGTCATGGGTTTCCACATGGCCGGCCACCTCGCCGCCAAAGGGCACGAGGTCACGGTCTACAACCGCACCGCCGCCAGGGCGCAGGCCTGGGTCGGGAAGTTCGGCGGCAAGGCGGCAGCGACGCCGGCACTGGCGGTGCGCGACGCACAGGTGGTGTGCTCCTGCGTCGGCAATGACGACGACCTGCGCGCGGTGCTGACCGGCCCCGATGGCGCCTTCTTCGGCGCGCCGAGCGGCTGCATTTTCGTCGACCACACCACGGCCAGCGCCAATGTCGCGCGCGAGCTCTATGCCGCGGCCGGCGAGCGCGGCCTGCACTTTGTCGACGGCCCGGTCTCGGGCGGCGAAGTCGGCGCGGAAAAAGGCATCCTGACCATCATGTGCGGCGGCGATGCCGACGTCTACGCGCGCGCCGAGCCGGTCATCGCCGCCTATGCCCGCGCGGTGACCCGCATCGGCGAGGCCGGCGCCGGGCAACTGGCCAAGATGGTCAACCAGATCAGCATTGCCGGCCTGATCCAGGGCCTGTCAGAGGCCATCGCCTTCGGCGAGCGCGCCGGGCTGGACATGCCGCTGGTGCTGGATGTCATCAGCAAGGGCGCCGCCGGCTCCTGGCAGCTGGAAAACCGCGGCCCCACCATGATCGACAACAAGTTCGATTTCGGCTTCGCGGTGGACTGGATGCGCAAGGACCTGGGCCTGTGCCTGGACGAGTCGCGCCGCAACGGCGCCGCGCTGCCGGTGACGGCGCTGGTCGACCAGTTCTATGCCGACCTGCAGCAGATGGGATGCGGCCGCGCCGACACCTCGTCGCTGATCAAGCGCCTGCGCCAGCACGCGAAGGACGCCTGAGGTAGCGCCAGCACTACCTGCCGTCGTCCGATTCCTACAGCGATTTCGGCGCGTGCCTGAAAGGCCGCCGGCCGGACCGTGCCTAAGCTGGACGCATGGGCCGGTCCACCCGGGCCAGTCCGGCAATGATGCAGGAGACCCATCATGTGGAAACTCGCAGGCGCACTCCTGATAGGCGCAAGCATGGCGCTGGCTGGTTGTACCGCAGCGGGCGCAGTGGCCGGCGGCGTGGCCGGCCATGAACTGACCGACGGCAGCACGGCCGGTACCATCGGCGGTGCCGTGGTTGGCGGCGTGATCGGGCACGAACTGGGCAAATAACTGGGCAAGTCACTGGCCAAGTAATAGTCGCCAGTTTCGCGCGGATCGCTGATCGGACACGCGCAGGAACGGAAAGGCAGGAAGGCCGCATTGCGCGGCCTTCTTTGCTTTGGCCATTGGCCGGCGGCCGTGCTCAGCGCAGATGCCGGGGCGCCGCCTTGCCGGCAAGGCGCAAGCGCCGCCACAGCAGCACCGGCAGCCGCACCGCGCAACCCGCCAGCAGCCGCAGGTGCATCCCGGTCAGCAGCAGGTTGTCACGCAGGTAGCGGAAGTGCGAGACACCGCCTTCGCCCCGTGCAAAGTAGCGCACCGGTGCCGCCACATTGATAGGGCGCACACCGCGCCAGCACAGGCGGACCGCCGCTTCGGGATCGAAATCGAAGCGCCGCATCCAGCGCGTCTCGCGCATCACCGCGCGCAGCGGTGCGATCGGGTAGACGCGGAAGCCATAGAGGGAATCGCCGATCCCGGCCCAGAGGGTCTCGACATCGGCCCAGAAATTGGACATGCGCCGCCAGTAGACCCGTTCGCGGGGCGCGCTGGCGTCGAAAACCGGCCGGCCCAGCACCATCGCGTCCGGCTCGCGCTGCGACAGGGCCATGAACTCCGCAATCAGGTGGGCCGGATGCTGGCCGTCCGAATCCATGACCAGCACATGGGTGAAGCCCTCGGCCGCCGCGGCTTCGATGCCGTGCAGCACAGCAGCGCCCTTGCCCTGGTTGGTGGGCAGCGTCAGCACGCGCAGCGCCGGGTCGGTGGCGGCTTCGGCCCGCAGCCAGCGTTCGCTGCCATCGGTACTGCCGTCGACCACGACCCATACCGGCGCCCACGCCGCGCGCGCCGCCTGCAGCGTGCCGTGCAGGCGGGTGCCGGGGTTGTAGCTGGGGATCAGCACCAGGTGGGAACGGTGCGCTGCGTCGGCGCCCGGCGCGGGCGCAGGGAGTGGCGTGGCATGCTGGGGCATGTCGCGCTCCGGTTCCCGGGTGGCGGGGTTAGCTGGCGCGCTGCGCCGCGACGTAGCCGGCAAGGCTGCCGAGCGACGCGAAAATGGTCTTGTTGTCGGGGTTGTCCGAACGCAGTTCGACCCCGTACTTGCGCGACACCAGCAGGGCAATCTCCAGGATGTCGATGGAGTCCAGCCCGAAGCCTTCGCCGTACAGCGGCGTGTCGGCGGTGACCTCTTCCAGTCGCAGGTCTGCGATGTCGAGTTCGTCGATGATCAGGCGGGCGAGTTCGGTTTCAAGTTCGGTCATGTTGAAGCAGAGGGGGCCGCCGCGGCACGCAGCCGGTCCGGATCGTCCCGGCGCGCCGTGGGGGCCAGCCGATGCTACCAAAGGCCCCGATGGCGGGCTAGCCGAGAGAAGTTTGGTAACAACATCAACAGGGCTTTGGGGAATCCTGGCACCGCGTAGGGGGTCTTTTAAGGTATAAAGCGTTCGCTTCGCAGTCTGGCGCACACTCGCGGACTTTGGATTTCGCCGGTTTTCGGCCTCAGCCTGAAGCGCCGCTTGCTACACATGATAACGACACAAATGATGTCCTCGAGCCAATCGTCTTCCCTCCCCGCCCGTGCCCGGCCCGTCCAGGACGCACGGGTCGAATCCGCGAGTACGCCGCACGCCTCGGCCATCGGCGGCGGCCGTGGATGGCTCGTCGGGGTCGCCGGGTTCGTGATCTATGAATGCGCGCTGCATTATGCCGCGCATCGGCCGGGAGCAGAAGTCGTCGCATTGCTCCTGGGGATCCTCCCGTTCCTGGCGCTCGGTTTCCTGGCCGTGCTGCGCACCGCCGGACGCAAGCCGGCACTGTTCGCACTGGTCGCGGCATGCGTGGCGCTCTGGCTCTGGCGAGTGCCGCTGTCGCACCATTTTGGCTGGACATACCTGTTGCAGCACGCCGGCGTCAACGTGGCGCTTGGCGTGATGTTCGGCCTGACCTTGCGCGACGGCCACACCCCGCTGTGCGCACAGATCGCCACGGCCCTCCATGGCGAGCTGACGCCGGCGCACGCCCGCTATGCGCGGCGCGTGACGCAGGCCTGGACCCTGTTCTTCGCGGCCGTGGCCGGCGCCTCCACGCTGCTGTTCGTGCTGGCTCCAGTGGCGGCGTGGTCGAACTTCGCCAACCTCGCCACCCCTTTGCTGATCGCCGCGATGTTCGCTGCCGAAGCGGCATGCCGCCGCATCGCCTTCCCTGGCATGCGCCACGGAGGCCTGCTCGATGCGGTGCACGGTTACCGCGCCGTGATGGCTGCCCGGGCAGCCCGGGCCGCGCGCGCAGTGACGCCGGCCGCCACCGCCATGCCGCGCTGACGCGCGCCGCATCGCATCCGCCATGACTGCGATCCCGCTCGTCGCGCACGCCTCCCCTGCCGCCACCCTCGCGTGGGTGCAGGGCCGGCCGGTCACCGTAGGCAGGTTCCTGGCCGACGTGGCGCAGCTTGCCGCCGCGCTGCCGGCCGGCGGCCATGTCTTCAACGCCTGTACCGACCGCTATCGCTTCACCGTCGGGCTGTGCGCGGCGCTGCTGCGGGGCAAGGCTACACTTCTGCCGTCGTCGCAAACCCCCGAGACGGTGCGCCAGCTGTGCGCATTCGCACCCGATGCCTTCTGCCTGCAGGACCAGCCGGCCGCGCCGATGGCAATGCCGGTGTTCGACTACCACCAGGGCGTCGCTGCGGCCCCGGATGCGGCCGAATTCACCGACGTGCCGTCGCTTCCTGCCGACCGCGTGCTGGCCTACGTCTTCACCTCCGGTTCGACCGGCACCCCGGTGCCACACCGCAAGACCTGGGGCGCGATGGCCCGGGGAGCGCGCGCCGCCGCGCAACGGCTGGGCCTGTGCGACGGGCGCGCATGGACGCTGGTCGGCACGGTGCCGCCGCAGCATATGTTCGGCCTGGAGGCCACCGTCATGCTGGCACTGCAGGGCGGCGCCGCTCTGGCGTCGGCACCGGCGTTCTACCCGGCCGACGTCCGCGACGCACTGGCCGGAGTGCCCGCGCCGCGCGCGCTGGTCAGCTCGCCGGTACACCTGCGCACGCTGGTGCACGCGGACATGGCCATGCCCGCCGCCGACCTGCTGTTGTGCGCCACTGCCCCGCTCGGCCGCGATCTGGCTGCCGCTGCGGAAGCGCTGTTCCACGGCCCGTTGCGTGAAATCTACGGCAGCACCGAGACCGGCCAGCTTGCCACCCGCCGCACCGCGCAGGAAGACATCTGGACGCTGGTGCCCGGCGTCCGGCTGCAGCCGCGTACGGCGGACGGCGCAGCAGACACCATGACCTGGGCCGAGGGCGGGCATATCGAGCAACCGGTGGCGCTCGGCGATGCCATCGAACCGCTGGATGCGGGGCACTTCCTGCTGCACGGCCGCAAGGGCGACCTGCTCAATATCGCCGGCAAGCGCACCTCGCTGGCCTACCTTGACCACCAGCTCAATGCCATCGACGGCGTGCAGGACGGCGCCTTCTTCATGCCCGGCGACAGCCACGAAGGCGATGCACAGGGACACGTGGTGCGGCTGGTGGCAGTCGTCGTGGCGCCGGGCGTGACCCCGGCGGCGATCCTGCAGGCGCTGCGCGAGCGCATCGACCCCGCCTTCCTGCCGCGCCCGCTGCTGTTCGCCGAAGGCCTGCCGCGCAATGCCGCCGGCAAGCTGCCGCGCGACACGCTGGCGGCGCTGGTGGCGCAGTTGTCCCGCGCGCGGGATGTCGCAGCGGCCCTGCCCGCCTTTGTCATCGACGCCGGCCACCCCGCCATGGCCGGCCATTTCCCCGGCAATCCGATCGTGCCCGGCGTAGTGCTGCTCGACCACGCCTTGCTCGCGCTCGGGTCCGCACTTGAGCGGCCGCTGGTGCCCACGCAGGCCGGGACGATCAAGTTCCTCAGCCCCGTGCGCCCCGGAGAACGGGTCGAAATCGAACACGACGCCGAGCCGGCCACGGACGGCAGCGAACGCTTGCGCATCACGCTGCGCAGCGCGGGACGCGAAGTGGCCAGCGGCACGCTGCAACTGCGCGCCGCTACTTCGGAGGGCGGGCCATGCTGACCTGGCTGTGGAAGCGGCAAGCGCCGGTGGAGGCCGCCGACTGGTCCCGGCACAAAGAGCGCAGCAACATCCCGCTGCTGCGCGTCATGACGTGGATCTCGCTGGCGCTGGGACGTCCGGCCGGGCGCGTGGTGCTGCGCCTGATCGCGGCCTATTTCACGCTGTTCTCGCCGGCGGCGCGCCATGCCTCGCGCGCCTACCTGGACCGCGCGCTGGGCCGAGAGGCCAACTGGATCGACGGCTACCGGCATGTGCTGACCTTTGCCTCGACCATCCACGACCGCATCTACCTGCTCAACGGCCGCTTCGACCTGTTCGACATCCGCCTCCACGGCGAAGACCTGCTCGAAGCCGCCATGGCGCGCGGCCGCGGCGCGATCCTGCTGGGCGCGCACCTGGGCAGCTTCGAGGTCGTGCGCGCGCTCGGCCGCCAGCATCCGGACATGGAAGTGGCCATCACCATGTACGAGGAAAACGCGCACAAGCTCAACGACGTGCTGCAGTCGATCAACCCCGCCATGCGCCAGGACGTGATCGCACTGGGCCGCTTCGATACCATGCTGCGCGTGCGCGACTACCTCGACCGCGGCTACATGATCGGCATGCTGGCCGACCGCACCCTGTCGCAGCGTGCCACCGATCCGGTGCAGCAATGCGATTTCCTCGGCGCGCCCACCGGGTTCCCGACCGGGCCGTTGCGCATGGCCGCCATGCTGCGCCGGCCGGTGTTCTTCATCACCGGGCTGTATCGCGGCGGCAACCGCTACGATGTCCATTTCGTGCCGCTGGCGGACTTCTCGCAGACCGCGCGCGGCCAGCGCGAAGCCGCGGTGCAGTCGGCACTGGACGGTTATGTGCGGCTGCTGGAGAAATTCAGCCGCAAGGCGCCGTACAACTGGTTCAACTTCTATGACTTCTGGCACGCCGGCCCGCCGCTCTCCGAGCAGCCGCCACCGGGCAACGAGCCATGAGCCATGACCTCCCGAGCGTTGTGAAAGCCTTCGACACTGATCCGATCTGTTCCGCCAGGCGCGTTGTCCGCCGGTTGCTGCCGCTGCTGCTGGCAGGCGTTGCGTTCGGCATCGCGGTGCCAGGCAGCGCAGCCGCACCGCCCGCGCCTGCCGCAGCACAGGCCGCGCCCGCCTTCGGCGTCGACCAGCTGATGTCCACGCTGGCGCAGCGCAAGTCAGGCCGGGTCCGCTTCACCGAGACCAAGTACCTGGCGATGCTGGCCAAGCCGGTGCAGTCTTCCGGCGAACTGCTTTTCACCGCGCCCGACCACCTGGAGAAGCGCACCGTATCGCCCAAGGCAGAAAACATGGTGCTCGACGGCGACATGCTGACGGTGGAGCGCGACGGCAAGCGCTTTACCATGCCGCTGCAGAACTACCCCGAGCTGGCGGCCTTTATCGAAAGCATCCGCGGCACGCTCGCCGGCAACCGCCACACGCTGGAACGCTACTACAAGCTCGGCCTGGAAGGCCGCGCCAGCCGCTGGACGCTGACGCTGACGCCGGCGGACTCGCGCATGGCGGCAGTCGTCAGCCAGGTGCGCATCGACGGCAGCAAGGACGCACTGGACCGTGTCGAGATCCGCCAGGCCGACGGCGACCGCTCCGTCATGACGATCCGGCCCGCCGGCCGCCCATGAGCGCAGCCTCCGGCATGCCCCCCTCGTCCCCCACGCCACCCACGCGCCCCTCGGCCCCGCGGCGCTTCACGCTGCCCGGCGCGCGCCTGGCGCTGGCGCTGTGGCTGGTCGCGCTGCTGGCGTGCGCGGCGGTGGTCAGCCGCACCAGCTTCACCGCCGACCTGTCCGCCTTCCTGCCGCGGCTGCCGAGCGCCGAGCAGCAGTTGCTGGTCAGCCAGTTGCGCGACGGGCTGGTCTCGCGGCTGATCCTGGTCGGCATCGAAGGCGGCGACGCCGATGGCCGCGCGGCGGTCTCGCGCGCGATGGCGGCGCAGTTGCGGCGCGATCCGCGCTTCACCGCGATCCAGAACGGCGAGCCGTTGAACCAGGACGCCGACCGCAAATACGTCTACGAACACCGCTACCTGCTCAGCCCGACAGTCACGCCGGAGCGTTTCAGCGAGCACGGCCTGGCGCATGCCGTGAACGATTCGTTCGAGCTGCTGGCCTCGTCGGCCGGCCTCTTCACCAAGGCACTGCTGCCCCGCGACCCCACCGGCGAGGTCGCCGCGCTGCTGACTCAGCTCGACGCCGGCCAGCGCCCCCAGCTGCATGCCGGCGCCTGGACCTCGCGCGACGGCAAGCGCGCGGTGCTGCTGGCGCAGAGCGCGGCCTCGGGTTCGGATACGGACGCGCAGGCGCAGGCCATCGACGCAATCCGCGATGCCTTTGCCAAGGCCGCGGCAAACGGCCCCTATCAGCTCGCGATGACCGGCCCCGGAGTCTTCTCCGTCAAGTCGCGCGACACCATCCGGCACGACGTCGAGCGCCTGTCGACCATCGGCGTGGCCATCATCGTCACGCTGCTGCTGGCGGTCTACCGTTCGGTGCCGCTGCTGGTGCTGGGGCTGGTGCCGGTACTGAGCGGCGCGCTGGCCGGCATCGCGGCGGTGAGCCTGGGTTTTGGCGGCACCGTGCACGGGCTGACGCTGGGCTTCGGCACCACGCTGATCGGCGAGGCGGTCGACTATTCGATCTACCTGTTCGTGCAGTCGGCGCAATACACGCGCAACGGCCAGCGCGACAACCGTGCCTGGCTGGGCGGGTTCTGGCCCACGGTGCGGCTGGGCGTGCTGACCTCGGTGTGCGGTTTTGCCTCGCTGCTGCTGTCGGGCTTTCCGGGACTGGCGCAGCTTGGGCTGTATTCGATCGCAGGGCTCGCGACGGCGGCGCTGGTGACGCGCTTCGTGCTGCCGCAGCTGGTGCCCGCCACGCTGCACCTGCGCGACGTGACGCCGCTGGGACGCCGCCTGGCATGGCTGGCCGAGCGTGCCCACCGGCTGCGCTGGCTGGTGCTCGTACTGGTGGTCGCGGCAAGCACCGTGCTGGCGATGCATCGCGGCACGCTGTGGGGCCGCGAGCTGGCCGGGCTGAGCCCGGTGCCCGCGAGCGAACAGGCCCTCGACGCCTCGCTGCGCGCCGACCTGGGCGCGCCCGACGTGCGCTTCCTGGTGGTGCTGTCCGGGCCCGACCAGGAAAGCGTGCTGCAGGGCGCGGAGCGCGTGGCCCACGAACTCGACCCGCTGGTGGCGCAGAACTTCATCGGCGGCTATGAAAGCCCCGCGCGCTACCTGCCCAGCGACGCGACCCAGCGCGCGCGCCAGGCCAGCCTGCCGCCGCCCGCCGAGCTGGCGCAGCGGCTGCGCGCGGCCGTCGCCGGCCAGCCGGTGCGCGCCGACCTGTTCGCACCGTTCCTGGCCGAAGCCGAGCAAGCGCGCGCGGGCCCGCTGCTGCGGCGCGAAGACCTGCGCGGCACGTCGATGGCGCTGGCGGTCGATGCGCTGCTGACGCATCGCGACGGGCGCTGGAGCGCGACGCTGCCGCTGCGCGCCCCGGCCACGGCAAATGCCGCCAAGGGTAGCGGCGGCGGCGACGGCGTCGACAGTGCCGCGGTGCGCGCCGCCGTTGCCCGCGCCGACGTGCCCGATACGCTGTTCGTCGACCTCAAGGGCGAGTCCGACCGCCTCTACGCCGGCTACCTGCGCGAGGCGCTGCTGCTGTCGCTGGCGGGCCTGCTGGCGATCGTGGCGCTGCTGGCGATCGCGCTGCGCTCGCCGCGCCGCGTGGCGGCCACGGTACTGCCGCTGGCGGCCGCCGCGGTGGTCGTGCTGGGCGGGCTGGCCGCACTGGGCCAGCCGCTGACGCTGCTGCACCTGGTGGGCCTGTTGCTGCTGGTGGCAGTCGGCTCGAACTACGCGCTATTCTTCAATGGCGCTTCAGCGGGCCAGCCTGGCGCGGCCCATTCGCCGCACACGCTGGTCTCCCTGCTGCTCGCAAACCTGACGACGGTGTCCGCCTTCGGCCTGCTGGCGCTGTCGAGCCTGCCATTGCTGCGGGCGTTCGGCCTGACAGTCGGCCCCGGCGCCATCCTGGCGCTGTGGTTCTCGGCGATCCTGGCGCGGCCCGCCACCTCCGGCAATGCCGGAAATGCCGGGACCGGTCAGGCCGGGAGTACGACATGAACCGCTTTTCCGCATCCGGCGGCGCCTGGCACGACACGCCGCCAAGCCGCCCGTGGCGCCCCAGCCCGCTGCTGTACGGCGCAGCCGCGGTCCACGTGGCCGGCATCGGCGCCATGCTCACGCATCCCGGCAGCATCGTCCCCGCATTGGCAGGCATTGCCGCCTCCCACGCGGCGATGTGCGCCGGCGGCTTGTGGCCGCGCAGCACGTGGCTGGGGCCAAACCTGCTGCGGCTGCCGCCGTCGGCACAGGATTGCGTAGCGCTGACCTTCGACGATGGTCCCAATCCGGCGCTGACGCCGCGCGTGCTCGACCTGCTCGACCAGCACGGCGCGCGCGCCACCTTCTTCTGCGTCGGCGAGCGCGCCGCGGCGCATCCGGCGCTGGTGCGCGAGATCGTGCGCCGCGGCCATGCGGTGGAAAACCACAGCATGCATCACCGCCTGCATTTCTCCGTTTTCGGACCGGGCCGGATGCTGCGCGACATCGGCGCGGCGCAGCAGGTGCTGGGCGACCTCACCGGGCAGGCGCCGCGCTTCTTCCGCGCGCCGGCCGGGCTGCGCAACCCGTTCCTGGAACCGGTGCTGTGCCGCCTCGGGCTCCAGCTGGCGGCGTGGACGCGACGCGGCTTCGATACCCGCTCCGGCGACATCGCGGCGCGCGTGGAACAACGCCTGACCGGCAAACTCGCGGGCCGCGACATCCTGCTGCTGCATGACGGCAATCCCGGCTTCGATCCGGCCGGCAATCCGCACTGCACGACGGTGCTGCCGCCCCTGCTTGCCGCCATCGACCGGGCGGGCCTGCGCTGCGTGACGCTGTGCGCAGCGATGGAATCAGGGCATGCCGACAGCGGTACCGGACAGTCGCCGACAAACTGACCGGCCCCGGCTTGTTACAATTAGACCACCCCCAAGATTCCGCAAAGCCTTGTCTCCGCTACTGTTTTCCCACTTCACGGCCACCAGCTGCATCGGTACCGGCGCAGACGCGACTTTGTCGGCACTGCGCGCGCGGCGTGGCGGCCTGGCTCCGTGCCAGTTTGGCGACGTGCGCCTGGACACCTATGTCGGTGAAGTACCCGGACTGGATGCGGTGACGCTGCCTGCGCACCTGTCGCACTTCGACTGCCGCAACAACCGCCTGGCATGGCTTGGGCTGGAAGCAGACCATTTCGCCGAACGCGTACGCGAGGCCGCGGCGCGCTATGGCGCGGACCGCATCGGTGTCTTTCTCGGCACCAGCACCGCCGGCGTGCTGCAGACGGAACTGGGCTATCGGCAGCGCGATCCAGATACCGGTGCGCTGCCGGCGGGCTTCCACTACGGCGGCACGCACAACCCCTATTCCCTGCCGGGCTTCGTGCGGGAGTATCTCGGCGTTGGCGGCCCGGCAGCGGCGGTTTCGTCGGCATGCTCGTCCGGCGCCAAGGTCTTCAGCTCGGCCCGGCGCATGATCGAAGCAGGATTGATCGACGCGGCCGTCGTCGGCGGCGTCGATTCGCTGTGCCACACCACGCTGTATGGCTTCAATTCGCTGGAGCTGCTGTCGGCGCTGCCGTGCCGCCCGTACGACGTCGCGCGCAACGGCATCTCGATTGGCGAGGGCGCGGCCTTCGGGCTGCTCGAGCGCGCCCCGGATGCGCCGGATGCCGATGCCATCCTGCTGGCCGGCATCGGCGAGTCGAGCGACGCCCACCATATGTCGACCCCGCACCCGGAAGGACTCGGTGCCCGCCTGGCGATGGAACAGGCGCTGGCCAGCGCCGGCATCGCTGCCGCACAGGTCGGCTACGTCAACCTGCATGGCACCGCCACGCGCAGCAACGACGCCGCCGAGGCGCTGGCCATGGCCGCGGTGCTGCCCGGTACGCCATGCAGTTCGACCAAGGGCGCGACCGGCCATGCGCTTGGCGCCGCCGGGGCACTGGAGGCCGTGATCTGCGCCCTGGCATTGCGCCATGGCCTGCTGCCGGCCGGCATCAACACCACGCAGCCGGATCCGGCGCTGGGCGTGAACTACCAGCTTATGAGCCGCGACGCGCCGCTGCGCTATGCCATGAGCAATGCATTCGGCTTCGGCGGTTCCAACTGCAGCCTGCTGTTCGCGCGCGCGGACGCGGCGTTTCACTGAGCCAGCGCCATGCCGCAACCCGCTTTGCAACCCGCTTTGCAACCCGTTTTTATCGAAAGCATCGGCCTGCTCGGCCCGGGCATGAGTGGCTGGAACGCAGCGCGCGAAGTGCTGGCGGGCCGCGCGTCCTACACGCACGCGCCGACCGAACTGCCGCCGCCCGCAGGGCTGCCGCCCGCGGAGCGCCGGCGCACCGGCCCGACCGTGCGCCTGGCGCTGGGCGTGGGCCAGCAGGCCGTCGCCGCCAGCGGCCTCGATGCCGCGCAGCTGCCGACGATCTTTACCTCGTCGAGCGCCGACGGCCACAATTTCCACGCGATCTGCGAAGCGCTGGCCGAGCCGGATCCGCTGATGTCGCCGACGCGCTTCCACAACTCCGTCCACAACGCCACCGCCGGCTACTGGGCGATCGCGGCCGGGGCGATGCGCACCTCCAACGTGCTGTGCGCGATGGACGGCAGCTTCGGCGCCGGCCTGCTCGAATGCGCGCTGCAGGTGGCGGGAGATGCCGAGCCCTGCCTGCTGATTGCCTACGACACCGGCTACCCCGAGCCGCTGCACAGCCATCGGCTCATCCCCGACCCGTTCGGTGTGGCGCTGCTGATGACGCCGCAGCCCACGCCGCAGACGCTGGCGCAGATCGAGGTCTCGCTGACGCAGGCCGGCGCCGATACGATGCCGGATGCCGCGCTGGAAGCGCTGCGCAAGTCGGCACCGGCCGCGCGCGCGCTGCCGCTGCTGGCCGCCATCGCACGCGGCGACACCGGCACGGTGGTGCTCGATTACCTCGACAGGCTGCAGATCCGGGCCAATGTGGCCAGCCTCGGCACCGTGACCAGGGCCTGACGCCGTGAAGCTGCCCGCCTTCGTGCGCGACCGCGACTGGATTGCGGCGCGCATTCCGCACCAGGGCACGATGTGCCTGCTCGACGGTGTGCTGGACTGGGATGAAAACGTGGTGCGTTGCGTGTCCGGCACGCATGCGCGGGCGGACAACCCGCTGCGGGCGCAGGGACGGCTCGCGGCGGTCTGCGGCATCGAATACGCGGCACAGGCGATGGCCGTGCACGGCGCGCTGCTGGCGGCGCAGGAAGACAGCCCTTCGCGCCCGCGCTCCGGCTACCTGGCGTCGGTGCGCAAGCTCGAACTGCTGGTGGAGAGGCTGGACGATATCGACGCGCCGCTGCTGGTCGAAGCGCGGCGCGTCAGCGGCGAAGGCGCCAGCGTGCTGTACGCCTTCACCGTCAGCGCGGACGGGCGGAGCTTGCTGTCAGGCCGGGCAGCGGTGATTCTCGATGCCGCCCGGCATGGCTCGCACGCCGGCTGAAGTGCCGGCAGACGACCCTTAGCGAGCGGGCAGGATCTTGCCCGAGACCGTGCCGAAGCCGACGCGGTAGCCCTCGCCCTGGCAGTAGCCGGTCATGATCACGCTGTCGCCGTCCTGCAGGAAGCCGCGCTGGCTGCCGTCGGCCAGCGTCACCGGCTCGGCGCCATTGCGGGTCAGCTCCAGCATGCTGCCGTAGGAGTCCGGCGTGGTACCCGAGATCGTGCCCGAGCCCATCAGGTCGCCCACTCGCACATTGCAGCCCGACACCGTGTGGTGCGCCAGCTGCTGTGCCATGGTCCAGTACATCGCCTTGAAGTTGGTGCGGCAGATCGTGCTCGGCGCGGGCGCTCCTTCCGGCTGCAGCGAGACTTCCAGCGCAATGTCATAGGCGTTCTTGTCCTGCTGCTGCAGGTACGCCAGCGGCTGCGGCGATTGCTCGGGATTGTCGCGGCGGAACGGTTCCAGCGCGTCCATCGTCACCACCCACGGCGAGATCGAAGTGCCGAAGCCCTTGCTGTTGAACGGCCCCAGCGGCACGTATTCCCACTGCTGGATATCGCGCGCGCTCCAGTCATTGAGCAGCACCATGCCGAACATATGCGCCGGCGCGTCGGCCGTGCTGACGGGCTCGCCCAGCGCCGACTCCTTGCCGACGATAAAGCCCATCTCCAGTTCGAAATCCAGCTTGCGGCAGGCGCTGAACACCGGGCGCGCTTCGTTCGGCAGCTTGATCTGGCCGTTCGGGCGATGCAGCGGCGTGCCGCTCACCACCACCGAACTGGCGCGGCCGTTATAGCCGATGGGGATTTCCAGCCAGTTGGGCAGCAGCGCGTTGTCCGGGTCGCGGAACATGCGGCCGACGTTGGTGGCGTGTTCCTTCGACGAATAGAAGTCGGTGTAGCCGGGGATGTCGACCGGCAGGTGCAGCGCCGCGGCGGACATCGGCACCAGCGCCTTGTCGCGCAGCGCTGCGTTGTCGCGCAGCGCTGCGTCTTCGCCGGACAGCAGCGCGGTCAGGCGCTTGCGGGTTTCGGTCCAGGCGGGCTTGCCGAGGGCGATGAAGCGGTTCAGGGTCGTTCCGGCGAAAGTGCCCTTTGCTGCGGCGGGCAGAAGGCCGGCATCATCGAGCGCGGCCAGGTCGACGATCTGGTCGCCGATGGCGACGCCGACGCGCGGCGACTGGCCTTTGACGGAGAACACGCCGTAGGGCAGGTTCTGCAGCGGGAAGTGGGTCTGGCCGTCGTTGGCGCTGTCGATCCAGCTGGTTTGGGGGGCGGTCATTGGTTCACTCCAGGATTTGTCGGGTTCAGCGGACGTTCGGGTTGAAATGCTTCTTCAGGCCTTGCCAGCAGGTGTAGTACTCCTGCTGCAGCGAGGCCGACTGCGCCGCGTACGGCGTCGGGCGGATCACGCCCGGCGTCTCGAACATGAACGCCATGGTGTTCTCGATGTGGTGCGGCGTCGAGGTATCGGCGGCGCTGGCCTTCTCGAAGGTCTCGGCATCGGGGCCGTGGCCGCTCATGCAGTTGTGCAGGCTGGCGCCGCCCGGTGCGAAGCCCTCGGCCTTGGCGTCGTAGACGCCGGTGATCAGGCCCATGAATTCGCTGGCGATATTGCGGTGGAACCAGGGCGGGCGGAACGAATCCTGCATCGCCAGCCAGCGCGGCCCGAAGATGACAAAGTCGATGGTGTCCACGCCCGGGGTGTCCGACGGCGATTGCAGCACCAAAAAGATCGACGGGTCCGGGTGGTCGAAGCTGATCGAACCGATGGTGTTGAAGCGGCGCAGGTCATACTTGTACGGCGCGTAGTTGCCGTGCCAGGCCACCACGTCCAGCGGCGAATGGCCGATCGCGGCGCGCCACAGGTTGCCCTGGAACTTCGCCACCAGCTCGAAATCGCCCTCGCGGTCTTCATAGCTGGCCACCGGCGACAGGAAGTCGCGCGGGTTGGCCAGGCCGTTGGAGCCGATCACGCCCAGGTCGGGCAGCTTGAACAGTGCGCCGTAGTTCTCGCAGATATAGCCGCGCGCCTCGCCATCCGGCAGCTCCACGCGGAAACGCACGCCGCGCGGGATCACGACGACCTCCTGCGGTTCCACTTCCAGGCGGCCCAGCTCGGTCACCATCAGCAGGCGCCCTTGCTGCGGCACGATCAGCATCTCGCCGTCGGCGTTGTAGAAGAAGCGGTCCTGCATCGACTGGTTGGCCAGGTACAGGTGGATGCCGCAGCCGCTCATCGCTTCCGGGCCGCCGTTGCCGGCCATGGTGACGATGCCGTCGACGAAGTCGGTCGGCACCGACGGCATCGCGGGCGGGCTCCAGCGCATCTGGTTGGGCGACGGCGGCACCTGGTCGAAACGGCTCAGGAAACGCGACTGCTCGACCAGCGTGAACGGCTGGTGCATCGACGCCGGGCGGATGCGGTACAGCCACGAGCGGCGGTTGTGCGCGCGCGGCGCGGTGAAGGCGCTGCCGGACAGCTGCTCGGCATAGAGGCCATAGGGCGCGCGCTGCGGCGAATTCTGGCCCACGGGCAGCGCACCGGGCAGCGCCTCGGTGGCGAATTCGTTGGCGAAGCCGGACATGTAGCCGTGCTCGGCGAGCTGGGTGTGCGTGAGGTTCATGGTGTCGTCAGCGTTGCGGTGTCGGTCGGGGTTCAGGGACTTCTAGTGCATCCGGCCGTTGGCTGGCAGGCAGAGGGCGCGCAACAGTGCGGCCTGCACGGCTTCGGCATCAAAGGTTCGCCAGCGGGCGCAGACGTGCTGGTCGGGACGGATCAGGTAGCAGGTGCCCGGGCGGCCGTCGTAGCGGCGCGCAGCCAGGCCTTCGGCGTCGCTCACATGGCGCGGGCCATCGGGCGGTGCAGCCGGCTGGCCCGGCGGCACCACGAACAGCAGGCGCATCGGCACCGCGGCCATTGCCAGCCGGCGGCGCGCATCGTCCGGGATCTCGCTGCCGTCGCCAAAGACCAGCAGCGTGAAGGCGTTGCCCAGTTCGCCCAGTTCGCCCAGTTCGCCCAGTTCGCCGAGCAGCCAGCCCGGCTGCGCCTCGCCGTGGCGCCGCAGCGGCGCATCCGCGCACGGCGCACCGGGCACCATCGCGCCCGCGAACACATCGCGATCCGGCGTGTTGAGCGGCGAATCCGCCAGCACCGTGGGCAGCGACAGCCGGCCGCTATTGACCAGCTGGCGCGCAAACGCGTGGCGGCGCGCGAGGCGCAGCACGGCATCGCGGAAGGTGCGGCTCACGGCGCTCTTGGGCGTGATGAAATCGGTGGAACGCGTCGAGTGGCGGATGTTCTCGTCGGCGGCGGCCTCGCGCTCGCTGGCATAACTGTCGAGCAAGGCGTCGCCAGCGCGGCCGGCCAGCACCAGTGCCAGTTTCCACGCCAGGTTCTCGGCATCCTGAACGCCGCTGTTGGCGCCGCGCGCGCCGAACGGCGAGACGCGGTGCGCGGCATCGCCGGCGAACAGCACGCGGCCGTGGCGGAAGGCATCCATGCGCTGGCAGCAGAAGGTATAGACGCTGACCCATTCCAGCGTGAAGGCCACGCCATCGCCCAGCATGGCGCGGATGCGCGGGATCACGCGCCCGGGCTGCTTCTCGGTTTCGGGGTCGGCGTCCCAGCCCAGCTGGAAATCGAGCCGCCAGACATCGTCGGGCTGCCGGTGCAGCAGCGCGGAGCGGCCCGGGTTGAACGGCGGGTCGAACCAGAACCAGCGCTCGGCCGGGAACGGCGCCGCCATCTTCACATCGGCGATCAGGAAACGGTCGTGGAACACGCGGCCCTTGCTTTCCAGGCCAAGGCCCTGGCGCACCGCGCTGTGGGCGCCATCGGCGGCCACCACATAGCGCGCTTGCAGCACGTAGTCCCCATCAGGCGTCGAGACCGTCAGCGCGACGTTGTCCTGGGCTGGCGCAACGCCGGTGACGCGATGCCGCCAGCGGAGTTCAATGCCGGGCAGTTCGGCGGCGCGTTCGACCAGGAAGCTTTCCAGGTAGTACTGCTGCAGGTTGACGAAGGCTGGCCGGCGATGGCCGGCCTCTGGCAGCAGGTCGAAGCGGTACACCTGCTCGTCGCCGAAGAACACCTTGCCGACATGCCAGCTGACGCCCTTGGCCGCGACCCGTTCGCCGCAGCCGAGGCGGTCCAGGATATCCAGCGTGCGCTTGGCAAAGCAGATGGCGCGCGAGCCGGCGGCGAGCGTGTCGTCGTCATCCAGCACGACCACGGGAACGCCGCGCTGCGCCAGGTCGATCGCCGCGGTGAGTCCGACCGGCCCGGCGCCCACCACCGCCACGGGACGGATCGCATGCGCAGCCGCCGGCTGCGAGCGTTGCTCGGCGCCAGGCTGGTACGCGAAGGTGCGTTGCGGATTGGTGGTGGTATCCACGGCGTCTCCATGCGGCGCTGCGCTGGCGCCCCGGGGACCCTTTGGCGGGCCCTGCCGGTCTGGGTGAGTTCGGTACGGAATTACGTAATCCGTAATTGATTTACCATATCGTAATCTCGCAAGACAGGCGTGTCAAACCCGTCTCGGCGAATGCGCAAGGTGGCGCACCCACTGGAGTTGTAGGCCGGAACCGGAAAAATGGAAAAGTGTGGCCTTCAACGCGCGTCAGGCTTGGACGCGGCAGTTAATGAAGTCGGGTAGAAAAATGCAGGCAATTACCGCGCGCAGGACCGCGGCGGCGTGATAGAGGCGCCGGGCGGCGCTAGCAGCGCCCGGTCGATGACAACCGGCGCGGAGCGAGGGCCGCGCCGCGCCGGTTGCGGGATGGTGGTCTGGAACGCCATCCGCCTGCGCCGGCCCGTGCAGACGTGGCCGGCCAGGCAGCGGCCGGTTCAGACCGGCTTGTGGCCTTCGCCCGTGCCGGAGCCGAAGCCGCCGCCCTGCGCCGGTGCCGCGGCGGGTGCCTGCGCACCGCCGGCGGCCGGCTGGCCGGCCATCGAGGCTGCCGTCACGCCGCCATTGCGGCTGGCGATAAAGGCGTTGACATCTGCTGCGAGATGCTGCGGGGCCAGCACCACTTCCAGGCCCAGCGCCTCGCAGGCAGCGAGGAATGTCGACATGCGGGGATCGGCTTGCCCCGATTCTGCCCGCAGGTAGGCTTCCCGCGAGATGCCCGCTTTTCGGGCGACGTCCTCTTGCTTGAGCTTGCGCGCGCGGCGCAGCGCCCGCAGTTGCCGGAACGGTTCGCTAGCGCCTCTTGGCACGGCTGTACTGTTCATGTCGGTCTCCAGTCACCAGTGAAAAAAAGTGCGCGGACGTGCATTCGAGTATAGAGCACGCAAAGCGTTCCGTATGTAACCGCCGAAACACTTTGTGCAGATTTCTTCCAAGTCCGCAATTCGCCTCTTGCCCCGGCCGGCAAACGGAAGGCAAAAGGCCGCATCCTGCACAACATCGTCGCAACGCAGGGAGACTAACGACCCTTGGCGGTTTGCGTTGACGTCACACGCTCTGTGTACGACGTTATGGCCTTCGCTGCACAACTTCGCAAGTCGGGGCAACTACCATGCATCCGGTTTCGTTGACAAACCGACCGGTCGTGCTATTCTCCACTGCATGCAAAAGGGACAACTCACCCGCCACGCCATCATCCAGCAGGCGCTCGATACCGCAACCAAGGTCGGCTTCGAGCAGCTCTCGCTGGCCACGCTTGCCGCGGACACCAATATGTCCAAGAGCGGCCTGTATGCGCACTTCAAGTCCAAGGAGGCGTTGCAGCAGGCGGTGCTGGACCTCGCCATCGAACGCTTCGGCGAAATCGTGGTGCGGCCGGCAATGCGCCACCCGCGCGGCATGCCGCGGCTGCAGGCCATGTTCGAGGGCTACCTGGAGTGGCTGGGCGGGACGGTGACGCAGGGCCGCTGCCTGTTCATGGCGCTGGGGCAGGAATACCGCGACCGGCCGGGCACGATCCGGGACCTGGTGGTGCAATCGCTGAAAGACTGGCACAGCACCGTGGCACGCATGGCGGCCGATGCGGTCGACGAAGGCCAGTTCGGCACGAGCGTGGAGCCGCGGCAATTTGCCTTCGAACTGTCCGGCATCGGCATGGCGTTCCAGCAGTCGTTCAAGCTGCTCGGCCGCGCCGACGCCGAAGCCATGGCGCGGCGTGCGTTTGGCGCCCTGGTGGCACGCGCCACCGAGGGCGCGACGCAGGTCTGAACGGAAACACCACGAAACAACATTGGCGCCGGCACTATCCAGCCGGCGGGCAACAACCTTCCGGCCGCTTTTTTATACCAAAAAAAGCACGACTGGTCGGTCCTAAAAATGCGCGCGGAAAGCCGCCGGCTGGCACCGGCTCCGATGATGCCGCGCCAATCCAGCAACCGATTGGAGGTGCAGGTCGTGACGCAAGCAGTCTCTTCCCCTTCCCCGGCGACTTCCGCCGCCGCTGCCCCCAATGCCAGGCCAGCGGGTAACGTACCCGCCGCTCTACCCGGCTGGCAGCGGCTGCGCTGGCAGGCGGGCAGCCTGGTATCGCCATCCGCGACCGCGCGTGCGCTCGAGCGCCTCTGGTTCTCGCCGCCGCGCGCCGCCCTGACGTCGGCGGCCCGCCGCTTCCTGGACAGCGCCCGCAGCGACTGGGCCCTGGTGACCGGTCACGGGCCCAGCCGCAGGGTGCGCGTCTACCGCTGGGGCGACTCCGGTCCGGTGGTATTGCTCGCCCACGGCTGGGGCGGCCATGCCGGGCAATGGCATGCGGTGGCCGACAGCCTGGTCGCAGCCGGAATGCGCGTGGTGGCCTTCGATGCGCTGTCGCATGGCGCTTCCGATGCGGGCACGCGCGGCGCGGCGCAGACCTCGGTGCTGGAAATGTCGCGTTCGTTGCTTGCCGCCGCCTGGCATGCCGGGCCGGTTCACGCCGTGGTGGCGCATTCGCTCGGCGGCGCGGCCACGGCGCTGGCGCTGCGCGAGGGCCTGCCGGCACGCGCGGCGGTGCTGGTCGGTTCGCCCGCCGATATGCACGCCGCGTGCGCGGCGCTGGCCTGGCAGCTCGGCATAGCGCCAGCGGTCCTGGCACGCATGCAGCGGCAGAGCGAGCGCTGGCTCGGCATGCCGTGGTCGGCGTTCAACGTACCGGAGATCGGGCGTTCGCGACCGGTGCCGCCGACGCTGGTGATCCACGACCGCGGCGACAAGGAGGTGCGCTGGGAAGACGGGGCCGCAATCGCCGGCGCCTGGCCCGGCGCCGAGCTGGTCACCACCGACGGGCTCGGCCATCGCCGCATCCTGCAGGACTCCGCCGTGATCGACCGGATCGCCGCCTTTGTCCGGCCCAGGGCCGCGGGCACAGTGACAGCCCCGGCGGCCGCCCTCGCAGTGAACTGAATCCGGAGGACATCATGTTCCTGGTAAGCAACGATATGACCGCCACCCTGCCCGCACGCAGTTCGCTGCGGCTGGTGGCCGATCCGGGCGAGCACGTCGCGGTGCGCTGCACCGAGGGCGAGCTATGGCTGATCCGTGACGGCGATCCGAAAGACACTTCCCTCGCCGCCAGCGAATCGTTCACGGTGCCGGAGGCTGGCACCGTAGATCTCTACGCCATCACCCGGGCCAGCGTGCGTGTCACGCGCTGCAGGACGGGAGCGGCCGGAGCGCGCGGCTGGCGGCACTGGCTTGCTCGTTTCCTGCCGATGCAACGTACCGCCTATTCGGGTACACACCGCTGAGCCCTGGACCATTCGTTGCCGGCAGGCACGCGCTTGCGCGCTGGCGGATGGTAGGGATTTCAGGCGGTTAATTGCATTATTACCGACGGGTGACGTAGCGCCGCCCGCATCCAGGCCCGGCTCAGATCCGCAGCGTTGCCAGCACCGCGCGCGCGACCGGCTGCAGCCAGCCGCGCCGCCACGTGAGCGTGAAAGCGACCGCCATCGCACCGGCCATCATCGCCAGCGCCCACAGCAGCACGCCAAAGCCTGCGCCGTTGGCCGGCAGCGCGGCCGCGGCGCCCAGGGCCACCAGCGCCCAGGCCGCGCCGCGCAGGCGCCGGCGCGACCGATCCGGCAAATCGCCGCCCTGCCCCGACAGCTCGTTCCAGTGCCGCTCGGTGGCGCAGGCAAACAGCACGAAGGCGCCATACGCGCACAGCGCCAGTGCGATCAGCAACAGGTGGTCAAGCGCGTTCGGCATGCTCTGCCTCCTTCAGGTCTGATGCAGCCGCCGACCGGGCCGCTTCCACTTGCCCGACGCGGCGTGCCGTCGTCAGGGCGAGCGCGCCGGTCAGCAGCAGCGCGATATCGACACCCGCCACGGCAAACTGCCCGCGGGCCAGCGCCAGCGGCAGCCAGTCGCCGGTGGTCAGGCCGTTGCACACCGGCGCCGCCAGCGCCAGCACGGCGATCGCCAGGCATTGCTGCCGCCACGGCACCAGCGTGCGGCTGCCTGGCCGCATCGCCACGCGCGCGTGGATGGCCGTGGCCAGCCAGACCAGGAAGAACAGCCCCGCCTCGATGAACTCGCGCGACGGCAGCGTCATCGGCAGCAGGCGATTGGCCACCATCATCGCCAGCATCGCGATCACCAGCCCGGTCGTCATGGCCGCGGTGACCGCGGCGGCCAGGCGCACGCCGCGCTCGCCATGGCGCGCATGGCGCTTGTCGAGCCAGTACAGCTGCCCCGTGCCAATCAGCACGCAACCGGCCAGACCGCCGAGGAAATACAGCCAGCGCAGCGGCCAGTGGTCGAAGGCGATAAAGTGCATGCCGGTCAGGAAGCGCTGCGTAGTCGCCGCGGGCTGCAGCGGCACGTGGTGCAGCAGCGCCCCGCTGGCGCCGTCGAAGTAGGCCGCGTCGTCCGCCAGGCTGACGCGGTCGCCCACCGAGCGGCTGACCTTGACCACCGCGTTGGCGTCGCCCGGGTTCCAGACGCGGATCGCCGCCGGCGCCGCCCCGCCCCAGCGTGCTCGCGCGGCCTCGACCATCGGCCCGAGCGGCGCCATCGGCGCGGCCACGCCCGCAGCCGGTCGCGAATAGCCCGATACGGCCTGTTCGTAGAAGGCATTGGGCTGCTGGTACAGCGCGTCGATGCCGGCCGGGATCAGGATCATGTAGACGATGCAGATGCCGGAGAAGGAAATCACCGCATGGAACGGCAGCGCCAGCACGCCGGTCAGGTTGTGCAGGTCGAGCAGGCTGCGCTGCAATTGCTTGCGCGGCCGGAAGGTGAAGAAATCGCGGAAGATGCGCACATGCACGATCACGCCGGACACGATCGCCGCCAGCATCGCCATCGCCGCCAGCCCCACCAGCCAATAGCCGATGTTCCACACGCGCAGGTGCAGGTTGTAGTGCAGCGGATAGAAGAAGGACGATGCCCCCAGCGTGCCGACATCCGGCAGCAGCGCGCCGGTGCGCGGGTCGGCCAGGCGGATCTGCCCGCCGGCCGCGGCATAGCGCACGCGCGCGATCATCACCGGCGTGCGCGCCTCGGGCAGCGTCACGGCCCATTCGCGCAGCGGCTTGCCCGCAGCCAGCGCGTCCACGGCGCGCGGCACCACGGTGTCGATATCGATGGCGGGCGGCGCGGCCTCGATACGCGTGGCCGGCATCATCCACCGGTCGATTTCCCGGTCGAATACCGCGACCGACCCCATGAAAAAGGCCACCATCAGCACGCCGCCGAGCAGCACGCCGATCCAGGTATGCGCCCAGGTCATCGCCTGGCGCAGCCCGCCTTCGTGGGCGGCGGTCTTGTTCGCCGCGGCGCGGCCATTGTTCTTGCGTAGGGTCTTGCTCACGCGAGCCGCTCCCCGAGCCATTGCGCCACGCCCGCGCCAATGCCCGCGCCCGCCAGCAGCACCAGCCACGTGCGCAACAGCCGCCGCGTCACCAGCGCCCACAGCGACATCATCGGGAACAGCAGGAGGGCGAACATCGAAAACCAGAGCACCGCTTCGCTGCGCGCCAAACCGAGGCGCCAGCCAAGCACGGCGCCACCGGCGGTGACGCCCCAGGTAAATGCGTAGCTGCCGGCCAGCGCGGCCAGCGCGGCCAGCGCGCGGGCGGTCATCGCCAGCGCCGGGCCCATGGCGCCGCACGACGGCAGGGATGAGGGACTATTGGTCATTGGAATATCCTGCAACACGCGGCCGGCGTAGGGGTGCGGGCCTGCCGCAACGCCACGCCGGCATTGCGCTTACATCTTCATGCGCACGGTGAACATCGCCGCGCGCGGCTGGCCCCAGATGTTGCCTTCGCGCGGGTTGTTGATCCGCGCGTAGTAGCTGCGGTCGAACAGGTTGGTCAGGTTCAGATCGGCCGAGACATGCTTGTTGAAGTCATAGCCGATTGCCGCATCGAAGGTCGCATAGCCGCCACGGCGCAGCGTGACCGCGCCGATCGGTGCCGGGAACAGCGCGGTGTTCTGCACGTGGCTGACCGCGGTCATGCCGCCGCCGATGCGCCAGCGCTTGAAGTCGCCAGGCAGGCGGTACTGCGTCCACAGCTTGAACAGGTGCTTGGGCGCGATCGCCGAGAACGCCGTGTTGAGCTGGCCGGTGCGGTCCTGCAGGTCGGTCGTGACGTTGAAGGTATAGCCGGCGTAGACGGTCCAGTTCGGCGTGATGCGGCCGCTGGCCTCCAGCTCGAAGCCCTGGCTCTTGGTCTCGCCCTGCGAAACGTAGAACGGGTTGCTCGGGTTGGTGGTGTTGACGTAGTCGACCGTGGCGCGGCCGGTCTCGCGCACCTGGAACAGCGCCACCGAGGTGTTCAGCGCGCCTTCGAAGAACTCGCCCTTCAGGCCCACTTCATACTGCTTGCCCTTGATCGGATCGACCAGGTTGCCGCTGGCGGTGAAATACTCGTCCTGCGGCTGGAAGATCTCGGCGTAGCTCGCGTAGGCCGACCAGTGCTCGGTAAAGTCGTAGATCAGCCCGGCGAACGGGGTGAACTTGGCGTTGATGTTGTCTTGCTTGGTCACGCTGGCGGTCGGCGTGTACTGGCGCGCATTGATATCCCACCAGCTCAGGCGCCCGCCCAGCACCAGCGTCACCGGATCCAGCAGCGAGAAGCGGGCGTCGCCGTAGACGCCATATTGCCGGGTGCTGGTCGTGGTGCCCGAGCCATTGGGCGTGAAGACCGGCTTGGCGAAGTCGCTGCGCGGGCTGAAGATGTTCACGACCTGCGAGAACGGTGTCGACGAGTACCGCGGGTCGCGCCGCTCCGAATCCGAGAAATTGAAGCCGATCAGCGCCTTGTGCCGGCGCCCGAACAGCGAGAACGGACCGTTGGCATAGACGTCGAAGCTGGTCTGCTCCTGCGTATAGGTCTGCTTGGCCGCGAACAGCGTGGTGGTGTTCACGCCCGGGATGACCGGCGCGTACGCATACGCCTGCTCGCGATGCATCTGGTTGTTGAGGTAGCGCAGCGCGCCCTTGACCTGCCAGCCGCTGTCGAACTTATGCTCCAGCTCGGCAAAGGCCGAGGTGGTATAGAAGTGGTCGCTGTTCCAGTCGGCACCGAGGTAGGTCGAGCGCGGCACGTCGAGCAGGCTCGCCTGGCGCGTGACCGGGTTGTAGTAGGCCGGCAGCGTCCAAGGCTGGCGGCCTTCCGAGTCCTGGTAGTTCGCGCCCACCGTCACCATGGTGCTGGGCGTGATGTCGTATTCGACCACGCCATAGAGCGCGCCGGTGCGCATATTGGCCTTGTCGATGAACGAGTCCTTGTCCTGGAACGCGCCGGTCAGGCGCGCGCGCAGCGTGCCGTCGGCGTTCAGCGCACCGCCGGCGTCGATCTCGGCGCGGTAGTTGTTCCACGACCCCACCGACAGCGCCCCCTGCACCTGCGTCTCGCGCGTGGGCTTCTTGCGCACCAGGTTGATCGCGCCGCCGGTCTTGCCGGCGCCGGACAGCAGGCCGGACGGTCCCTTCAGCACTTCGACGCGGTCGATCATCGACAGGTCGGGCTGCACGGTGTTGCGCCAGTCATACTTGGTCGGCACGCCGTCCAGCAGGAAGGTGTCGATCTCCAGGCCGCGCGAATAGTAGATGGTGCGTTCCTGGTCGCGCTTCTCCACGAACACGCCGGTGGCCTGCGCCAGCGCATCTTCCAGCGTCACCAGGTTCTGTTCCCGGATGCGCTCGCTGTTGACCACGGTCACCGACTGCGGGACTTCGCGCGCGGTCAGCGGCACCTTGCTGCCGGCCGTGGTCGGCGGGTTGATCGGGTTTTCGCGCGCGCCGTTGACTGTCACCGCGGGCAGTGCGGGCTCTACCGGGCGTGCGGCGCTGCCCGTGGCGGCAGCGGCGGTGGCAGGCGTGGTCCCCGTGGTGGCTTCCTGCCCCAAAGCCGATGCGCTGAAGACCAGGCCGACCGCGGCCGGGATCCAGCGCATGGCGGTGCGGCACGACATTGCGGCCCCGTTCCGTGCTGCCCGCGCGCGTGCGTTCGCGCGTCTGTTGCTGTGTTTCATGCCCTTCTTACTCCCCTGCTCTGTTGTGTTAAAGAAACTGGCCATGCGCACCGGCCGGCGGACGAATGGCCCGCCGCCGCTGCGCGCTCTTGTTCTTGTATTCAGTGCGCGCCGGCATGCGCCACCCGCGCGGGGCGGCTTCGCGGCGGCTCCGGCGCCATCACGCGTGCTTCGCCCTCGCCAGTGCCGAGCACCGCCGCGACAATCTCCTGCGCGCGCACGGCCAGCACCGACAGCAACGTGTCCGACAGCCCGTGCGTGGCTTCGCAGCAGCCCTGCAGGAACACGCCGGCCTGGCAGCCCGGCGCCATCTGCAGCCGGTAGTCGCGGTCGGCCTGGAAGCCCCTGGCGTCGTCCAGGTAAGACGCCAGCGGCGCCAGCAGCGACTGGTGCAGCTCGCGCCGGTAGCCCGTGGCGAGGATCACCGCGTCATAGCGCTGCAGCTGGTGCGCGCCGTCGTCGCGGCGCGCGATGTCGAGCCGCACGCCGTCGGCGTCGGCCTCGGCGTGGCGCGCCTCGCAGCCGGCCAGCAGGCGGTGGCGCACCTTGCCGGTGACCTTCTGCTGGTACAGCACTTCATAGATGGCTTCAATCAGGTCGGTATCGACCACCGCGTAGTTGGTGTTGCCGAATTCGCTCAGCAGCTGCTCGCGCTCGTTGGGCGCGCGCGAGAACAGGTAGTCGATATAGCGCGGGTTGAAGATCTCGTTGACGAACGGGCTGTCATCGGCCGGCTTGAGCGCCGGCGCCCGGCTGACCAGGTCGACCTCGATACTGCCTTCGCGGCCGTGCAGGTCGAGGAAGATCTCGGCGGCGCTCTGCCCCGAGCCGATCACCGCGACCCGCCGCACCGGTCCCGACTGCCCGAGCCGCTCCAGCGACTCCAGGTAGTTCGACGAATGGAACACACGCGCATGCCCGCGCAGCGGCACGAAGGTATCGGGAATGCTGGGCGCGCCGCCCACGCTGACCACCACGTTGCGCGCGCGGCGCACCGTCAGCGCGCCGTCCGCCGCGCGAGAGGTCACGCGCAGGCATGCCAGTGCGCCATTGCCGCTATTCGCGCCGGCGCTCTCGGGCTCGACCGACACCACTTCCTCGCCATAGTGGCAGCTGTCGGCAAAGTCGGCCGCCACCCACGACAGGTAGTCGTTGAACTCGTAGCGGCTCGGGTAGAAGGTGCGCGTGTTGATGAAATCCAGCAGCCGCTCGCGCTCGTGCAGGTAGTTGATGAAGGTGTAGCGGCTGGCCGGGTTGCGCATCGTGACCAGGTCCTTCAGGAACGAGATCTGCATGCGGCTGTTGTCGAGCAGCATGTTGCCGTGCCAGACAAAGCCGGGCTTCTTCTCGATAAAGCCGAAGCGGAACGGCGCCTGCTGCGGCAGCATCTCGCGCAGCGCAACGGCCAGCGCCAGGTTGGACGGGCCGAAGCCGATGCCGAGCAGGTCGAGCACGGGCGGTGTGCCGGTATCCACGCGGGCACCGTTCGCGGCGAAGGTCGAAGCTGGGTAGAGCATTGGGGTCTCCTTGCGCGGCGGGTTCAGGCAGCCAGTGCTGCAAGTGCTGCGCAGGCTTGCGCCGGCGCCTCTTCCTGCGGCACCCACAGGCGCTCGCCGAAGAAGCGTTCGCGCAGCAGCATCACCAGCATGGCGCGCTTGTGCGGGAAGTCGAAGGCCTTGACCTTGGCAAAGCCGGAGCGGTCCAGGTTGCGGATCTGCTGCACATGGTCGATGCGCGGCTCGCCGACGATGCGCTGCGTGCGCGGATCGTCGAGGAAGATGTAGTGCATCAGCGACGGCAGCCAGGCGCTGATGTACGCCTTGCCGCGGATCTCGCCGTCGCCGATCAGCACGTGCCAGCCGCGGTCGAAGTCGTCGGCGTCGTAGTACGGGCCGATGCGGTTTTCCCTGGCCCAGTACACCTCGAAGTAGGCGAAGGGCTTGCCGTCCAGGCAGCCGATCAGCGGGATGGTGTGCGGGTCGTCGAGCTGCGCCTGCAGGTAGCCGCGATGCCTGGCGAGGTCGCCCTCCTCCTGCCAGAACACCGCCACGCGCGGGTCGTTCATCCAGCCATGGAAGCACTGCAGGTCGGCATCGAGGTCGGCTACCCGCATCGAGAACACCTGGTTTAGCCAGGGAATATGGCGCGCATAGACCTGGCCGCCCGGCTTGGGCGCGCGCAGCGGATGGCGCTTGCCCGCGCTCATGGCGTACTGCAGCGGGAAATCGCGGCCCGAGGTGCCGGTGTGCCACAGCGCCGGCAGCTGCCACAACTGCTCGACGCGCGAAACCAGCTGGCCGTTGGCATCGCGTACGGCGCTGCCTTCGCGCAGCATCGCGGCGGCCAGGGCGTCGGGTACGTCCAGCGCGATCGCTTCGGCGGCAGGCGTGCGCGCCAGCGCTGCTTCGCAGGCGGCGAAGGTGGCGGCGCGTGCCAGGGGGTGGTCCGGCGCGGTGCCGGCAAGCGCGATGCGGGGCTGCGCGCCCGGCGTGAACTGCCACGCCTGCAGCGGCGCGCCGTGCAGGCTGAGCTGTAGCGTCGCACCGTCCCAGCGGCTTTGCAGGATGGCGGAGGCTGCTGTGGAATCGGACGACCACGGCTGGCCGGCGACGGCGTGGGTCATCGAAGACGCGTTGCTTTGCATTTGAGCTGACTCCCTCTGAATGTTGGCGCGCGTCATGCGGCGGCCTGTTGTTGGTTGTTGCCGGCGTCGATGCCGGCGCTGGCGCTGTCGGCGCGGATCACGCCGCTGTCGCAGCGGATCACGCGGTCGGCCACGTGGAAATAGCGGTCGTCGTGGCTGACCGCGACGATGGTCTTGCCGCTGCGCTTGAGTTCCGGCAGCAGCGATTCATAGAAGTAGGCGCGGAATACCGGGTCCTGGTCGGCGGCCCATTCGTCCAGCAGCAGCACCGGCCGTGCCTCGACGTAGGCCGCCAGCAGCGCCAGCCGCTTGCGCTGGCCCTGCGACAGCTGCGTGGTCGACAGCAGGTCGTCGCGGATCGCGACCTTGTGGTCCATGTGCAGCCGCTTCAGGAAGGCATTGGCCACCGCGGCATCGAACTTGCCGTCCGGACCCACCAGCCGCGCGAACAGGTGCGCGTTGGAGAACACCGTGGCGAAATGGCTGCGATACCAGGGCAGTTGCGCCGCACCCACTGCCGCGCCGGCCAGCCAGACACTGCCGTCCGTGGGCTGGTACAGGCCCGCCAGCAGCTTCATCAGCGTCGATTTGCCGCTGCCGTTGCCGCCGACGATGAACACGGTCTCGCCGGCGGCCAGCGTCAGCGACACCGGGCCCAGCCGGAAGCCGCGCTCGTCGCCTTGCCCGGGGTAGTCGTAGCGCACGTCCTGCAGCGCCAGCAGCGGCATGCCCGGAGCCGGCACCGTCGCGTTGTGGCTGGCATGCAGCAGCGCGAAGTCTTCCGTGTACGGCGCCAGCCGCAGCGTGTCGATCTTGCGCAGCGCGACGTTGCCGGTCATCAGGATCGGCAGCGTGCCGACGAGGTCATTCAGCGGCATGCGCAGGAACATCAGCACCAGCACGAAGGCGGTGATGCGCTCGCGGGCAATGCCCAGCGCATCGCCCGCGATAAAGATCGCGCAGGCCAGACCCAGGATCAGCGCCGCGGTGAACGACAGGCTCAGCACCCAGTAGCGGTCGGCGCGCACTTCATGCGCGCGCGCAAACTCGGCGGCGGGCTCGAAGTCGCGCTGGTAGAAGCCCTGCTTGCGCCAGGCATTCAGCGCAAGTTCATAGCGGCCGTCGATGGCGCCCTGGTAGCCGGCGTAGAGGCGGTCGTCGGTGTCGCGCACGGCCTTCATCAGGCCGCGCATGCGCAGCACCCAGCGCTGCGCCAGCAGCACGCCGCCGCCCAGCACCGCGGCGCCGAGCACGAACAGTTGCCACGACAGCCACCCCAGGTACAGCAGCCCGCCCGCCACCAGCACGCCGTTGTAGAACACGAACGGCACGCGATTGAAGGCCATGCCGATCGAGGCGATGTCCTTGGTCAGCGTGGCATAGACGGTGGGGCCGCCGATCGCTTCCAGGCGCTCGACATCGGTATCGAGCACGCGCTTGAGCATGCGCATGCGCATGTCGTAGACCACGCGGTGGCCCAGCGCGGTCAGCAGCGCCTGCGAGCCGAAGCCGCAGCCGAACAGCACCGCCAGCAGGCCGAGCAGGATGCCGATGCGGCCGGCCTCCATGACTTCCAGCCCTGCCGGCGCGGCAATCATGCGGTTGATCCCGGCGATCAGCGCGATGCCGGCGAGCGCGCTGCAGGTACCCGCGGCCAGCGCCAGCAACAGCAGGCCGCCGAAGCGGCGGCGCAATGACAGGAACAGGTTCACAGGGTCTCCAGCAGGTCGTTCATGAAGGCCAGGTCGGCATCGGCATCGCGCCGGCCGGCCTGGTCGATCGCCGCGGCCATGTCGCGCAGCGCCGGCGCGGCGAACAGCGCCGGCAGCGCCAGCTCGCACGCCATCTGCTCGCGGATGCGGGTCTGCAGCCGCACCAGCAGCAGCGAGTGGCCGCCCAGCAGGAAGAAGTCGTCATCGGCGCCGGCTTCGGTCACGCCCAGCACCGCGCACCACAGCCCGGCCAGCGCGTGCTCGGTCGGCGTCGACAGCGCGGCCGCGGCGCGCGGCGCTGCCGGCTCCGGCAGCGCCTGGCGGTCGACCTTGCCGTTGGCGTTGAGCGGCAGCGCGTCGAGGCGCGTCAGGCTGGACGGCACCATGTAGCCGGGCAGTTGCTCGCGCAGGCGGGCCAGGATGGCGTCGTCGGTCGCGTGCGCCCCCGCCACGTAGTAGGCGCACAGCCGCGCCATGCCATCGGGGCCGGGGCGGGCCACGCACACGGCGTGCCGCACGCCCGGGCAGGCGACCAGCACCGCCTCGACCTCGCCTGGCTCGATGCGGAAGCCGCGCACCTTGACCTGGTGGTCGCGGCGGCCGAGGAACTCGACGATGCCGTCGGCACGCTTGCGCGCCAGGTCGCCGGTGCGGTAGAGGCGGTCGCCCGCCATGGCGCCGGGCGAGCCTTGATGGAACGGGTTGGGCACGAACGCCGCGGCGGTGCGCGACGGATCGGCGGCATAGCCGCGCGCCAGCCCGGCGCCACCGATGTAGAGCTCGCCGGCCACGCCTGCGGGCACCGGCTCCAGGCGCGCGTCCAGCACGTAAAGCTGGTTGTTGGCGATCGGATGCCCGACCGGCGCCACCGCCCACGCGGGCATGCCTGCGCCCTCGCCCGCCAGCGCATGCGCGGCGGACCAGACCGTGGTCTCGGTCGGGCCGTAGACGTTGCAGACCTCGGCGCCGCGCGCCAGCAGCGCAGTCGCCAGCTCGCGCCCCAGCGCCTCGCCGCCGCACAGCACGCGCAGGCCCTGCCACGCGGGCGTGGCCTGCGTGACCAGCATCTGCCAGGTGGCGGGCGTGGCCTGCATCACGGTGATGCCATAGGCGGACATCAGCGCCGCCAGCCGCGCCGGATCGCGCGCGTCGTCGCGCGTGGCGATTGCCACGCGGGCGCCGCTGGCCAGCGGCAGGAACAGTTCCAGCCCCGCGATATCGAAGCCCAGCGTGGTCACCGCCAGCAGGCGGTCGTTGCCGTCCATCGGCACCACCGGCGTCATCGCGCGCAGGAAGTTGGCAAAGGCCGCGCGCGAGATCTGCACGCCCTTGGGCGTGCCGGTCGAACCGGAGGTGTAGAGCGTGTAGGCGAGCTGCGCCGGATGGCAATCCAGCGCCGGGGCGATTGCAGGCGCCGCATGCCACGGCGGCGTGTCGCCGTCGACCAGCACCACGCCGGCACTGTCGCCCAGCGCGGCACGCGTGCCTGCCGCCGCCAGGATCAGGCGCGGGCTGGCGTGGCGCAGGATGTGGGCGTTCCGCGCGGGCGGATGATGCGCGTCGATCGGCAGGTAGGCGGCGCCCGCCCTGAGGATGCCGAGCAGCACCGCCACCAGCGCCGGCGTGCGCGGCAGGCAGACGCCGACCAGGGTATCTGTGCGCACCTGCTGCCCGGCAAGCCAGTGCGCGATGCGGTTGGCGCCGGCTTCCAGCTCCGCATAGGTCAGGCTGGCACTGCCGTCGGTGATGGCGATGGCATCCGGCGTGGCCGCGGCGGCGCGGGCGATGCGGGCCACCACGTCGTCGGCGGCGTCGAGGGCCAGGCCAGTGTCGTTGGCGCTAGCCAGCGTCCGGGCGCGCTCGCCTGCGTCCATCAGCGGCAGCGCGCCGAGCGGCACGTCGGGAGCCGCCAGCATCGCGCCGAGCAGCTGCTCGTAGTGCCGGGCCATGCGTTGCGCCGTCGCTTCGGCGAACAGCGCGGCATCGAATTCGAGCGTGGCCAGCACGCGCGTCGCGCTGGCCTGCAGGTCGAGCGTAACGTCGAACTTGGCGCTGTCGTCGGGCACCGGCAGTGCGCTCGCCTGCAGGCCGGGCAGCGCAAGCGACGCGGCTTCGCCCATCTGCAGGTTGAACAGCGCCTGGAATACCGGCGTGCGGCTGGGGTCGCGCGCCGGTGCGAGCTTGTCGACCAGCAGTTCGAATGGCAGGTCGGCATGGTCGAGCGCGGCGCGGGCGTCGTCGCGCACCTGCTGGCACAGCGCGCGGCCGGTCAGGCCGGGCGCCAGCCGCGCGCGATAGACCTGGGTGTTGATAAAGCAGCCGACCAGTTCGTCGAGTTCTTCGTGGGTGCGCGCGGCATTGGGCACGCCGACCGCGAAATCGGACTGGCCGCTGTAGCGCGCCAGCAGCGCTTGCCAGGCCGCCAGCAGCACGGCGAACGGCGTGGTACGGCCGCCGCCGGCGGTGCCGCTGCAGTAGTCCCGCAGCGCCGCCGCCACGCCATCCGACAGCGTCCAGCGGATGCGCCCGCCCTTGCCGGCCGGGCGCGCCGGACGCGGCGCGTCGAGCGGCAGTTCCAGCGCGGGAATGGCCGTGCCCAGCCGCTGCGCGCAGCGAGCCAGCGCGGCGTCGAGCGCGGGGCCGGCCAGGCGCTCGCGCTGCCAGGCGGCATAGTCCGCGTATTGCACCGGCAACGGTGTCCAGCCCGGGTCGGTGCCATCCAGCGCGGCGCCATAAGCGCATGCCAGGTCGCGCGCCAGGATCGGATTGGACCAGCCGTCGGAAACGATGTGGTGCATGGCCATGACCAGCACATGGGCGCCGTCATCCAGCCGGGCCACGGTGACCCGGAAAGGCGCGGCGGCGTGCAGGTCGAACACGCGCGCGGCTTCACTGCGCAGCAGCGCGTCGACCTCGCCTGCCGGCAGGTCGAGCCACTGCACGGGTGGCGCCATATTCGCCATATCGCTGACCAGCTGGCACGGCTCGCCGTCGCCGGACGAGAATCGGGTACGCAGCACGGCGTGACGCGACGTCACCAGCGCCAGCGCCCGCTCCAGCGCCGGCGCCGATAGAGGCCCGTGCAGGCGCCACGCGCGCACCAGGTTGTAAGCGGTGCTGTCCGGCGCGTAGCGCTGCAGGAACCACAGCCGCTGCTGGGCGAAGGAGAGCGGCGCCGGGCCGTGCGCGGCGCGCGCTCGAATCGTCAAATCGGGCTGCGTCATCGGGTCTTCTCCGGAGCAGCGATGCAGGCGCCGGTGGCCTGGCTGCCTCGACCCGCGCTGGCCCGCCGTGGACCCGGCATGGCCGCAAGCGCTTCGCCACCGCCGCGCTGCCACGGCTGACGGTCAGGAAAGCGCCCGGGTACGGGGTTGTCTCTACAAATGCAATTGCGAATATACCTGATAATCATTCTTATCTTCAACTTTAAAGATGGCGTTGGATGCACAAATACAACGCCGTTCAGGGCTGCCTCTTGTCTGCTCTACTACCGCTACCGCTGTTGCTTGAACTGTTTCCGGGGCCGTTGCGCCAATACGCCGAAGCCGTGGCGGCCGGCCCGCCCGCGCCTGCGGACATCGCCATTGCCGCGCTCGGCTCCTCGCCCGCCGGCCCCCTCGCGCGTGCGCTGCAGCTCAGCGCCGCGCACCACGGCAGCATCGACTCGCGCGTGACCGGCTCGGTCTGGACGCGGCATGGCTTCTCGTCGCTGCTGCCCGGCGTGGTGGCCGCCGCCGCGCTGGCGCATCACGTGCTGCCGCTGCGCGACGCCGCGATCCGGGCCGACCGGCGCGGCCGCGCCGTGACGCTGTTGTTGCCGCATGGCGGCGAGGCGCTGCACCGGGCGCCGCCGCACCAGCGCTACGGCCCGCTGCTGGACGACCTGCTGGCGCCGCTGGTGCAGGCGCTCGCCGCGGCCAGCGGCGCGTCGCCGCGGCTGCTGTGGGCCAATGCCGGTGCCGTCGTCGCCGAGGTGTTCCGCCACGCGCCCGCCCTGCTGCAGCCGGGCCTGCCGGCCACCGAGGCGACGCTGGCGCAAGATGCCGCGTGGCTGATGGACACCCGCACGCGCCCCGACGGCCGCGACAACCCGCTGCATGCGCCGATGCGCGCGCACCGCGTCACCCGCGACGGCACCACCACCACGCTGTGGCTGCGCCGGCTGTGCTGCCTGCGCCACCGGCTGCACGGCTTCCCGCTGTGCGGGGACTGCCCGCGCCGCCTGCTGCCGAGCTGAAACCATCTCCGCCTATGCAGCCAGCGCACTCGCCCCGCCCTCGCTGGCGCTGGCTACGCGTGCCGGCAGTTCGGCCAGCGTGGCATCGGCCAGTGCGGGCAGCGCGAGCAGCAGCGCCAGGCAATGCCGCGCGAACTCCCGCGCCGCGGCGTCGTCAAGCGCGGCCGTGTCGTATTCCACGCGCAATGTCAGCGTTTCGCGGGGGATCACGATGGCGGTCACCGGATAGCTCATCTGGCCGCGGTTGCCCACGTCGCTGAAGCGCAGCGCGCCGCGCTCGGTTTGGCGCAGCGTGCTGTCGACCGGGTAGTTCTCGTAGATCAGCATGGTGTCGAACGGCGCCTGCGCCGTGTCGTCGCTGCCGGCCGCCCAGGACTGCAGCCACGCCGGCGGCGCGTGCTCGGTTTCGCGCAGGGCCACGTTGTCCGCCTGCAGCGCCGGTAGCCAGTCGGCCACTCGCAGCGTGTCGGGCAGGTCCTGCACCAGCGGCAGCGTGCTGGCCAGCAGGCCCATGATGTCTTCGATGCCGGGCAGCTCCGCCGAGCGCCCCGAACCGACCACCGCCATGCCGACGGTGCGGGCACCGGTGGCCTGGCGCAGTGCCAGCAGCCAGGCGGCCTGCACCAGCGTGTTGACAGTGACATGCTGGCGGCTGGCAAAGGCGGCCAGCGTGCGCAGCGCGCCGGCTTGCACCACATGCTCGACGGCGCCCATATGCTGGCCGCGCTGGCCGCGCTGCGCCGGCGCGATCTCGCGCGTGATCCGTACCGGCTGACGCTGCAGCGGCGCGAGCCGCGTTTGCCAATGCTCGTCCGCGCCGGGCTGCGCCTGCTGCCACGCCACGTAGCGGCGCAGCGACGATGCCGCCTGGGCGGGCAGTTCCCCGTCGTAGCCACGCAGCACTTCACCCAGCAGCCGCGACATGCTCCAGCCATCGAGCAGCAAGTGGTGCCAGGTCCAGAGGAAGCGCCAGGCATCGTCGGCGATGCGCACCAGCGTCAGCCGCATCAGCGGTGCGCGGCACAGGTCGAACGGTTGGCGGAATTCAGCCTCGCACAGCGCCTGCCATTCCATATCGTCGGCGGCGGACTGCGCCGGGCTGCTGCGGCCGCGCCAGTCATGGCGGGTGACAGGCAGTTGCGCCTGCGCCGGCACCACCAGCAGGGGCTCGGCCTCGCCGGGCGTTGGCAGCCAGGCCACGCGCGCGCGCAGCACCGGATGGCGCCGCAGCGCGGCCCGCCATGCCGCGATCATGCGCTCGGCGTCGAGCCCGTCCATGGTCGCCTGCACCTGCACCATGTACGCCGGCGAGCCCGGATGGCGCGTGCCATGGCGCACCATGCCGCGCTGCATCGGCGTCGGCCGGCAGATGTCCTCGATCTCGTCTGCGGACAGCGCCAGCGCGTCCAGCTGCGCCTGCGACAGGCCGCTGGCCGGCATGTCCGACGGCGTCAGCCGCACGGCGGATTGCGCCACGCAATGCGATGCCACGTCGCGAAGGGCCTGGGCGATGCGCGCCAGCAGCGCCTCGATGGTGGCCTCGCGGAACTGGCCGCCGCGATACGTGCAGCGGAATTGCAGGCAGCCATGCTGGACCCGGCCGTCGAAGGCCAGCGGTGCCGGCAACGGGATCGCGGCGGACACGCCGCTGCCGGTGTCCTCCGCCGCCACCTGCCAGCCGCCCGCCCCGGCGCGCAGGCTGCCGTCGAACTGGCCCAGGTAGTTGAACAGCACCTGCGGCGCCGCCACGGCGGTCCCGAGCACGCCATAGCCCAGTCCTCGCCGCGGCACCGCGCGCAGGGCTTCCTTGACGCCGGCGATGGTGTCGCCAAGGTTATCGACGCTGGCCAGGCGCAGCGGCCAGATGCTGGTGAACCACCCCACCGTGCGGCTGAGGTCTAGCGCCGTGCCGGCTGCCTCGGCTTCGCGCCCGTGCCCTTCGACATGGATGCGGATCTCGTCGCAGCCGGTGAAAGCGCACAACGCGCGCGCAAAAGCTGTCAGCAGCAGGTCGTTGACGCCGGTGCGGTAGGCAGCGTGGGCGCGCCGCAGCAATGCGTCGGTAGTGGCCGCGTCGAGGGCGAAACTGGCCGTGCAGGCGCCATCCGGGCGAGGCTCCGAAGCGTCGAACACATCGCCCGGCAGATCCAGGCCGCCTTCAGCCACTGCCTGCCAGTAGGCGCCTTCGCCGGCAAACACGGCGCGCGCCGGGCCAGCCAGCGTGCGGCTCCATGCGGCATAGCTGGCGCCCACCGGTGCCAGCGCCGGCGCCTGCCCGGCCAGCCGCGCGGCATATGCCGCCTGCAGGTCTTCCAGCACGATGCGCCACGACACGCCATCCACCACCAGGTGATGGCAGACCAGGAACAGGCGCTCGCTGCCATCCGCGACGCGTAGCTGAAGTGCGCGCAGCAGCGGGCCCTGCTCGATATCCAGCTTTCCCTGCTCGGCGTCGCACGCAGCGGTGATGGCCGCTGCATCGGGCGCTTCGGCCGTCGTCAACACGAACGCGTCGGCGGCCTTCACAACGGCCTGCTGGTGCCAGCCGTCATCGGCATGGCTGAAGCGGAAGCGCAGCGCTGCGTGGTGGCCAACCACGTCCGCCAGCGCGGCTGTCAACGCCGCCGTGTCGATGGCCGAACCGGACCGCAACAGTACCGACTGGTTGAAGCGGTTGCGCGCGGCCGCGGCCAGCGGTTGGCCAAGGAAAGCCCGCTGCACCGGCGTCAGCGGCGCCGCGCCATGTTCCGCCGCGTCATTGGCGGCATCCTCCGCCGCCACGTCCACGCGCTGTGCCACCTGCGCCAGCGCGGCCACGGTCTGGTGCTCGAACACCTGCCGCGGCGTCAGCCGCCAGCCCTGCAGGCGGGCACGCGCGACGATCTGCAGGCTGAGGATCGAGTCGCCGCCGAGCGCGAAGAAGTTGTCGTGCAAGCCCACCTGCGCGATGCCGAGCACGTCGGCCCACACCGCCGCCAGCATCCGCTCCGGCGCCGACACCGGCGCGGCGTAGGCGGCCTCGGCCTGCCACTGCGGCTCGGGCAGCGCGCGCCGGTCGAGCTTGCCGTTGGGCGTGACCGGCAGGCTGTCGAGGCGCAGCACCGCGGCCGGCACCATGTAGTCGGGCAAGGCCGCGGCGAGCGCGCTGCGCAGCGCTTCGGCGTGCACGGTGGCCGGCGCGGCCACGTAGCCAACCAGCCGCGTGCCGGCCGGCGTCTCGTGCGGCAGCACCACCGCCTGGCGCACGCCGGGCTGGGCCAGCAGGTGCGCCTCGATCTCGCCCAGTTCGATGCGGAAGCCGCGGATCTTGACCTGGTGGTCCTGCCGGCCGAGATATTCGATGCAGCCATCCGGGCGCCAGCGCACCAGGTCGCCGGTACGATACAGGCGCGCGCCGGGCGCGCCGAAGGGATCCGGAATGAAGCGGTCGGCGGTCATGCCGGCGCGGCCGAGGTAGCCGCGCGCCAGCCCTTCGCCGCCGAGGTACAGCTCGCCCGGCACGCCGACGGGCACCGGCTCGAGCCGGCTGTCCAGCACGTGCGCGCTGCGCGTGCCGACCGGCCTGCCGATCGGCGCATAGGCGCCGCTCACCTGCGCGGCGGCTTCGTCCGCTGCGGCCTTCCACACCAGCGGCGTCACCACGGTTTCGGTCGGGCCATAGCCGTTGATGATGTGCTGCGGCCGCAGCGCCTGCGTCAGCCGTTCCACGCCCGCGCGCGGCATGGCCTCGCCGCCGAAGGAGTAGAGCCACAGTGGCGGCGGGTCGCCTTGCGCCTCGGCCCACGCGGCCAGCTGGTGCAGGTAGCGCGGCGGAAAGCCCGCGTGCGTGACGGCGTGGCGGCGCAGCGCGGCGTAGGTCTGCTCGACGCTCCACAGCGTGTCGTCGCGCAGCACGATGCTGGCGCCGCTGGCGAGCGGCACCATCCAGCGCTCATGCGCGCCGTCAAAGCTGAACGAGAGGAAATGGAGTTCGCGGCTGGCCGCGGTGATGTCGTAGCACGCGGCGGTGGTGACCACGTGCATCGCCAGCGGCCCGTGTGCCACGGCCACGCCCTTGGGCCGGCCGGTCGAGCCGGAGGTGTAGATCACGTAGGCCAGCTGCCCGGCATGGATCGTCACGGCTGGGTCGTGGTCGGGCCACGAGGCATCGTCGCCGTCGTCCAAGAGCAGCACTGGCAGGTCCGGCGCGACCGGGAAGGCATCGCGCAGCGCGCGCTCGGTCAGCAGCAGCCGCGGCGCAGCGTCTTGCTGCATGTCGAGCAGGCGCCGTGCCGGATAGGCGGGATCGAACGGCACGAAGCAGGCGCCGGCCTTGAGCACCGCCATCAGCGCCACCAGCATGCGCGGTGAACGGTTCAGCGCCACGCCGACGCGGCATTCGGCACCGATGCCTTGCGCGATCAGCCGGTGCGCAAGCCGGTTGGCCTGGCGTTCAAACTCGCCATAAGTCAGGACGTCGTCGCCATACAGCACTGCTGGCGCAGCGGGCGCGCGGCGCGCGTGCGCGGCCACCTGCGCATGCACGGCCACGAACGGCGTTGCCGGGCAGTCGGGCTGGCTCCAGCGTGCCAGCGCGGCGCGCTCGGCGTCGGCGAGCAGCACCGCGGTGCCGGGCGTGGTCGCAGGATCGGCCGCGAAGGCCTGCAGCAGGCGCACATAATGCCCCGCCATGCGCGCGACCGTGGCGGCATCGAACAGGTCGGCGGCGTAGGCGATGCGGCCGCACAGGCTGCCATCGGCCAGCTCGGCCGTGGCCAGGCTCAGCTCGAAGCGCGCGGTGGTGACCGGCAGTTCCAGCGGCGTCACGCGCAGCCCCGCCAGTTGCGGCAGAGCCGCCGCGCTGGCGGTGCGATGGTCGAAGGTGACGTTGAACAATGCGGGCTGGCCGAGACTGCGGTCGGGCTGCAGCGCCTCGACCAGCAGGTCGAACGGCAGCGACTGGTGCTCCTGGTCCGCGGCGGCCTGCGCGGCGAGCCGCGCCAGCAGGTCGGCGAACGGCTGCTCCGGGTCGACCTCCGCCCGCATCACCTGCATGTTGACGAAGCAGCCGATCAGCGCCCCGGTCTCGCTGCGCTGGCGGTTCGCCACCGGCACGCCGATGCGCAGGTCGGACTGGCCGGTATAGCGGCCCAGCAGCACCGCGTAGGCGGCCAGCAGGGCCATGTTCAGCGTTGCATGGCGCGAGGCGGCAAGCGCGCGCAACGTTGCGGCCACGGCGGCGGGGATGGTGAACACGTGCTCGGCGCCCTCGCCGCTGCGCGCGGCGCGGCGCGGGCGGTCGGCGGGCAGGTCGAGCGCCGCGCCCGCGCTGTCGCCCAGGCGTTCGCGCCAGTAGCCGAGCAGGCGCTCGGCCTCGCCGGCCTCCATCCAGTTGCGCTGCCAGGCGGCATAGTCGGCGTACTGGACCGGCAATGGCGGCAGGCCGGCTTGCGTGCCGGCTTGAGTGCCGGCATAGCAGGCGGCCAGTTCGGCGACGAGGCGGACGATCGACGCGCCGTCGGCGACGATATGGTGCAGCACCACCACCAGCACGTGCGACTGCGCGCTCTCGCGGATCAGCGCGACACGCCACAGCGGTCCGGCGGCGAGATCGAACGGCTCATGGACTACGCGCGCGACGGTGGCGTCGAGGCCGTCCGGATCGGCGTCGATGGCGTCTATGGCATCAAAGGCCGGTGGCAGGTCTTCATGCACCTGCTGGCAGGCGACACCGGCAGCATCGATCGGATACGTGGTGCGCAGCACTTCATGGCGCGCGCCGACCTGCGCGAACGCGCGGCGCAGCGCCGCGGCGTCGAGCGGGCCTTCGAGCCGGTACACCCCCGGCATGTGATAGGCGGTGCTGGCGGGCTCAAGCTGCTGCAGGAACCACAGGCGCTGCTGCGCGTACGACAGCGGCAGCGCGCCAGTGCGCGGCGCGGGCACGATGGGCAGCGTGGAAAACGCCACGCCTTTGCCGTGCAGCGCGGCCAGGAAGGCGGCGCGCTGCGCCGGCTCCAGCCGGGCGAAGCGCTCGGCGACTTGCGCGGCGACTTGCGCGTGCGCGGTACTCAATGCGTCTGACATGGGGGCGGGACCTGTCAATGGATTTCAGGGAGCGATTACGCCGGCACCACGGCCTGCGCATGCGGTGCAGCAGCGGCCAGTGCCATGTGCGCCAGCTTGTCGAGGTCATCGTCCGCAGCTTCCTGCCTGACGGCAGCGGCCAGCGCATGCGCGGTCGGATGGTCGAACAACAGGCCGGGGGCAATCTCCACCTGCAGCCGGCGGCGCAGCCGCGCGACCAGCTTGATCACCAGCAGCGAATGGCCGCCGAGGGCAAAGAAATCGGCATGCGGGTCGACCTGGCCCTGTTCCAGCAACCCGGCCATCAACGCGCACACCAGGGCTTCCACCGCGTCCGATGCCGGCGCTGCGACCGGAGCTGGCGCACTGTCGGCGGGAACCAGTCCGCGCAGCGCGACGCGGTCGGTCTTGCCATTGGGCAGGCGCGGCAGCGCGGGCAGCGGGACGAAGCGCGCCGGCACCATCGCGTCAGGCAGCATCGCGGCCAGCGTGTGGCGCAGCGCGGCGGCGTCGATGCCGCTGCCGGCTGCCGGCACGAGCAAGGCACACAGCACAGCCTCGCCGCCGGGTCCCGCCACTGCGCACACCGCTGCCTGCGCGACCGCCGGCTGCGCCAGCAGCGCGGCTTCGACCTCCGCGGGCTCGACGCGGATGCCGCGGATCTTGACCTGCTGGTCGGCGCGGCCCAGCAGTTGCAGCCCGGCGGGCGTGGCGCGCGCGAGATCGCCGGTGCGGTACAGCCGTTCGCCGGCAACGAAGGGATCGTCGACGAACGCCGCCGCATCGAGGTCCGCCCGGCCCAAGTAGCCGTGTGCGAGTTGCGGGCCGCCGACGTAAAGCTGCCCGGCTACACCGGCCGGCACCGGCCGCAGCGCATCGTCGAGCAGGCGCACGCGGGTCGCACCCAGCGCGCGGCTAAGCGGTGCGTTGCCGGCTGCCCAAGCCGGCATGTCTGCGCCCAGCGCATGGACCATCACGCCGATGGTGGTTTCGGTCGGGCCGTAGTGGTTGAAGATGCGGCAGCCGGGCGCGTGGCGGCGCAGCGTGCCGACCAGGCTGGCCGGCAGCGGCTCGCCGCCAAGGATGACGGTGGCCGGCACCGCGGGCGCTTCCGTTTCCAGCAGCGCCGCCAGGTGCGACGGCACGATCTTGATGGCATCGACCGCGCGGCCGCGCAGGTAGCGGGCAAAGGCCGCGGGGTGGGCCATGTCGTCATCGCCGGCCACCACCAGGCAGCGCCCCTGCCACAGCGCGGCGAACAGCGTGGTGTTGCCGAGGTCCGCGGCTACCGACGACGTCAGGCCGAAGCGCTGGCACGACGACAGCGACAGCGCATCGCAAGCCGCCGCGGTGTAGTGGCTGATCTGCGCGTGGCCAATCACCACGCCCTTGGGTTCGCCGGTGGAGCCGGAAGTGAACAGCACGTAGGCGGCGGCACCAGGATCGACAGTGACCGCAGCCTCTGCTGCTGACGCCGCCGTGGCCAGCAACGCATCGGCACTGACCACGGTCTCGTCGTCCGCCGACGCCTGCTGCGCGATCGTCAGCACCGGCGCTGCCTGCGCCAGCACGCTGCGGCGCCGCGCCTGCGGCCAGGCCGGATCGAGCGGTACATAGGCGCCGCCGGCGGCCCATACCGCCAGCAGGCTGGCCACCAGCGCGCCACTGCGCGGCAATGCCAGCGCCACGCGCGTGCCGGGGCCGACGCCGAGCGCGCGCAGCCGTTGCGCGGCGGCGTGCACCGTGCGCTGCAGGCCGGCATAGTCGAGTGCGAGATCGGCGGCATCCAGCGCGGGCGCCGCCGGCGTGTTGCGTGCATGCTCTGCGATGCGGTGCAGCAGCGAGTCGCCCCCCGCTGCCGGCATGTCGCCGGTCCAGCATTGCGGCACGCGCAAGGTATCGTCGGACGGCCACCACAGCGACGGCAGCGGCGCATCCAGTGCGGCGGGCAGCGCGCCGATCAGCGCGGCGAGATGGGACAGCAGCCATGGCGCCACGCGCGGATGCAGCGCGCCGGCTTGCGCATGCAGCGCCAGCGCGGCCATGCCCTGACCGTCGTCCAGTGCCTCGCACACCAAATCGAAGCCCGGCCACGCCGGACTGGCCAGCGCGATCCCGTCGGCGGGCAATGGCGATACCGCAAACCCGATGCGCGGGCCGGCATCACCGGGCAGCCACGCTTCCTGCCACGCGGCGTGGCCATCCAGCGTCGACAGCCACGCCTGCCAGTGGCTGCGCAGGCTGGCTTCGTCATCCCATTGCACGCCAAGCGGCAGCGCCTTGACGAACACGCCGGCGGCGCCGGCCATCACGCCGTAATCGCGGCGGCAGTCGTGCAGCCATGTGGCGCTGAATGCCGGCTGCGCGCACAGGCGCGCCAGCATGCTCCACCATGCGGCGTGCAGCACGCGCTCGGGCGTGCTGCCGAGCTGGCGCGCGGTCGCGTCCAGCGCCTGGCGGTGCGCGGCGTGCAGCGTGTGGCGCCAGCTTTCGGCGGGCGTGGCTGAGGCAGCGAGCGCGTCGGGCAAGCGCAGCGGCGCGGGCAGCCCGGCCGCCTGAGCTTGCCAGTAGCGGCGGCCGGCGTCGCCGGTACCGTCCTCGCCCAGGCACGCGCCCGCCTGCCAGTCGGCATACTGGGCGTATTGCAGCGGCGGCTCGGCGTCGTCCGCGGCGGTGGTTTCCAGGGCGGCGCGCAGGGCTTCGGCGAGGCGCAGCACGCTGCTTCGGTCTGCCGCCAGCGGGCTGGCCAGCAGCCACAGCGTGGCACCGCCGCTGGCCAGCGGGCACAGGCAGGCGCGCAGCACGTCGCCCCGCGCCGGATCGAGCGCCGGCAGCGCCAGCGCGTCGCCGTCCGCGACGATGATGGTGGCCGCGCCGTTGGCGCCCTGCGGCACGCATGCCACCGGCTGGCTGCCATCGTCGATATAAGCCATGCACAGCACGTCATGGCGTTTGCGCAGCACGGCCAGCGCGGCGTCCACCGCGGCTGGCTCTGGCTGGCAAGCCAGCGCGATGCGCGCCACGTGCGCGTGCGGCGCGGGCGCATTGCGCCATTGCCGCCAGGCGGCCTGTTGTTCGGGAGTCGGACTCCAGGCGTCGTGCATCTCAGGCATCCACGTTCTCCTGCGGGCGCGCGGCGACAAGCTGGGCGTCCGGCTGCTTGCGGTCGAACATGTCGCCCATCGCCACCACGATCTTGCGCGGGCCTTCATAGGGATCGCGCGCATGCGCGGCCAGCATGTTGTCAAGCATCACCACATCGCCGCGCTGCCAGTCGAAGCGCACGGCGCAGGCTTCATACAGCTCGCCGATCAGCGCCATGGCCTCGTCGGGAATCGGCGTGCCGTCGCCGAACATCACGTGGCGCGGCATGCGCTCCAGGCCGACCATCTCGAGCAGGTCTTCGCGCACGTCGGCCTCCAGGCACGAGACGTGGTGCAGTTGCACCTGGTTGAAGAAGCTGCGCTCGCCGGTGACCGGGTGGCTGACGATGGCCGGGCATACGGTGCGCGTCTGCAACACGTCGCCGTCCAGCCAGCGGCAGTCGATGCCGGCGGCGCGGCAGCGCGCCTCGACCTCGGCGCGGTCCCCGGTCTTGTAGAAGTCGCGCCAGTCCACGTCCAGCCGCGGCGTGAAGGTGCGCACGTACATCAGCTGCTTGCTGGCGAACTCCTCGGCCAGCGCGGGCGGCAGGCGGCGCAGCAGTTCGCGGCAGTCGACGATCGGCGTGGCGCCGCCCACGGCAGAGGGCAGCTCGCAGAAGAACCACTGCTTGCGCGGCCAGCGCTCGAGGTGCGCGCTTTCGTTGTGGTACAGGATCATCTGGCGCTCGGGGTAAGGCGTGGAGCGGTAGGTGTTGCGCCCGCCCTCCTTCTTGGGCAGGTCGCCGTAGCTGCCATACAGGCCCGGGTGCATGGCTTCGGCGAAGGCTTCGAAGGCCTGCGGGTTGGGCAGGTCGAAGCCGCGGAAGACAATGCCGGCGTGCCGGTGCAGCGTCTCGCCGACCAGCTCGCGCGAGCGCGCGGCCCACGCCACCGGGTCCAGGCCCGGCACTACCGGCTCGATCACGATGGGGAAGACTTCGCCTGCGCGCAGCGGGCGCAGCCGCACCTGGCTGGCGGGGTCGGCAACGGCCGCCTCTGGCACAGCGGCCGCAGCCGGGCGCGGCCGGGCCAGCGACTTGAGCTGGTCGAGCTTGGCCGCCATGCGTTGGCTGGTTTCCATGGTTCGGGACTCCTCGGGTTTCGGTTGGGACAGGCGCGCGGCGCCCGGGGCGTGTGCGCTGACGCGGTCGGCGGGCTGGTCCGGCGCGCGCAGCAGCGCTGCCAGCGTGGCCAGCCATTCGGCGGCAAAGCGCGCCACGGTGGCGGATTCGAACAGCGCGCTGGCAAAGACCCAGTCGCCGCGCAGCGGCGCCGCTTCCTGTTCGCTCTCGGGCTCCAGGAACAGCGCCATGTCGAACTTCGACGTGCGCTCGATGGGCGGCAGCATGCCGGCCTCCACGCCAGGCATGCCCAACTGTCCGGCCGGCGTGTTCTGCAGCACAAACAGCGCCTGCACCAGCGGGTTGCGGCTGCGGTCGCGCTGCACGCCCGCCGCCTCGACGATGCGGTCGAACGGCAAGCCCTCATGCTCGAACGCGGCCAGCACGTCGCGCCGGCATGCCGCCAGCACGTCGCGGAAGCTGGCGCCGGCGATGCGGCGCGAGCGCAGCGGCAGCACGTTGACGAAGAAGCCGATCAGCGGCTCGAGCGCGGCGTCGTGCCGGCCGGCGACGTCGGTGCCGAGCAACAGGTCGTCCATGCCGGTCGCGCGGTGCAGCCAGCACTGGAAGCTCGCCAGCAGCACGATGAAAGGCGTGACCTGCTCGGCGCGCGCCAGCGCATGCACCTGCGCCATGCGCCCGCCGTCGATCCGCAGCGCGACGGCGTCGCCTTCCATGCGCGCCACTGGCGGGCGGGCGTGGTCGGCCGGCAATGCCAGCGCCGCCGGTGCGCCGGCAAGCGCGCCGCGCCAGTAAGCGGTGAGCCGCTCCAGCGCGGCGCCGCGCAGCCAGTCGCGTTGCCACGCGGCATAGTCGGCGTATTGCAGCGCCAGCGGCGGCAGCGGCGCGAGCTGTTCCGGCGCCAGCGCGTGCCGGTAGCCGCGGGTGATCTCGTTGACCAGCAGGCCGACCGACCAGCCGTCCGACACCAGATGGTGCATGGCGACCAGCAGCACGTGTTCCCGCGGCGCGCAGCGCAGCAGCGTGGTGCGCCACAGCGGCGCGTGGCCGAGGTCGAACGGGCGCGCTGCGTGCTCCCGCATGGCCTCGCGCAGTGCCGCTTCGCGCGCTTCGGGCGCAAGCGCCTGCAGGTCGATCAGGGGCAGGCCGATGTCGGCGGCGGCATCGATGCGTGCGTAGGGCTCGCCATCGTCGTCGGGATAGGCGGTCCGCAGGATCTCGTGGCGCGCCGCCACCGCTGCCAGCGCCTGGCGCAGCGCGGCCAGGTCCAGCGGCCCGCGCAGGCGCAGCGCCCCGGCCATGTTGTAGGCCGCTGCGGCGTTGCCCTGCAGGCGTTCGACCAGCCACAGCCGCTGCTGCGCCAGCGACACCGGCATGCGCGCGGAGCGCGGTACTGGAACCAGCGCGGGCATCACCACCGCTGGCGTGGCGCCATCCAGCCGTGCGGCGAAGTCGCGCAGCACCGGCGCCTCGAAGACATCGCGCAGCGTGGCCTGCGCATGGCCGGCGGCGCGCAGCCGCGCCACCACGCGCGTGGCGATCAGCGAATGGCCGCCCAGGCGGAAGAAATCGCTGTCGCGGCCGACGCGCGCGCCCGGCAGCAGCGCTTCCCAGATGCCGGCGACGGTTTGCTCGGCGGGCGTGGCAGGCGGTGCGCCCTCCTGCGCCACGACCTGCGGCGCGGGCAGCGCCTTGCGGTCGATCTTGCCGTTCGCATTGAGCGGCCACGACGGCATGCACACCCATGCGGACGGCACCATGTACGCGGGCAACCGCGCGGCGACGCTGGCAGACAACTCGGCTTCCAGGACGCCATGCGCGGACTGCGCGCGGCCGGCTTGGGGCTGCCAGTACGCGGTCAGCCATTCGGTGCCGGCGGCACGGTGCACCGTCACCAGCGCGTGGCGCACCGCCGGATGCGCGGCGAGCACGGCTTCGATCTCCCCCAGCTCGATGCGGTAGCCGCGCAGCTTGACCTGGAAGTCCTTGCGGCCGATGTATTCGAGCACGCCGTCTTCGCGCCAGCGGCCGAGGTCGCCGGTCAGGTAGCGGCGGCTGCCCGGCGCGCCGGTCGGATCGGGCACAAAGGCCGCCGCGGTGCGGCGCGGGTCGGCCAGATAGCCGCGGCCGACGCCGGCACCGGCCACCGCGATCTCGCCCACCATGCCGGGCGCGGCAAGATTGCCGTCGGCATCGAGCACCTGCAGCACGGCATTGGCGGTGGGGCGGCCGATCGGCACGGTATCGGTGGCTTGTGCCGCCTGCGCCAGCGCGCCGGCGCGCAGGGGGTGGAACGCCACGTCATCCGAGCATTCCGCCGGCCCGTAGGCGTTCATCATCGGCACGCCCGGATAGCGGCGCAGCCAGGCATGCGCGGTGGCAGGCGGCAGCGCCTCGCCGGTAGGCAACACCCAGCGCAGCGCGGGCAGCGGCGCCGCGCGGCCCTCGGCGTCCTGGCAGTCGAGCATGGCCTGCAGTAGCGACGGCACCGGCTCGAACAGCGTCACGCCACGCTGCGCCAGCAGTGCGGTGAGTGCGGCCGGATCGCGCACCACGTCGTCGCCGATGATCTCCACGCCTGCGCCGAACACCGGCGCGGCCAGCGCCTGCCAGACCGAGATGTCGAAGCAAGGCGGCGCGGTCTGGGCGATCACGTCGCCCTCGCCCAGCCCCAGCGGCACGGCCTTGGCCAGCATGTTGTTGAGCATGCCGGTGCGCGTGACCATCGCGCCCTTGGGCACGCCGGTCGAGCCGGAGGTGAACAGCACGTACGCGAGCTGCGCGGGATGCGCGGGCAGGTCGGGCGCAGGCGCCGCCCCGGCTTCCAATGCGGGCAGCGTCGTGGCGCCGGCAATGCCGGCGGCGGCCAGCGCGGCCACGCCGGATGCATCCGTCAGGACCTGTGCTGCCTTGGCCTGCGCCAGCACCTGCTGCCAGCGTGCCGCGGGATGGCTGACATCGAGCGGCACCCACGCCGCGCCGGCGCGCAGGATGCCGGCCAGCGCGACCAGCCAGTCCAGCCCGCGCGGCAGCAGCACCGCGATGAGATCGTCCGGGCGCACGCCGGCGGCGCGCAGGCCGCTGGCGACGCGGCCGGCGCGCTCCCACCAGTCGCCATAGGTCAGCGTCCCGGCGCCGCAGCGGGCCAGCACACGCCGCGGATGCGCAGCCACCTGGCGCGCGACCCGCCGCACGTAGTCGTCCTGCAAGGCGGCAAGCGTCACGCTGGTGTCGTCGCTCGCGCTCCATGCCTGCAGCCTGGCGCGCGTGGCGCCATCGAGCATGTCGGCGGCGCCCACGTGCGCGATGCCGGCGGCCAGCGACGCCAGCACGGCGGCGTAGGCGTCCATCCATTGCGCCAGCCGGTGCGCCTGCACACGCGAGGCATCGCAGGTGAAGCGGATGGTGAAGCGGCTGTCGGGCATGACCTCCAGCGTCAGGCCGTAGTGGGTCTGCTCGATGTTGTCATGCTGGCGCAGGCGCAGGCCGGCCACCTCGCGCGCGCGGTCGCCCAGGTCGGGCAGGTTCTGGAACACCATCAGCGTATCGAACAGGGCTCCGCCGATGCCGGACTCAGCCTGGATCTCCGCGAGCGCGGCGTGCTCGAACTCGCGCATCGCCACGGCGGCGTGCTGGGTCGCCTGCAGGTAGTCCGCCACCGCCAGCGCGCCTTGCGGACGCAGCCGCAACGGCAGCGTGTTGATGAACACGCCCAGCATGCGCTCGGCGCCTTCCAGGCCCGCGGGGCGGCCGGCCGAGGTCACGCCGAAGACGATATCGTCGCTGCCGGCGTGGCGCGACAGCACGATGCCCCACGCGGCCTGCATCACGGTGTTGAGCGTGACGCGGTGCGCCGCGGCCAGCGCGCGCAGGCTGGCGTCGAGGCCGGCCGGCAGGATCAGGTCGCGGCAAAGCGGCGCGGTTTTCCCGTGGGCGCTGGCGGGTGCGATGCCCGGCAGCACTGTCGGGCCGGCCAGGCCGGCGAATGCAGCGCGCCAGAAGGCCTGCCGCGCGGATGCGGGCTGTGCCGCGAGCCAGGCGATGTAGTCGCGGTACGGCCGGCGCGGCGTCGGGGCATGTGCCGGATCGGCATAGCGGGCCAGCGCCTCGTCGAGCAGCTGCACCGAGCCCCAGCCGTCGACGATCAGGTGGTGCCGGCTCCAGACCAGCCACCAGCCCGCGTCGCCGGTGCGCAGCAGCGCCAGCCGCATCAGCGGCAGCTCGGTGGGATCGAAGCCGCGCGAGCGGTCGGCATGGCACCACTCCGCCAGCCGCGCCGCCTGCGCGCCGGCCCCGCGCCAGTCTTCCACTGTCACGGGTAGCTTTGCGCGCGCATGCACGCATTGCAGCGCGCGGTCGCCGCCCGCTTCGCCTGCCGCGGCAAAGGTGGTACGCAAGATCGGGTGGTCGTCCAGCAGCGCCTGCCAGGCGGCGGCCATGCGTTCGGTGTCGAGCGGACCCTCGACCTGCAGCACCAGCTGGTTGACGTAGGCACCGTTGCCGCCATCGCGCAGGTGGTGGAACAGCAGGCCTTCCTGCAGGGGCGACAGCGGATAGGCATCTTCGATGTCGCCCGCTCGGCTGCGCAGACGCTCCAGCGCCTGCGTGTCGCAGCCGCTCAGCGCAAAGGGCTGCGCAGCCGCTGGCGTTGCGGCTGCACTGGCAGTTTTCTCGCGCGCGGCGAGATGGACCGCCAGGCGTGCCAGCGTCGGGTGCGCGAACAGGTCCCTGGGCGCGAGCACCAGCTGCTGCGCGCGCGCCCTGGCGACGATCTGCAGCGCCAGGATGGAATCGCCGCCGAGCGCGAAGAAATCCGCATCGCGGTCGATCTGCTCGCGTTGCAGGATTTCGCGCCACAATCCCGCCAGCATCTGTTCGATGGCGGCCGCCTGTGCGGCGGCTGGCGCCGCGTTCGCACGCAGCACGGCAGCCAGCGCCGCCGGCGTGGGATGCGCGAACAGCAGCCTGGGCGTCAGAGGCAGGCCCGCCTTGCGCGCCTGCGCGACCAGTTGCAGTCCAAGAATGGAATCGCCGCCGAGCGCGAAGAAGTTGCCGTCGGCGCCCACGCTTTCGCGTCCGAGCACGCCTGCCCACAGGCGCGCCAGCGTCGCCTCGGTCTCGTCGCCCGGTGCCGGTTGCGCCGGCGCCACGGCCTCGCCGGGCACGGGTGGTAGCGCCTTGCGATCGACCTTGCCGTTGCGCAGCCGCGCGAAGGCGTCGCACGCAATGAACGCGGCAGGCAGCATCGGCGCCGGCAACGCGGCGGACATGGTGGTGCGCAGGGTATCGAGATCCAGGCCGGCGTCGGCCACCAGGTAGGCGACCAGCCGCAGCCCCTCGCCCGCCGGCGACGGCAGCGCCAGCACCATGGCATCGCGCACGCCCGGCGCCTGGCGCAGCCATGCTTCGACTTCGCCCGGCTCGACGCGGAAGCCGCGGATCTTGACCTGTGCGTCGGCGCGGCCGAGGAAGACGATGGCGCCGTCTTCGTCCATGCGTACGCGGTCGCCGGTCCGGTACAAGCGGCCGCCCGGCTGGAACGGGTCCGGCACAAAACGCTCGGCGGTCAGCGCGGGGCGGCGCAGGTAGCCGCTGGCGACGCCGGCGCCGCCGATATAGAGCTCGCCCACCGCGCCACGCGGCACGCGGTTCAGGTGGCGGTCGAGCACGCAGGCGCTGACGCCGGCAAGCGGCTGGCCGACGGGAATTGGACCCGCCACAGCGGCGTCAGGCACCGCATGCGTCAGGCACCCCACCGTGGCTTCTGTGGGGCCGTAGTGATTGACCACGCGGCATGCCGGGCGCAGCGCCTGCACGCGCGCCACCAGCGCCGCGTCGAGCGCCTCGCCGCCGAACACCAGGCACTGGCGCGGCACCAGCCGCACGGGATCGGCCACCGCCAGCAGCGCGCGCAGGTGCGTCGGGACGATCTTCAGGCAATCGACCGGCCGCGCTGCCAGGGCTTCGGCAAGCGCTTCGGGGTCTTCCGCCAGCGCGTCGTCCAGCACGCGCAGCGTGTGGCCGCCGAGCAGCGCGCCGAACCATGCGGTGTGGCCGAGGTCGGCCGTCACCGAGGACAGCGACGCCAGCGACGACCCTGCCGGCAGCGCCAGCGCGCGCAGCACGCCGGCGGCGTAATGCGCGAGGTTGCCTTGCGTGACCACCACGGCCTTGGGCGTGCCGGTCGAGCCGGAGGTGTAGATCAGGTAGGCGGGCTGTGCCGGAGCGGCGGCGGGCCATGCGGCAGCGCCGGTTGTGTCCTCGCTCGCGAGCGAGGACACATGCCAGGCTGCGCCCGGCGTGGATTGCGCCAGCCACTGCGGCCGCTCGCCCTCGCCCACCACGGCGGCAAGGCACGCATCGGCGGCCAGTTGCGCCAGCCGCGCGGCGGGCATGCCGGCGTCCAGGCACAGGAAGGCGGCGCCGGCCTTCCATGCGCCAAGCATGGCGGCAGCCATGCGCGCGCCGCGCGGCAGCAGCAGGCCGACCACATCGCCGGGCCGGACGCCACCGTCGCGCAGGCTTGCGGCGAGCGCGGTCGCGGCGCGATCGAGCGCGGCGTAGCTGCATTGCGCATCGGCGGCATCGACGGCGAGCCGCCCGGGATGCGCGCGCACGCCGGCCTCGAAGGCCGCCAGCGCGGTGGCGTGCCGCTCGATGCGGCCAGCGCGCATATCGGAGAGCACCGCCGCCTCATACAGCGGCAGGTCCCCGACACGCGCGTCGGCGTTGTCGAGCACAGCATCCACCGCAGCGCGCAGCGTGGCGATCAGGCGCTGGACGGACTGCGCGTCGAACCGGTCGGCGTCATAGCGCCATTGCCCGCGCAGGCGATCGCCCTCGTCCTGCCAGCGCAGGTTCATGTCGTTGGCTGCGCCGCGCTGGGTGGCGAGGTATTCGCGCACCAGGTAGCGGCCCAGCACGTTGCGCGGCCCCACCGGCACGAAGGTGGTCATATGCCGGAACAGCGGCCCCTCCCCGCCCATGCGCGCCAGCGGATATTGCTGGTGGCGCAGCGCGCCGCGCATCTGCCGGGCGCAGTCGCGCACCACCGCGGCAAAGGCCGGATTGGCGGAGAAGTCTGCGCGCAGCGGCACCGTGTTCAGCGTAAAGCCGATCAGGTCGGCGGACTGTGCGCCTGATCGGCCCGCCGTCGGCGTGCCGATCAGGAAATCGTCCTCGCCACTGGCGCGGTGCACGACCGTCTTGAACAGCGCCAGCATCACCACGAAGAGGCTGACTTCCAGCTGCGTTGCCAGCTCGCGCAGGCCTGCCGTCTGCTGCGGCGTGAGGCGGAATTCGAGTTCGGCGCCGCGGTGGCGCGATTCCGCGTCCAGCGTGCCGGGCATCGCCGGCGCCGCGGGCGCGTCTTCAAGCACGCCTTCCCAGTACGCGCGCAGCGAAGCGCCGCGCGGGCCTGCCAGCAGTTGCCGCTGGCGCGCAAGCCAGTCGCGGTAGCGGCCGCTTTGCGACGCCATCGGCGCTGCGCCGGCGCACAGCGCCTCGTAGGTGGCGAAGATCTGGTCGCAGACCAGCTCGAACCCGAGGTAGTCGCCGGCGATATGGTGCATGCCCGCGCACATCCACATGCGGTCGGCGCCGCCCGGCTGGCGCGAGACGAGGAAGCGGAAACGGCAGACCTGCCCCGCATCGGGGTCGAACGGTTCGTCGGCTTCGCGCTCGAACCAGGCGTGCAGGCCCGCTTCATCGAGGCCGTCGGCACGCGTCAGCGACACCTCCGCGGCAAAGCCCGCGGGGCGTGCCATCACGATCTCGCCGTCTTCCTCGATAAAGCCGCTATGCAGCGCCTCATGGCAGTCCACCACGTGGCGCACCGCCTGTTCGAGCAGCTCAAAGCGCAGGCCAGCCGGCACCTCGATCGCGAACACCATGTTGTAGGCGGCGCTGTGCGGATGGCGGCGATGAAACGCCAGCAGCGCGAGCTGGCCGGGGCCGGCGGGATAGCGGTCGAAGTAGCCGGGATGCGCGGCCAGCCACGCATCGGCCTCGGCGGCGCGGGTTGCCAGCAGCCCGGCCGCGGCCTGCTGCGCATCGGTGCCGGCCGCGCTGTCGCCAGCCACGCGCCAGCGCCCGTCATGCAGGCGCAGGCGCACGCCTTCGGCGCGCAGGGTTCGCATAAGGGCGCCAGTTTCGGCCGGCAAGGGAGCTTCGGAAGACGACATGGCGAAAGCGTTGGAGATGACAGGTCCCCGCCGGGCAGGCGCAGCCAGCCCGGCCAGGAGTGATCAGACGGGAAACGCGCCTCACCCCAGTCCGGGCGGCGCGGGCTCGGCCATGGCGACGATCACGCGGCGCGCGCCGGTGAAGGTGCCGCGCCCGTGGGCGGCGAGCATGTTGTCGAGCATCAGCACGTCGCCCTGCTGCCAGGGAAAGCGCACCGTGCATTGGTCCAGCGTGGCGCGGATCGAGGCCAGCGCATCGTCTTCCAGCGGTGCGCCGTCGCCGTAGACGACGTTGCGCGGCAGTTCGTCGACGCTGCCGACCACGTCCAGCAAGGTCTCGCGCACGTGCGGCGCCAGGTTGGAAACATGGAACAGGTGGGCCTGGTTGAACCACACCATCTCGCCGGTCACGGGATGGCGCGCGACCGCCTGGCACAGCTGGCGCGTGCGCAGCTCGCCGTCGGGCTTCCATTCGAACTCGATCCGCTGCGCGCGGCAGAAGCGCTCCACCTGCGCGCGGTCTTCGGTGTTGAAGGCGCGCTGCCAGCTCAGGTCGAGGCCGTTGCCGTAGTTGCGTACGTACATCAGCCGGCGTTGCGCAAAGCGCTCGCGGATGGCTGGGTCGAGGCGCTGGTAGACCAGGCGGCTGTCGGCGATCGGCGTTTCGCCGCCGGATTCGCTCGGCTGCACGCAGTGGAACCAGATCTTCATCGGCCACTGCAGCGTGTACGACTGCTCGTTATGCAGCGGGATCACCTGGTGCGCCGGGTATTCGGTCGAGGTGTAGACGCCCTCCCTGACCTGCGAGCGCGGCGTGGAGCCGAACTCGTAGCTCAGCAGCGGATGGCCGAAGGCGCTGGCGAAGGCGCGGAACGCGGTGTCGTCATCGAAATGAAAGCCACGGAACAGCACGCCGCCGACGCGCGGCAACTGCTCGGCGGCAATCGCCGCCATGGCATGGAACTGGCCGCGCCAGTCGGTGCCGCCGTCCGGCTTGACCACCAGCGGCAGCGCGCCTTGCGCGGACAGCGGGGCGATACGCAGTCCGCCTGCCCCGGCGTTGCTTGCCGAGGTGGCTGAGGTTGCGGCGGTAGCCACGCCGGCAGCGGCGCGGTGGTCCGCCCTGAGGTCGGCGATGGTACTGGTCGTGTCCATATCCCTGTTGCCTCTACGGGTGCGTTCGCGAGGCCGGTTGCGGCCTGGGAGTCAATGGAGGCCAACGGGGGCAGCCTCGCGAACCATGTCTGCACATTGAAAGTGTGAAGCGAGTGTAGCGGAATAATTTACGAATGGAAATACAAATCATTATCATTTACGATATGGACCGACGAATCATCGCGAACGTTCGCGACGCCATCGCGGCGGACTTGCTTGCCTGCGCCGCGATGGCGTTTCCACACCACCAGAAGGAGCATTGCCATGAGCTGGGACCACCCCGACACGCGTTTCCACGTCGTCCGCAATGAAGAAGGCCAGTACTCGATCTGGCCCGACTACAAGCCCGTCCCGGCAGGATGGAAAAGCACCGGATTCCAGGGCAATCGCGACGAGTGCCTGACCCATATCGACACGGTCTGGACCGACATGCGCCCGCTCAGCCTGCAGCGCGCGCTGGCTGGCGCATGAGCGCGCCGCAGCCTGGGCGCGAGCGCTGGTTTGCCGTGATGCCCGGACGGGCAGGCGATGCCACGAATGCAGAGGCTACGCGCGTGCGCCTGTACTCCCTGCCCTATGCGGGCGCCGGCCATACCGCGTACCACGGGTGGCGCGACGCGCTGCCCGCGCAGGTGGAGCTGGCGCCGGTATGCCTGCCCGGACGCGGCATGCGCACGGCCGAGGCGCATGCGGCTTCGATCGAGGAACTGGCCGCGGCGCTGGCGGCGGCGATCGCACGCGCGGCGCGCACCGAGGCGCCGCGCTTTGCGCTGTTCGGGCACAGCATGGGCGCCCTGCTCGGCTTCGAAACCGCGCGCGTGCTCGAAACCGTGCACGGCCTTGCGCCCACGGCGCTGGTTGTGTCCGGACGTGGCGCGCCGGCGCTGCCGTCGGCGCGGCCGCCGTTCAGCACGCTGCCTGACGGCGCCTTCGCCGACGTCATCGCGGGGATGGGCGGCATGCCGGCCGAGATCCGCGAAACCCCGGAAGCACTGGCGTTCTTCCTGCCGGTGCTGCGTGCCGACATCGCGCTGTGCGAGCGCTGGCGCTACGTCCGCGGCCCGCGCCTGGGCTGCCCGATCACCGTGCTGGGCGGCCAGGACGATGTCCACGCGCCGCCCGCCACGCTGGCAGCCTGGCGCGACGAAACCCTGCACGATTGCCGCCAGCAGGTCTTCGCGGGTGGGCACTTCTTCCTGCACGAAGCGGCGCCCGCGGTGCTGGATGCCGTTGCTCAGGCAGTGCTTGGCACCGCGCCGCTCAGCGGAGAAGCCGGCCATGCGCTTGCCTGACTTCGCCGCACCGTCGCACGGCGACATCCACGTGTGGCACGTGGCGGCCGATGCGCCGGTGGATCCCACCGTGCTTTCTGCTGACGAGCACGCCCGCGCCGCCGCGTTTCGCCAGGCCGCCGACCGCAACCGCTTTACCGCGGCGCGCGCGGCCTTGCGCACGCTGCTGGGCGGCTGCCTGGCCCTGCCGCCCGCCGCCGTCCCGCTGGCCGCCAACGCCTTCGGCAAGCCCGTGCTGGCCACGGCCCCGGAGAACCCGCCCCTGCACTTCAACGTCAGCCACAGCGGCGCGCGCGCGGTGATCGCGCTGTCGCGCGCGCCGGTCGGCATCGACATCGAAGCCTGGCGTGCCGGCATGGCCTGGGCGGACTGGCGCGACAGCGCCGCCGTCGCCTGCGCGCCCGATGAAATGCACTGGCTTGCCGGGCTGGCGCAGCGGCAGCCGGAGCACGCCATGCTCGGCTTCCTGCGGCTCTGGACCGCCAAGGAAGCGTGCAGCAAGGCGCTCGGCACCGGCCTGTCGGCGTCGCCGCAAGCGGTGCGCGTGGCGCCGCCCGGCAGCGCCGGATGCGTGCCGCCGCTGGCGCGCGCCGGCGCGGGTGTCTGGTATCTGCACGATGCCGGCGGCGGTTCGCGCTATGTGGCATGCCTGGCCACGCCGCTCGCGGCGGTGCGCGTCGTGCAACGGCAATACCCGCCGCGGTGCGCCAGCGCCAACCCTTGATCCAGTCCTTGCAGTCAACGCCCCCAACGCCCCTGTATCAACGCCCTCCGCTAGGAACGACACCATGACGCCTCCCTCGCTCGCCACGCTCGCCCATGGCCAACCCGCGCCGTTCTCGGCCGGCGCCTTTGCCCGGCAAGCGCCGATCCGGCTCGACGACAATGCCTACCTGCAGCGCCAGTGCGCCCGCGAATCCAACGCCCGCTCGTATCCGCGCCGCATCCCGCTGGCGCTGGAACAGGGCTACGGCGTGTACCTGCGCGACACCAGCGGCCAGCTCTTCATCGACTGCCTGGCGGGTGCCGGCACGCTCGCGCTCGGCCACAACCACCCGGCGGTGGTGCGCGCGCTACGCGACACGCTCGACAGCGGCCTGCCGCTGCATACGCTGGACCTGGCCACGCCGGTCAAGGACCGCTTTATCGACGACCTGTTCGGCCTGCTGCCGGACGAGTTCGCCGCGCGCGCGCGCATCCAGTTCTGCGGCCCGACCGGTGCCGACGGCATCGAAGCCGCGCTCAAGCTGGCCAAGACCGCCACCGGCCGCCACACCGTGCTGAGCTTCGCCGGCGGCTACCATGGCATGACCCACGGCACGCTGGCGCTGATGGGCAACCTGGGGCCCAAGGCGCCGCTGGGCGCGCTCGGCGCCAGCGTGCAGTTCCTGCCTTATCCGTATGACTACCGCTGCCCCTTCGGCCTGCGCGGCGAAGCCGGCATCGATGCCGGGCTGCGCTATATCGGGCAGATGCTGTCCGATCCCGAGTCCGGCGTGTTGCCGCCGGCAGCGGTGGTGGTAGAAGCGGTGCAAGGCGAAGGCGGCGTGATTCCCGCGCCGGCACGCTGGCTGCGCGAACTGCGCCGCATCACGCGCGAGCGAGGCATCGCGCTGGTGCTGGACGAAGTGCAGACCGGGCTGGGCCGCACCGGGCACACCTTCGCGTTCGAGCATGCCGGCATCGTGCCGGACGTGCTGGTGCTGTCCAAGGCGATCGGCGGCGGGCTGCCGATGTCGGTGGTGATCTACGACGGCGCGCTCGACGCCTGGCAGCCGGGCGCGCATGCCGGGACCTTCCGCGGCAACCAGCTGGCGATGGCGGCGGGCTCGGCCACCATCCGCACTATCGCTGCGCAAGGGCTGGTGGCGCATGCCGAGGGCATGGGGCAGCGGCTCGCGACACGGTTGCGCGAGCTGCAGTCGGACTTCGCCGCAATTGGCGAGGTGCGTGGGCGCGGGCTGATGCTTGGGGTGGAGCTGGTGGATGAGCGTGCCGACCCTGACGTGGTCGGCGCGTACCCCGCCGATGGCGACTTCGCGCGTACCATGCAGCGCGAATGCCTGCAGCGCGGGCTGATCGTCGAGCTGGGCGGGCGCCATGGGGCGACGGTGCGGTTCCTGCCGCCGCTGGTCATTGACGAGGCTGAGGTGGATCTGGTGGGTGAGTTGTTTGGCGAGGCGCTTGGCGCGGCAACGCGGGAGTTACGGTAAGCGCGCTTGACACGCGCCGGCCCTCTCCCCCGGCCCCTCTCCCCCGGCCCCTCTCCCGCAAGCGGGAAAGGGGAGCAAACCAACGGTTAGCGCATCGTGCTACAGCGCATCCCGCAACAGATCGCGCAGCCTGAATTTCTGGATCTTCCCCGCCGGCGTCGCCGGCAACGCATCGCGCACGACAAGCTTTTCCGGGATGTACTGCAGCGCCATCTTCTGCCCCTTGAGCCATTCCACCATCGCCGCGTGATCGAAGTCATGCCCGGCGCGCGGCACCACGAAGGCACAGGCACGCTCGCCCAGCCGTTCGTCGGGATAGGCGACGATCGCCACCTGCGCCACCGCGGGATGGCGGTACAGCAAGGTCTCGACCTCCAGCACGGGGATGTTCTCGCCGCCGCGGATGATCACGTCCTTGCTGCGGCCGGCGATGCGCAGGTACCCCTCGGCATCGAGCCGGGCCAGGTCGCCGGTGTCGAACCAGCCATCGCCATCGGTGCCGTTCAGCTGCGGGCGCTTCAGGTAGCCGCCGAAATTGGAGCAGGCGCGCACCAGCAGCCGGCCGGTCTCGCCGACAGGCACGTCCGTGTCGGTGCCATCGACCACCCGGATCGCCACGCCGGGCAGCGGGCGGCCGTCGGTGGTGGACGCACGTTCGTCGCTGTCCTCCGGCAGCGTCGTGGTGACCGCGCCGTTCTCGGTCATGCCCCATGCCGATACGATCTTCGCGCCCAGCGCCTGCCGTGCCTGCTCGACCAGCGCACCCGGAATCGGCGCGCCCGCGCACAGGAAGATGCGCAGGCTCGGCACCGGCGCGCCGGACTCGGCCACCACGCGCGCCAGGTCCGTGAGGAAAGGCGTGGAGCCCATGGTGAAGGTCACGCCCTCGTCGCGGATCAGCGCGGCGGCGCGGGCCGGGTCCCAGATGTCCTGCAGCACCGCATGCGCGCCCAGCACCACCGGCATCATCAGGCCGTACATGAAGCCGGTCTGGTGTGCCATCGGCGACGCCATCAGCACCACGTCGTCGCCGGTGAGATGCAGCCGGCCGGCATAGGCGACGATGTTGGAGAACAGCGTGTTCGCGGTATGCATCACGCCCTTGGGCTCGCCGGTGGTGCCGGAGGTGTAGATCAGCTGCGTGACGTCGTCCGGGCCCGGGCGGCTGCACTGCAGGATGGTGGCGGCATCGGCTGCGTCTTCCCAGGACGGGCCGCTCAGCAGCGCCTCGAAGCTGTCGTCGCCGTCGCCATCCACCACGACGATATGGCGCAGCGCAGGCAACCCTTCACGCAAACCCCGCAGCATCTGCGCATGGTCGAAGCCGCGGAACAACTTCGGCACCACCACCACCTTGCTCCGGGCGTGCGCCAGCATGAACGACAGCTCGCGCTCGCGGAAGATCGGCATGACCGGGTTGAGCACCGCGCCCAGGCGCGCGCAGGCCAGGTACAGCACGCTCAGGTGCCAGCCGTTGGGCAGCTGGCATGAGACCACGTCGCCGGCCACGATGCCGAGGCGGGAAAGGCCCACCGCCACGCGGTCGGCCATGCGCTCCAGCTGCTGCCAGGTGAAGCGCGTCACGTGTTGACGATCGATGCTGAGCGCGGTCAACGCGGGGGCGTCGGGCCGCTCACGTACGCACTCGGCAAGATAGTCGTTGATGGTACGGTCCTGCCAGTGCCCGGCGGCAATGCTGGCGGCACGGCGCGGCGCGATCAGTACGGCGTCGAAATCCATGGCGGTCTCCTCGTTGTTGTGTGCTGCCAGTCGTTGCGTCGGGCGCGCGTCAGGCCGGTACCGCTTCGCGCCCCGCGCGCGTGCGCGCGATGATGGTCTTCATGATCTGCGCGGTGCCGTCGCCGATCTGGAAGCCGAGCACGTCGCGCAGGCGCTGCTCCATCACGCCGCGGTCATAGCCGCCGTGGCCGAACGACAGCAGGCACTGGTGCACCACGTCGTACGCCAGCTTGGGCGCCCACCACTTGCACATGGCGGCTTCGGCGGTATGCGGCAGGCCGCGGTCCTTCAGCCACAGCGTCTGCAAACACAGCAGGCGCGCGCCCTGCACCTGGGTCTCGAAGTCTGCCAGCGGGTGCGACACGCCCTGGAACGCCGACAGCGGCTTGCCGAAGGCCTGGCGCTCGGCCACGTAGGCCCAGGTCTCGTCCAGCGCCGCCTGCGCCACGGCCAGCACCTGCAGGCCGATCAGCGCGCGCGAGAAATCGAAGCCCTGCATCACCTGCACAAAGCCTTCGCCCTCCTTGCCGAGCAGATGGCTCGCCGGCACGCGCACGTTCTCGAAGAAGATCGAGCCGCGTCCGATGGCGCGCTGGCCGTGGCAGTCGAAGCGGTTGCGCGTGATGCCCGGGAGGTCCATCGGCACCAGCAGCGCCGACACGCCGCGCGCGCCCGCCTCGACCGAACCGCTGCGTGCGAACACCACCGCGGCATCGGCCTGGTCGGCGGCGGAGATCGAGGTCTTCTCGCCGTTGAGCACATAGTGGTCGCCATCGCGTTCCATGCGCAGCCGCAGGCTGGCCGCGTCCGAGCCGCCGCGCGGCTCGGTCAGCGCGATCGCCAGCAGCGCTTCGCCGCGCGTCAGGCGCTGCAGCCATGGGCCGGCGATCTCTGGCCGCGCGTGATGCGCCAGGATCTGCCCGTTCAGCGAGGCCAGCAGGTTGATATACGACAGGCTCAGGTCGGCGCGCGCCACCGCTTCGTGGATCACACCGGCCGCGAGCGAGCCCATGCCCTGCCCGCCGTATTGTTCCGGCAGCTCGGGCGCGATAAAGCCCATCTCGCCCATCTCTCGCATCAGCGCGCGGTCGAGCACGCGGGTGCGGTCGCGCTCCAGGTAGCCGGGCGCGACGCGGGCGTCGGCAAAGCGGCGGGCATGTTCGGCCAGCGCCGACAGGTCTTCGTCAAGGTAGGGATTCATGGCTGTCTCCGCTGGCTCCATTCACTTCGCGTACTTGCGGAAGTCAGGCTTGCGCTTTTCCTGGAAGGCGCGCACGCCCTCGCGCGATTCCTCGGTGTCGTAGTAGAGCTTGAGCGCGTACATGCCCATGCCGGCGATGCCGCCCTGGTGCGCGGTGTCCATATTGAACGAGCGCTTGGCGATGGCGATCGCGGTCGGGCTCTTTTCCAGGATCTCGTCGCACCACTTCTGCACTTCGGCGTCGAGCTGCTCGTGCGGCACCACGGCATTGACCAGCCCCATCGCCAGCGCCTCGGCGGCGGGATAGCGGCGGCACAGGTACCAGATCTCGCGCGCCTTCTTCTCGCCGACCACGCGAGCCAGGAACGCAGTGCCATAGCCGGGATCGACCGAGCCGACACGCGGGCCAACCTGCCCGAACACCGCCTTGTCCGAGGCGATGGTGAAATCGCAGATCGTGCACAGCACGTTGCCGCCGCCGATGGCATAGCCCTGCACGCGCGCGATCACCGGCTTGGGCACGTCGCGGATGGCGTTGTGCAGCTCTTCCATCGGCAGGCCGATGGTGCCGCGGCCGTCGTACTGGCCTTCATGCGCGGACTGGTCGCCGCCGGTGCAGAAGGCCTTCTCGCCGGCGCCTGCCAGCACGATGGCGCCGATCTCGCGGTCATAGCCGGCGCGGTTGATGGCGTGGATCAGTTCGTCGCAGGTGCGGCCGCGGAAGGCGTTCATCTTTTCCGGGCGGTTGATGATGATCCAGGCCGCGCCGTTGCGCACTTCATAGCGGATGTCTTCGTATTGCATGGTGGTCTCCGTTGTCAGTTCGGGATGGGTTGCGCTCAGCCGTTCATGGTCAGGCCGCCCGACACGCTCAGCACCTGTCCGGTGATGAACGACGCGTCGTCGCCGGCAAAGAACAGCACCGCGCCGGGCAGGTCGTCGGGCTGGCCGATGCGGCCCAGCGGGATCGAGCGGGTGAAGGCTTCCACCAGCTTTTCGGGGTTGCCCGCGCCCTGCTTGTAGTCTTCGAACAGCGCGGTCTCGGTCGGCCCCGGGCACACCACGTTCACGGTGATGCCGTGGCGCGCATGCTCGCGCGCGATAGTCTTGGAGAACGACACCAGCCCGCCCTTGCACGCGGCATACACCGCTTCGCCGGAAGACCCCACGCGCGCGGCATCGGAGGCGATATTGACGATGCGTCCGCGCTTGCGCGCCACCATGCCGGGCAGCACTGCGTGGTGCATATGCAGCGCGCCGGTCAGGTTGATGGCGATCAGCCGCTCCCACTGCGCCGGCTCGGTCTTGACGAACGGGCGGAACACGTCCCAGCCGGCGTTGTTGACCAGCACGTCGATCGGGCCCAGCTCCTGCTCCACCGCAGCCACCGCGGCGTCGACGCTGGCGCGATCGGTAATGTCGCAGCGCACGGACAATGCGCGGCCGCCGGCATCGCGGATCTGCGCCGCCACGCGTTCGCCTGCCTCCGGGTTCAGGTCGAGCACGCCGACCGCCGCCCCGGCGCGCGCAAAGCGCAAACAGGTTGCGCCGCCGATACCGCCACCACCGCCGGTCACGATGACCGTCTTGCCTTCGAGTCCTTGCACAGCCGTTCTCCTTTCAGGGTTCCGGTGCTATCGTGCCGGCGATGCGCCGCCACCTGCCCCGTCAATTACGTAAATATATTGACGTATAATAGGAGCGGTCGACGGCTGGCGCAAGGCATCAATACTATGGAAATGACTATGGTTAACCCGGACAAAAATGGCGCACCCCCTACCAGCGCCCGCGCGGAACTGGCCAACCGGCTGTTCTTTCGCCTATACCAATGCGCAAATATGTTGCATAAAACCGGGTCGCGAGCGGTCGAAGCCGAAGGCCTGACGACGCAGCAGTGGGCAGTGCTGGGCGCGCTGTCGCGTCCGGAAGCCGCCGATGGCATGAGCGTCGGCGACCTGGCGCGCTACCTGATGGTGAGCCGCCAGAATCTGTCGGGCCTGGTCAGCCGGATGGAACGGGACGGCCACGTGACGCTGGCGCCGGACGGGCGCGACCGCCGCTCGCGGCTGGTGCGGATGAGCGAGCCGGGCCGCGAGGTGTGGCTGCACCAGGCGCAGCCGAAGATCCGGCAGTACTACGAGCAGGCGCTGGACGGGTTCTCGACCAACGACCTGACGCATACGCTGCACTACCTGCTGAAGCTGCTGGACAACATGCGCGCGCTGGATACGCCGGACGGCGGCGATAGCGGCCCGGCGCAGGACTGAGGCGGGCCGCTGTATCAGGGCTGATACACATCGCGCCGCCACGCGGCGGCCGGCCCTGCGGCATCTCCCGCTACGCGGCGCGCCACGGCCGCTGGCGCGCGATATGCATCGGCATGGGGTTGCTCAGGCACCCCGGTGCTGCGCCGGGGAGTCCTGAACCACTGCCCCGGCTTGCGGCGATGGCTTGCGTGCGCGCAGCCGGGACGGCGTTCGATCGATCCTTTACCGGAGGTCCCGCCATGACCCGCTACATCGTGCTAGCCAGCTTCACCGACCAGGGCATCCGCGCCGTCAAGGACACCACCAAGCGCGCCGCCGCGGTGCGCGAGATGGGCGCGCGTTTCGGGGTGCAGATGAAAGACATCTTCTGGACACTGGGCAAATACGACATCGTGCTGACTGTCGAGGCCCAGGATGATGCCAGCATGACCGCCTTCGGCCTGGCGGTCGGCGCGCTGGGCAACGTGCGCACGCAGACGCTGCGGGCATTCAATGTCGACGAAATGCAGGCGATCCTCGGCAAGATGAGTTGAGCCCGCCTTCGCACTGTCCCCGTCATGAAGCACGCCCGCCATGGTGCCTGGCGGGCGTTGTCGCTTCTGGCTTGTGTTGTTCCTCCTGATATCCGACGGCCTTGTCAGACGACGCCCGATACCTGGGAGGCGAGACAGAGCAGACACTCATACTGCCAACTTCCGGGAGAGCGCCATGCCAGGCAAGAATATCCACGTCGTGCCTACCCATAACGGCTGGGCGGTCGAAGCGGAAGGACGCTCCGGCAACCAGCAGCGATTCACTTCGATGGATCATGCGATCGCTACCGGCATGGAGAAAGCCAGGCGCGCAAAGGTTGAGCTGCTGATCCACGGCAGGGATCACCGGATCATGGAGCGAAGCTCATTTGGAAACGCTCCTGGCGACCTCGACGGGTAGTTGCAGGGCACCATCGGCATCGTGCTTCTGCGACCCTGAATCCGGGCGCTGCCTCCGTGGCCCCTCGAGACCGCGCACGGATCTGCTCCGGATAGCGACCGGCATGGCATACCCCACGTCAGGCCGCACACGTACACCAATGCGCTTCGACTACCGCAATGTACGCAGGCCGGACTCATGGACAATCCGATGCGCAACTTGAAAGGCTTTTACATCCTTCTGGTCGCCGTCACCATTGCGTTCATCTGGATACTGCTGCCCTTCTTCAGCGCGATCCTCTGGGGCACGATACTGGCGATCCTGTTTCATCCAATGCAACGCAGGCTGACGGTGCGATTTGGCAACCGGGAAAATCTCGCAGCGCTGACGACGCTGCTTGTTTGCGTGCTATTGGCCATTGTTCCGGTCTTCCTGATGATTGCCACACTCGCACAGGAAGTGGCGCATGCCTACAACCAGATCAAGACTGGCCAGTGGGACTTCGGGCAGTATTTTCGGACTGCCGTACAGGCCCTGCCCGCTTCCGTCGAGAACTGGCTGAACGAAATCGGATTAGCCGACATAGCGGGGTTGCAATCGAAACTGACCGAAGGTGCCGCACGGATCAGCCAGTTCATGGCGGCCCAGGCTGTCACCATTGGCCAGAACACCCTGCAGTTCGCCGTCGGCATCGGCATCATGCTGTATCTGGTGTTTTTCCTGCTGCGTGATGGTACGGTCATTTCCCATCGCATCCGCGAGGCGATACCGCTGAACGACGCGCACACACGCCGGCTGGTCGGCCGATTCACCACCGTAGTCCGCGCCACGGTCAAGGGTAACGTCGTAGTGGCCGCGGTCCAGGGAATCCTGGGCGGCGTGGCTTTTCTGCTGCTGGGCATCAACGGGGTGTTGCTGTGGGGGACGCTGATGGCGTTTCTGTCCCTGCTACCGGCCATTGGGGCCGCGCTGGTCTGGGGTCCGGCCGCGGTTTATTTCTTGCTGGCGGGCCCTGCCTGGAAAGGAATCGCGCTCATTGCCATCGGTACCCTTGTCATTGGCGCCGTGGACAACTTGCTCCGTCCTGTCCTGGTCGGCAAGGACACCAAGTTGCCAGACTGGGTGGTCCTGATATCAACATTGGGCGGCATGTCTGTATTTGGCATCAACGGCTTTGTGATAGGTCCTCTGATTGCTGCGCTGTTTATTTCCTGCTGGGATATTTCGGTGATCGAGGATCGCGACGACACCATGTAAACGGCCGTCGCCGCCACTCCGGCATCCTCATGCCGCGATTGGCAATAAGCCGATCAAATCCCTAGAAATACGAATTATTCTCATTTATCATTCGTCCTTTCGTTGCTTTCGCCCTGGGCCGTCATGCTTTTCCGCCGTCTTGCCATACCCGCCGCTGCCAGTTCCCTGCTCCTGCCTCCCGTTGTCTCCCGCGCCGCCGACGAACTCACCACGCTGCCATCCGTGACGGTCAGCGCCGCCAGTGACGGGCAAACCGACGTCGGTTTCGCCACGCGGCGGGCGGCCGGCGTGACCAAGTCGGGCGAATCGGCGGCCGACGCCGCGCAATCGATTACCGTCATCACGCGCGACCTGCTCGACAGCCAGCAGGCACAGAACCTCAGCGACGCGCTGCAGAATTCAGCCGGCGTGGTCACCAACGCCTATGGCAGGCGCGGCTGGGACGACTTCATCATCCGCGGCCAGCGTGCATCGGAATCGATCTTTGCCGACGGCCTGCTCGTCGACAGCAACAACCGCGTGGCGCAGGAACTGTTCGGCGTGGAACGCGTGGAAGTGCTCAAGGGACCGGCCTCGATACTGTTCGGCGCGGTGCAGCCCGGCGGCCTGGTCAACATGGTCAGCAAGCGTCCGCGCGCGGAACTGTTCGGCGAACTGGGGCTTACCGTCGGCAACTATGGCTTCCGGCAGATGACGGTCGACGTGGGTACGCCGCTGGCCAGGGACAGCAAGGCTGCGTTCCGCCTGAACGCGCTGATGATGAACAGCGACGATCCGACCGACTACGTCTGGTATCGCAACCGCTGGATCGCGCCGTCCCTGACGCTCGACCTTGGCACGCGCACGGACTTCACGATCCTGGCCAGCCACAACCAGCGCAACTACGTGCGCCAGCAGGGCCTGCCCGTGAACGGCACCCTGGTGCCGAACCGCAATGGCGTGGTGCCGAGCAACCGCTTCATCGGCGAACCGAATGCCCCGTCTTATGACGGCGAGCAGAACCGCATCGGCTACGCGCTGACGCACCGCTTCGACTCCGGCTGGACGCTGAACCAGAACCTGCGCTACCAGGCATCGTCGCTGACCGGCACGCTGGTATCGGCCGGCACGATGGCGGTCAACAGCCAGTCGATGAACCGCAGTGGCACGCAGCAGAGCTTTTCGGGGAATTCGTTCGGCGTTGACACCAACGTGCAGCGGACCTTTGCGTTTGCGGGGCATGCCCATAGCGTGACCTTCGGCGTCGACTACCGGCATACGAAGGAAGACCGCCTGCAGAAGACGTGCCGCGTGGCCGCGCTGAACGTCTACAACCCGGTCTATGGCGCCAGCATCAACTGTCCGTCCGCCTATAGCCTCGACGCGACCGATACGCTGGATGCGGTCGGCCTCTATCTGCGCGACCAGATCCGTCTTGCAGAGCGCTGGACCTTGACTGGCGGCGTGCGCTACGAATCGGCGCGGACGAGCACGTCGGACCGGCTGGCGTCGTCGCGTTCCGTGAATGACAACAATGCCGTCACCGGCAGCGCGGGCGTGATGTACGAGCTGACGAACTGGGCACGGCCGTACGCGAGCTTCGCCACGTCGTTCCTGCCGAACGCCGGCACCGATGTCAGCGGCGCCACATTCCAGCCAGAAAAGGGGCGCCAGTACGAAGTGGGCATCAAGTTCGACATGCCCGCCAAAACCGGCCTGCTGACGCTGGCCGCGTTCGACCTGACACGCACCAATGTGCTCAGCAGCGATCCGGTCAATACGGGTTTCAGCATGGCCGTCGGCGAACAGCGCTCGCGCGGGCTGGAAGTGGAACTGACGCAGGATCTCGGCAATGGCCTTAGCGTGTCGGCGGCCTATGCCTACATCGCAAGCGAAGTCACCGAGGACACCACGGCCGCCAACGTCGGAAAGCCGCTGAACAGCGTGCCCCGGCACAGCTTCTCGGTCTGGAGCCAGTATCGCTTGCGTGGGGCGCTGGCCGGCTGGTACATCGGTGCCGGCCTGCGCGGCGAGAGCGCCAAGCGCGGCTACAGCTTCAACTACACCGTGCCGGGCTACACGGTGGCCGATCTTGCCGTCGGGTACGTGGCATCGCACTGGCGCGCGGCATTCAACGTCAAGAACGTGTTCGACAAGATGTACTACGCGGGAGGCCTGAACAACAACGTGTTGCCCGTGGGCAATCCGCGGGTAGCCATGCTCAACGTGACGATGAACTATTGAGCCCGGGAACGAGGTGGTGTCTCGCCTGCCATGCGAAACACCACCATCCTTCCGGTCAGACGGATGCTGGCTCCAATATCTGCCCGCCCCCATAGCTCGACTGCACCGGCACCTGCCCGCCCACCGTCATCCTGATCGCGCAATACTTGAACTCGGGAATCTTGCCGAACGGGTCCAGCGCCGCGTTGGTCAGCTTGTTGATCGCCGCTTCGTAGTAGCAGAACGGCACGAACACGGCGCCGCGCGGCGTGCCGGCATCGGCGCGCGCATACAGCGTGACTTCGCCGCGGCGCGACGATAGCGTGACCACATCCCCGGGCTTGCCGCCCATTGCATCGAGATCCAGCGGATGCACCAGCGCCACCGGGTCCGGCTCGATCGCATCGAGCACGCCGGCGCGACGCGTCATGCTGCCGGTATGCCAGTGCTCCAGCTGGCGCCCGGTGATCAGCACCATCGGGTAGTCCGCATCAGGGCGCTCCGCCGCCGGAATGATGTCCGCGGGCACGAAACGGCCACGGCCGCTTTCGGTCGGGAAGCTGTCCGTGAAAATCACGGGCTCGCCCGGATCGCCCTCTTCCTTGCACGGATACGTCACCGCATGTTCGCGCTCCAGCCGCTCCCAGGTCACGCCGCCGATGCTCGGCATTGCCTGCCGCATCTCGTTGAACACGTCCACCACGCTGTCATAGTGCCAGTCCAGCCCGAGCTGTGCCGCCATCTGCCGGATGATCCACAGGTCCTGCCGCGCCTGCCCCGGCGGGTCGAGCGCCTGCCGCCCGAGCTGCACCGTGCGGTCGGTGTTGGTGAAGGTGCCGGTCTTCTCCGGGAACGCCGATGCCGGCAGCACCACGTCCGCCAGGTACGCCGTCTCGGTCAGGAAGATGTCCTGCACCACCAGGTGGTCGAGCGATGCCAGCGCCTCGCGCGCATGCTCGGCGTCGGGGTCGGACATCGCCGGGTTTTCGCCCATGATGTACATGCCGCGCACTTCGCCGCGCTCGATCGCCTGCATCACCTCCACCACGGTCAGGCCCGGCTGGCGGTCCAGCGGCATGCCCCATAGCGCTTCGAAGCTGGCGATCGCCACCGGATCGTCGACGCGCCGGTAGTCGGGATACATCATCGGGATCAGCCCCGCGTCGGAGGCGCCCTGCACGTTGTTCTGCCCGCGCAGCGGATGCAGCCCGGTGCCGGGCCGTCCGATCTGGCCGGTCATCAGCGCCAGGGCGATCAGGCAGCGGGCGTTGTCGGTGCCGTGCACGTGCTGCGAAACGCCCATGCCCCAAAGAATCATCGAACTCTTCGAGGTCGCATAGAGCCGGGCGACTTCGCGGATGATCTCGGCGTCGATGCCGCAGATCGGCGCCATCAGCTCGGGACTGTACGCGGCAACGTTGCGCTGCAGTTCGTCGAAGCCGATGGTGCGGCTGTCGATGAAATCGCGGTCCACCAGGCCCTCGTTGACGATCACATGCATCATCGCGTTGAGCAGCGCCACGTCGGCATCGGGCTTGAACTGCAGGAAGCGCCAGGCGAAGCGCGCCAGGTCGGAGCGGCGCGGATCGGCCACGATCAGCCTGGTGCCGTTTTTCACGGCGTTCTTGATCCAGCTTGCCGCGACCGGATGGTTCACGGTCGGGTTGGCGCCGATCACGATCACGACCTCGGCCTTGTCGACATCCATCACCGGATTCGACACCGCGCCCGAGCCGATGCCTTCCAGCAGCGCCGCCACCGACGAGGCATGGCACAGCCGCGTGCAATGGTCGACGTTGTTGCTGCCAAAGCCGGTGCGCACCAGCTTCTGGAACAGGTAGGCTTCTTCGTTGCTGCCCTTGGCCGAGCCGAAGCCCGCCAGCGCGCGCTTGCCATGCGTGTCGCGGATCTGCGCGAGCCTGCCGCCGGCGAGCGCCAGCGCCTCTTCCCAGCTGGCTTCGCGGAACACGTCCATCACATGGTCGGGATCCATGACGAAATCACCGCGCTTGGGCACGCCTTCGCGGCGCACCAGCGGCACGGTCAGCCGCTGCGGGTGCTGCACGTAGTCGAAGCCGTAGCGGCCCTTCACGCACAGCCGCTGGTGGTTGGCGGGGCCGTCGCGGCCTTCCACGAACAGGATGCGGTTGTCCTTGACGTTGTAGGTCAGCTGGCAGCCCACGCCGCAGTACGGGCACACCGATTCGACCTGCTTGTCGGGCACGGCCAGGGCCACGTCGCGCGCCGGCATCAGCGCGCCGGTCGGGCACGCCTGCACGCATTCGCCGCAGGCGACGCAGGTGGAAGCGCCCATGGGGTCGTCCATGTCGAACACGATGCGGGCCTGATCGCCGCGCAAGGCCAGTCCGATCACGTCGTTGACCTGCTCGTCACGGCAGGCGCGCAGGCAGCGGGTGCACTGGATACAGGCATCGAGGTTGACGGCGATGGCCGGGTGCGACAGGTCAGCCGCCACGCGCTCGCGCGGCGCAAAGCGCGGCTTGCCTACCTCCAGCTTCGTCGCCCACTGGTCGAGTTCGTTGTGGCGCGTGTATTCCGCTTCCGGCATGTCCGACTGCAGCAGCTCCAGCACGGTGCGCTGGGCGCGGCGGGCGCGTTCTGATTCGGTCTGGACCTGCATGCCCTCGGCGGGATAGCGGCAGCAGGACGGGGCCAGCACGCGCTCGCCCTGGATCTCGACCATGCAGGCGCGGCAGTTGCCCGCGGCTTCGAGGCCGTCCTTGTAGCACAGGTGCGGGACGTCGAAGCCCTCGCGCTGCGCCACCCTGAGCAGGCTTTCGCCGGGTTGCGCGGTGACTTCACGGCCGTTGAGCGTGAAGGTGACGGCCGGCTCGGCGGATTCGACAAGCGCGCGTTCGGCGCGGGTCAGTGCATTCATGTCAGTCTCTCACGCGAGTTCGTGCGGGAAGTACTTGATCACGCAGTCGACGGGATTGGGCGCGGCCTGCCCCAGCCCGCAGATCGATGCATCGCGCATCACCGCGGACAGGTCGTCCAGCGCGGCGAGGTCCCACTTCGGCTGGTGGATCAGGTCGAGGGCCTTGGCTGTGCCGGTGCGGCACGGCGTGCATTGCCCGCACGACTCATGCTTGAAGAAGTGCATCAGGTTGCGCGCCGCCTGCGTGGCGCTGTCGTGGTCCGACAGGATCACCACCGCGGCCGAGCCGATAAAGCAGCCGTACGGCTGCAGCGTGTCGAAATCGAGCGGGATATTGCCCAGCGACGCGGGCAGGATGCCGCCCGACGCGCCGCCCGGCAGGTAGGCGTAGAAGGCATGGCCGTCGAGCATGCCGCCGCAGTATTCGTCGATCAGCTCGCGCACGGAGATGCCCGCGGGCGCCAGGTGAACGCCCGGCTTCTTCACGCGTCCGGATACCGAGAACGAGCGCAAGCCCTTGCGCCCGTTGCGTCCCTGCGCGGCGAACCACTCCGCGCCCTTCTCGATGATGTCGCGCACCCAGTACAGGGTCTCGAAGTTGTGCTCGAGCGTGGGCCGGCCGAACAGGCCCACCTGCGCCACATATGGCGGGCGCAGCCGCGGCATGCCGCGCTTGCCTTCGATCGACTCGATCATCGCCGACTCTTCGCCGCAGATATACGCGCCTGCACCGCGGCGCAGCTCGATCGCGGGCAGGCCGGGAATGGGCGGGTCGTCGCGCAGCTGCTGCAGTGCCTCGGCCAGCAACGCACGGCAGCCGGCGTATTCGTCGCGCAGGTAGATATAGATCGCCGACACGTTCACGACCGTCGCCGCGATCAGCATGCCTTCCAGGAAGCGGTGCGGATCGCGCTCCAGGTAGACGCGGTCCTTGAAGGTGCCAGGCTCGCCTTCATCGATGTTCACGGCCATCAGGCGCGGTGCGGCTTCCTTCTGCACGATGCGCCATTTGCGGCCGGTGGGGAAGCCCGCGCCGCCCAGGCCGCGCAGGCCGGAATCTTCCATCGTGCAGAGCACGGCGGCGGGATCGAGGGTGCCGTCGGCCAGCGACTGCAGCAACCCATAGCCGCCGGCTGCACGGTACGCGCCGTAGCCGATATGGGGCTCGGGCTCGTGACGCACGGCCCCGGCCTGCACCGCGGCGGCCACCGTGTCGGCGGTGGCACCGTCCACGGGATTCTGTCCGACCAGTGCCGCGGGCGCCTTCTCGCAACGGCCGATGCAGGGGGCTGCGATCACGCGCACGTCGGTGCCGAGCAAGGCGGGCAGCTTGTCGATCAGCGCGCGGGCACCGGCCAGTTCGCAGGCGATGCCCTCGCAAACGCGCACCGTCAGCGCGGGCGGGGCCGCGATCTGTCCGTCCGCATCCTCGCGCACCACGTCGAAATGGTGGTAGAAGGTGGCGACCTCGTACACCTCGGTCATCGATAGCCTCAGCTCGCTCGCGAGCGCGACCAGGTGGGGCATCGCAAGCTGGCCATAGCGGTCGTTGATGCAATGCAGGTGTTCGATCAGCAGGTCGCGGCGGCGCGGCATGTCGCCCAGCGCCACGCGCACTTCGGCCAGCGCGGCCGCGTCGACCTGGCGGCCCTTGGGCTGGCGGCGCTTGCGCTGCCGGCCGAGCCCGGTCGCCTCAAGGGGGATGACAACCTGGTTCATGGCGGTGCCTGGATCTTTTGTGGATGTCGGAAGGCCGATCAGGAAGGTGCCTCGCGGGCCACCCTCCTGTCGTGCTTCATTTTTCTCGTATTGTGCTACCGGGGCGGGTGCCCGTGCAGGCGTCCGCCCGCCCCGGCTACTACCGGCGCCCGCAGGCGCCGCAAGGCTCTCTTCATCAGGTCAGGTCTTCCGGCACGGTACGGTAGCCCATCGGTGCCGAGGTATTGGCGTGGACATACTTGCGGGCATGGGCTTCGCGCATTGGCTTGAGCACGAACAGCGCCATGATCGCAGTCAATGCCGCCATGCCCGAGGCCACCATGAAGACCGCATGCCAGCTGCCCGTGGCGGCCGTGATCACGCTGGAGAACGGCACCAGCAGCGCGGCCGTGCCCTTGGCGGTGTACAGCAGGCCGGCGTTGGTCGCGGCAAACTTCGGCCCGAAGGTGTCGCCGCAGGTGGCCGGGAACAGGCTGTAGATCTCACCCCAGGCGAAGAACACCACGCCGGTCAGGATCACGAAGGCAACCGGATGGTGGCCGTACTTCGACAGCAGCAGGATACCGACGGCCTCGACCCCGAAGGCAAAGAACATGGTGCGTTCGCGGCCGATATGGTCGGAGATCCAGCCGAAGAACGGTCGCGTCAGGCCGTTGAGCACGCGGTCGATGGTCAGTGCGAAGGTCAGCGCGGGCAAGGTCAGGCCAAGGATCGAGATCGGCGCCTCGTGCAGGCCGAAGTCCTTGGCGATCGGACCGAGCTGGGCGGTGGCCATCAGGCCGCCGGCGGCCATCATCACGAACATCGCGTACATGACCCAGAAGATCGGCGACTTCAGCACCTCGCGCGGCGAAGCGTTGTAGGTGGCGGCAGCCTTCAGCGTGGTCTTGACCTCGCTCAGGATCTTGGCCGACGGCGGGAACAGGGCCATGCCCAGGATGAACACGACCAGGCCCTGGCCAAGACCGAACCACAGGAACGCGGCTTCATAGCCCGACGTCTTGATCATGTTGGCGATGGGCACCACGGTCAGCGCGGAGCCCGCGCCAAACCCGGCCGCCGTGATCCCTGCCGCCAGCCCACGGCGATTGGGGAACCACTTCAGCGCGTTACCCACGCAAGTGCCATACACAGCGCCAGCACCCAGGCCGCCGATTGCCGCCGCGACGTACAGCATCGGCAGCGAGGATGCCACCGAGTTCAGCGCCCAGGCAACGGCGCAGAGCAGGCCACCGCCCACCACTACCGGGCGCGGGCCGTACTTGTCAACGAGGTAGCCCTCGATCGGTACCAGCCAGGTTTCCGTCACGACGAAGATGGTGAATGCCACCTGGATCGCGGTGCGGCCCCAGTGGTATTTATCGTCGATCGGGTTGACGAACAGCGTCCAGCCGTACTGCATGTTGGCGATCATCGCCATGCAGATTACGCCGAAGACCAATTGCACCCACGGCGACGCAAAGCGCGACGTGGACTCCCTTTGCTGCAGTTCCATGATGTCTCCTTATAGCGGCATGCCGCCAAGGTGGAAGATTGGGCGCCTGAAGACGCCTCTGCGTGACTCTCGGTCTCGAACAGCTTAGCCGTTCTAGTGCTATACGGTATGTGATATATCAACCAAGTCAAGCGTATTTGTTGCGGCTCTGCAGCAAACTCTGTCCGCAACCTGCGCCGGGCTGCTCGATGCTGCCGCGCCACTATTGCGCGCGTTGCATCAAAGGCCGTGCCTCTGGTACCGGGAATCCTTGGAAATCAAGCAGTTGTCCTGAGCCGGCGCATCAATCGGCGCGCCGGTGGGCAACCATCAGCATGCCGGGGATTGGCGACCGGGGAAACCGGGGAAAACGGTCGGGTGGGGAAAGTCCCTAGTTTGATACATTCAGACCAACGTGACTCTCGCTTCGCATGCCGGAGCGGAATGCGGGTACGGTTCAGCCGAAAGTCAGGGAAGATGGGAACGCAAGCGCCGGTGATAAGAGCCTGGCGGGAGGTTCACGATGGGGCGGGGAAGCAGGACAGCGCGCAGGACAACAGCGCACCGAAGGGCGGAAAGATGGCGGCCGCAGGATCTTCAAGCCAGGCTTGAGACGACAGGGTCTACGACAAGGTGCCGGCCGCTACATCCTTGTCAAACGCGCTCAGGGCCCCGCCTGCCATGCGCAGAACGCACGGACGGGCCAGCCCGGCACGGATCAGGCGTACGCCAGTTCGCCGGCAGCAGGCACGACACGCGTCTGGCGTGCGCGGCCCACTCCGTCGCTTTCCTGGCTCGATCCCAGCCCGGCAAAGCGGCCATGTTCCTGCGCGGTCACCAGCACGTCCATCGGCAGGCGGGTAGCCAGCAGGACGGTCATGGCGACACCGCCGGCAAGCGCGGCCAGGCCAAGGACGAAGAGCAGTGCGACTTCCATTTCAAAAACTCCAGTTGCGTTGTGGTCAGGAGTTTTCATTATATGCTGCGCCGCACTATGTGTAAATATCCTGTATGTAATATATCAGTAGAAAGTTTACTCCAATACAACAGCGGTTGGACGGCGATCCCGCATGCGTCACACGGTGGTGGTATCGCGGCGCGCAGCGGTCGCTGTGGCCGGGGGTTCGTACTCCAGGCCGCGCAAAGCGTCCCAGATCGCGGCTGCGTTGGGCTTCAGCGACCGGCTCTTGCGCCGCACCAGCATGACTGTCGAAGTCACCTGCGGCCGCAATGGCCGCATCACGGCGGCCGGGTTCAGCCCGCCCGCCTGCGCGCGCGACGGCACGACGCCGATGCCCAGCCCCAGCGCCACCATGCCGAACACCGCGGCAAAGTGCCCGAGCAGCTGCAGCGAGCTGGTCCGCACGTGGTAGCTGCTGAGCGCCTTCTCCACCGCCGGCTGCACGCCGCACTGCTGGTCCAGCGTCAGCACGCTGGCATCGCTGAGCTCGCCCCACCCTACCGAGTCGCGCGCGGCCAGCGGATGCTGCGCGGGCAGCACCGCGTGATAGGGATCGATGCACAGCGGCTCGCAATACAGGTCATCGGCGGCAATCGGATCGGTGGCGATGCCGAAGTCGACCTCGCCGCTGCGCACGCTCTGCAGCACAGATTCCTGCGAACGGTCCTTCAGGTGGATCGCGATCGCGGGCCACGCCTGCCGGCAGCCCGCCAGCCAAGCCGGCAACGACATCGAGCTGAGCACCGGGTCCGACGCGATCTGCACCAGCCCCTGGCACGGGCGGCTCGCGCTCTGGCTGTCGCGCAGCGTCTGCTCGACCTCTTCGATCAGGTGGCAGATGCGCTGCGACAGGTGCAGGCCCGCGTCGGTCAGTTCCACCTGGCGGGTAGTGCGGTCGAACAGGCGCTGGTCGATTTCTTCTTCCAGCTCGCGCACGCTGCGGCTTACCGCGGACTGCGTCAGGCCGAGTTCGGCGGCCGCGCGCGTAAAGTTCTTGTGCCGCGCCACCGCGGCGAAGGCCTTCAATTGGGGCAGCGAGATATTCATGGCCGCCCTCCCTGACACGCCACGGCGCAGCTCGGGCGCAACCCTAGGTCGGGCGCGGCGGGATGTCGCGGTGCGGGCACCGATGCATGCGGTCCGGTCATGGCAGTCTCCTTGGATGGGGCGTGGCTGTGTGCAGCCATCGTTGCTGTGGGTATGGATTTGCTGGTGTCGCGCGGTCGTTGGCCTGATGTCATGGCAACGGCCCGCACGCAGGCAGGCCGTTCTTCCGGGGAACTTAGTCTCCTTCTCTCTGGATTCGTGGCAGATAGGCGGCATCCGCGACCTGCAGGCCTTCGGCCTGCCCGGTGATGAATCGCCTGCGCATTGGCGCCAGCAATACCTTGGCCGAGATTCCCGCTCTCGCGGCCGAACTTGTCCGACAGGAACCCGCACAGCGGCCGCGTGAAGCCGTTGCACAGGTTGTCGATCGACAAGGTCATCGTCAGCAGCGGCAACGTGAGCCCCAGCAGCGTCACCGGCATCGACGCAAACCCGTAATCCTTCGCGATCGGGCCCAGTGCTCCCCAGTGATGCCTGGCGTCCATCGGGGATACAAACAGGGTCCAGCCATACTGCAGGTTGGCCACCAGCCCCATGCATACCACGCCGATTGCGGGCTGGATCCAACGATTCTGCAGGCCCCGGCCGTTCACATTTCCGTGAGCGGGCGTGGCCGCCGCTTCATATTGCGCCATCTGTTCTTGTCTCCTGGTGCTTGCCAGCTGCGTCCTGGATGGGACACCCTCCCGGGCCTCTTCGGTGTGGGCCCTTGGTCGCGATGAGATCGGCGCCTGACATTGCGGCATGCAAATCCGGGATTGATGCTACTTGAATCTAAGATCAGGACTGCATAAAGTTTTTTATCGTTTGTATTGATGACCGTTTATATATTGCACGGAACGATTGAATGAGGAACGCCACGCTGCGGCAACTGAAGGTCTTTGAAACCGTCGCCCGCCATATGAGCTTTTCACGCGCCGCCGAGGAGCTGCACCTGACGCAGCCGGCCGTGTCAACCCAGGTCCGGCAGCTGGAGCACCATGTCGGCCTGCCGCTGTTCGAGCAACTCGGCAAGAAGATCTACCTGACGCCGGCAGGGCACGAAATGCTGCATTACAGCCGCAGCATCATCCAGCAGTTCCGCGAAGCCGAAGACGCCATGTCGCAACTCAAGGGCATTTCCGGCGGGCGCCTCAACGTGGCGGTGATCAGCGCCGGCGACTATTTCTTTCCGCGGCTGCTGGCGGAGTTCATGGAGCGCCATGAAGGCGTGACGCTGAACCTTGCCGTGCACAACCGCGAGGAATTGCTGCACCAGCTGGCCGGCAACCTGACTGACCTTGCGGTGATGGTGCGTCCACCCGAAGGCATGGACACCATCAACGAAGTCTTCGCGCCCCACCCTTACGTCATCGTCGCGGCGCCCAGCCATCCGCTGGTCGGCAAGCGCAACATCCCGCTGGCGGCATTGGCGGACGAGGCCTTCGTTTCGCGCGAAAAAGGCTCTGATACGTGGAATTCGATGCAGGAAGGCTTTGCCGGGCGGCTGTCCAACCTTCGCATTGCCATGGAGATCAAGAGTACGGAGACCATCAAGCAGGCGGTGATTGCCAACATGGGCATCGCCTTCCTGTCGGCGCATACGGTCGGGCTCGAGTTGCAGGCGGGGAAGCTGGCCGTGCTCGATATCGAGGGCTTTCCGGTGATGCTCAACTGGTACGTTGTGCATCGCAAGAACAAGCGGCTGCCGCCGGTGGCGCTTGCGTTCAAGCAGTTCCTGATGGAGGAAGGCGCCGGACTGATCCAGCGGATTACAGGCGTGGAGGGACTGATTCGACTGGAAGCCTAGGCTAGCAATCCATAAACAATGGATTATGGTTTGACAGTGAAACTTTAATTATCGTAAATCCTTCGCCGTCCCTATGCTTGTCTCAACCCCACCGCTACGGCGTATCGAGGAGACAAGCCATGAACCAGGTCCAGACTGACAGCCGCCCCGCCGCCATCACGGTCGGCACCGACAACCGGCCCATCCCGCGCGAGACGCAGCTCGCGGCCTATAACGCCGCCTTCATCGAGCTGGGCCTGCGTTTCCGCTGGGACGCCGAGATGTATGAATGGCTGTGCGGCATCGAATGCGAAAAGGCCCGCGTCGCCCGCTACATTGAAGAGCACCACGCCCACCTGCTCGCCGCTTATGATGCGGCCTTCCTCAGCGGGCTGATCTTCGAGAAAAAGAACGAGTACCTGCGCGCGGTCGGCCATCTCAACTGAGCACTCCGATCGGTTACAGGCGAGGCGCTTTGGCGGCCTCGCCTTTTTATTGCGGTGCGAACTGCCGACTCGACATTGGCATCGACATTGGCTTTGGCGTTCGCGGCGGCGCTCACGCAGCGGCATCTTCCACTGTCCGCCGGATCAGCCGCTTGATCCGGGGACGAGGCTTCTGCGCCGCAAGCCAAAGGTCATGGGCCATCTGCATGCCACTCCACATCTCGCGGCTTGCCCCCAGCGCGTCTTCGAGCCTGATGCAATGTCAGGTGTAATCGAAGAGTGTCCGTTGAGGATACGCGAAAGCGTTGCCCGCGTTACGCCGATATGCGCGGCAAACGCCGTGATGGTCATGTCGTCCACGCCTTCAAGCCAGTCGCCCAGGACGGTTCCGGGGTGCGGCGGGTTGTGCATGCGATTCATGATGCGGTCCTTCAGTGGTAGTCCTGGTAGTCCACGACGATGGCATCTCTTCCCTCGAACCTGAATGTCAGCCGCCAGTGGCCATTGACAACGACGGACCAATGGCCAGCCAGGTCGCCACATAGCGGATGCAAGCGCCCAGCCAGGAACAGCCATGTCTTCAGGCCGGATGGCCTGATCCAATGCACCGAGTTGCCTGCGCAGCCGATCCGCGTGATGCGGTTGAAGCAGCGCCTTATCGCATAGGCACCGAGCGCTCGTGACGATAGCCCGCTGGGCTACGCCCTGCAATGAGATTGCTTCGCTTGCCGCGCCGGACCAGGGTTGACCACCACATCGACACCGGTCATCACCGGCACCCGATCCGCGGCGGCCGTCATGCGCGCGCAGCCCACTTTGGTGACGGCATGAAATTCGCTTGCCATGACGGTGTCGCCGCCATACGGGCGCTTCCGCAGCGGCCAGCGCAGGCATGTGCCGCACCGCTGCCACCACATGGAACCTACTCGCCACCACTTCCGCACAGACATGCCGGCCGGTGAAGCCGCCGGCACCGGGCAGCACTTCCCGGCGGATGCGTCGACCATCCTGCGCCGCGCGGCGATTTCCGGGACCTGCGCCAGCCTGGTCTCCACCGGCATGCTCGCCCGTGGCGGCACCGTCGATTGCGGCAGTGCGTTCGCGCCGGTCAATGCGGTCAGCCACTGGATCTGGGGCGAACGCGCCATGCATGCCAACCGGCCGTCGGTCCGGCATACCATGCTGGGCTACGTCATCCATCATGCGATGTCGGTGTTCTGGGCCGTGTTCTATGAAACCGCGGTGGCACGGCATCATGCGCGCGGCGCCGCGGGCACCCTGGCGCTTGGCGGTCTTGGCGTGGCAGCCCTTGCCTGCCTGGTGGACCTGACGTGTACGCCGCACCGCCTGACGCCTGGCTTCGAGCGGCGCCTGTCGCCGCGCATGCTGACGCTGGTCTACCTGGCTTTCGGGCTGGCCCTGCCGCTGGGATCGCTGCTGGTGCGGCACACAGCGCGCAAAGGGTGAGCCCGCAGCGCGCGCAAAGCGCGCGGCGGAGACGATGCGGGGTATGCCGGGGAAAGTCAGTCGACGGAAGTCAGCGGTTTCGACAACGCGCAACGGCATTGCCGACGCCAAGGCGGTACGGAGCGAAATGCAGGAAGCGGCCGGCAAGCCGGCCGCCGGGATGCAGCGATATCAGGCCTGTTCCTTGACCTGAGTTTCCAGTTCGACCAGCCGCTTCTTCAGCGCCCGCTCTTCCTGGAAGCGCACGGTTTCATCGCGGATTATGGCGACGATGCCGGTGATGGCCCCCGCGTCATCCTTGAGCAGCGCCACGGTAAAGGCGATCGACAGAGACTTGCCGTCCTTGTCGACCGCGGGCACCTTGAGCAGGTCATGGCCGTAGCGCGTGATGCCGGTGGCCATGGTCTTGTCATAGCCCTCCCAATGGCGCCCGCGCAGCCGCTCGGGAATGATCAGGTCGAGCGACTGGCCCATGGCCTCGGCCTGGGTGTAGCCGAACATGCGCTCGGCGGCGGGGTTCCACAGCGTGATGGCGCCCTTGGCGTCCGAGATGATGATGGCGTCGCCGATGGCGGACACCAGCTGCGCGTAGTCGATGGGTTCTGGCATGGGAACTCCCTCTCTGTCGGTCATTGCCGGTTGGGGTATGTAGCCATCAAGGTAGCGCGGCACGGGGCAGCGCTGCAAGCGAAAACGCCGGGGCGGCGCAGTTGGCGCGGCCCCGGCGTACGCCCCGGCACATGCGCCGGGCGGGCGGCGTCAGATCACCTGGGACTCGCGCAGGCGCTTGATGTCGTCCGCACCGTAGCCCAGGCCGGCCAGCACTTCTTCGCTATGCTCGCCCAGCAGCGGCGAACCCGTGATTTCCGGCTTGAGGTCGGAGAACTTGATCGGGCTGCCCACCGTCAGGTAAGTGCCGCGCTCCTTGTGCGGCACCTCGGTGATGCTGCCGCTGGCGCGCAGCGACGGATCGGCGGCGATCTCCTTCATCGACAGCACCGGCGAGCACGGGATGTCATGCTTGCGCAGGATGTCAACCGCCTCGTACTTGGTCTTGTCGGCGAGCCAGTCCTCGATGGTCTTGAAGATATCGAAGATATGCGGCTGGCGTGCCTTGGCGGTGCTGTAGTTGGGATCGTCGATCCATTCCGGCTTGCCCAGCGCCTTGCAGATCGGCTCCCAGGCGTGGCCCTGGATGGTGAAGTAGATATAGGCGTTGGGGTCGGTCTCCCAGCCCTTGCACTTCAGCACCCAGCCCGGCTGGCCGCCACCGCCCGCGTTGCCGCCGCGCGGCACCACGTCGCTGAACGAGCCGTGCGGATACTGCGGGTACTCTTCCAGGTAGCCCAGGCGGTCCAGGCGCTGCTGGTCGCGCAGCTTGACGCGGCACAGGTTCAGCACGGCGTCCTGCATCGACACGGCCACCTTCTGGCCCTTGCCGGTCTTGTCGCGGCCGATCAGCGCGGTCAGGATGCCGATGGCCAGGTGCATGCCGGTGTTGGAATCGCCCAGCGCCGCGGCGGACACCGTCGGCGGGCCGTCCCAGAAGCCGGTGGTCGAGGCCGCGCCGCCCGCGCACTGCGCCACGTTCTCATAGACCTTCAGGTCTTCATAGTGGTGGCCGTCGCTGAAGCCCTTGACCGAAGCCACGATCATCTTCGGGTTCAGCTCGTTGATGCGCTCCCACGAGAAACCCATGCGATCCAGCGCGCCCGGGCCAAAGTTCTCGACCAGCACGTCCGACTCGCGGATCAGCTGTTCCAGGATCTTCTTGCCTTCCGGCTTCTTCGTATCCAGCGTGAGCGAACGCTTGTTGCTGTTGAGCATGGTGAAGTACAGCGCGTCGACATCGGGGATGTCGCGCAGCTGCGTGCGCGTAACATCGCCGGAACCGGGGCGTTCCACCTTGATGACGTCTGCGCCGAACCACGCCAGCAGCTGCGTGCACGCGGGACCGGCCTGGACGTGCGTGAAGTCGATGATCTTGATGCCGTTGAGTGGGAGGTTCACTTTCGTCTCCTATTGGATTAGGGGGTGAAATTCGGATCGATTACTTCTTGGCCGAGCTTTGCGGATTCAGGTTGGTCAGGCGACCGCTTTCGGTGCCGGCAGCGGGGTCGATGACGGCGTTGACCAGCGTGGGCTTGCCCGACCGCAGCGCTTCGTTCACCGCGGCTTCGAGTTCCGCCGGCGTGGTAACGTTGGCGCCGACGCCACCGAACGCTTCCATCATCTTGTCGTAGCGCGCACCCGGCACGAAGGTCGTGACCGCCGGGTCCTTGCCGCCGGTCGGATTCTTGTCGATGCCCTTGTAGACGCCGTTGTTGTTGAAGATGACGATGCAAACCGGCAGGTTGTAGCGGCAGATCGTCTCGACTTCCATGCCCGAGAAACCGAACGCACTGTCACCGCACAGCGCCAGCACCGGCTTGCTGGTCTCGACCGCCGCGGCGACCGCGTAGCCCATGCCCACGCCCATCACGCCCCAGGTACCCACGTCCAGGCGCTTGCGCGGCTCGTACATGTCGATCACGGCACGGGCGTAGTCCAGCGTGTTGGCGCCTTCGTTGACGAACGAGATGCCCGGGTTCGCCTTGACCACATCCTTCAGCACGCTCAGCGCGCCGTGGAAATTCATCGGCGCGGCATCCCTGGACTTGGCCAGGGTCTCGGCCATCTTCGCCAGGTTCTTGTCCTTGCGCTCATCCACCGCGTTCAGCCACTCGGCGGGCGGCCTCGCGAAGTCGTTGCCGACCTTGCCGAGGATCGCCGACACGCACGAACCGATGTCACCCACCACCGGCGCGGCGATGGCGACGTTGCTGTCCATCTCGGTCGGCGCGATGTCGATCTGGATGAATTGCTTCGGGCCACCCCAGGTCTTGCCCTTCCCGTGCGACAGCAGCCAGTTCAGGCGGGCGCCGACCAGCATCACCACGTCGGCTTCAGCCAGCACGTACGAGCGCGCGGCCGAGGCCGATTGCGGGTGCGTATCGGGCAGCAGGCCCTTGGCCATCGACATCGGCAGGTACGGAATGCCGGTCTTCTCGACCAGCGCGCGGATATCCGCTTCGGCGCGTGCGTACGCGGCACCCTTGCCCAGCAGGATCAGCGGGCGCTTGGCGCCCTTCAGCAGCGCGACGGCACGGTCGACCGAGTCCGGCGCAGGCAGTTGGCGCGGGGCCGGATCCACCACCTTGATCAGCGACTTGCGGCCCTTCTCGGCTTCCATCGACTGGCCCAGCAGCCTGGCCGGCAGGTCCAGGTACACACCGCCCGGACGGCCCGACACGGCGGCACGAATGGCACGCGCGACACCGACACCGATGTCCTCGGCGTGCAGCACGCGGAAGGCGGCCTTGGCGTGCGGACGGGCGATGGCCAGCTGGTCCATCTCTTCGTAGTCGCCCTGCTGCAAATCGACGATCTCGCGCTCGCTCGAGCCGCTGATCAGGATCATCGGGAAGCAGTTGGTGGTCGCATGCGCCAGTGCCGTCAGCCCGTTCAGGAAGCCCGGCGCAGACACGGTCAGGCAAACGCCCGGCTTCTGGGTGAGAAAGCCGGCAATCGCTGCCGCGTTGCCTGCATTCTGCTCGTGACGGAAGCTGATGACGCGCATGCCGTTGGCCTGCGCCAGCCGAGCCAGATCGGTCACCGGAATGCCGGGCAGGCCGTAGATGTTTTCAATGCCGTTCAGCTTGAGCGCGTCGATGACCAGATGAAAACCATCGGTCTGTGCCTGATGTTCTTCCGCGGCGTGACGCTGCAGCTCGTTTCCAACTTCTGCCATGGTTGCTTCCTTCTATACGATTTGACTGGGGTTGGATTTCTTCTACTTCAGGGGGTCTGCCGCGGTGGTGTCTCGGCCCGCTTCGCTACGACTTCGGACATGCTTGGTCTCCTCGTTGAACTCGTGTTCGTGGTGCGCGGGGACTATCCCCTTGATTCAACCTCTGCCGGTTCGTTCAACCGGTCTTGATGACATACGGTATGTGATATATCAGAGAACAGCAAGCTCTTTTCCTACTCTGCGACGAACTTTCGTCAGTGCACCGCAGCAAACCAGCTTCTATCTGCGCTCAAATCGGCACAACTCCTTAATCTGTGGGAATCATTCTCCCTTTGCACAGATGCAGGAGTTCAATTCGCAAGCGAATAGCCTGCGACTTCCAGTCAATAGATATATTACATACAACGTTTTGAGGGGCTTTAAGGCCTTCTGAAATGACTTGCGGGATCCTCAACTTCTCATGCCTGCCCCTGCTCCCGGAACAGGAACGTCAGGCCCACAGCGGCGCCTGGCTTTGTTGCAGCATGAATCTGTGGATTGATGCTAACTGAGGCTTAATTAGTCTTGGCTTAAAGTTTCTTATCGTATCTATTCATGACCGTTTATATATCGCGGAACTGGCATGAATTTGGGTGCAGGGATGGCATCGTGGACCACCGGTGGCATCCCCGCCCGTGGAAAACCCCTACGCCGGCGTTTCCTCCAGCTGTCGCAGCAGCGCGTCGACACTGCCCTTGGCGTCGCCAAACCACATCCGCGTGTTGTCCTTGTAGAACAACGGATTGTCGACCCCCGCGTAGCCCGCTGCCATGCTGCGCTTGGACACCACCACGGTCTTGGCCTTCCACACCTCTAGCACCGGCATGCCGGCAATCGGACTGGCAGGGTCCTCCAGCGCACCCGGGTTAACGATGTCGTTGGCGCCGACCACCAGCACCACGTCGGCTTTCTCGAAGTCGTCGTTGATCTCTTCCATTTCCAGCACGATGTCGTACGGCACGCGCGCCTCGGCCAGCAGGACGTTCATGTGCCCCGGCAAGCGGCCGGCCACCGGGTGGATGCCGAAGCGGACGTTGACGCCCTGCGCACGCAACCGCCGCGCGATCTCGCTGATGGTGCCCTGCGCCTGCGCCACCGCCATGCCGTAGCCGGGCACGATGATGACCTCGTTGGCATCCTTGAGCAGGCTGCTGACTTCCTCGCTCGATACCGGCAGCACCTCGCCCTGCTCCGCCGCCGCGCCCTGCGCCTGCACCGCGCCGAAGCCGCCCAGGATCACCGACAGGAACTTGCGGTTCATGGCCTTGCACATGATGTAGCTGAGGATGGCGCCGCTCGACCCCACCAGCGCGCCGGTGATGATCAGCAGGTCGTTGCCCAGCATGAAGCCGGTCGCCGCGGCCGCCCAGCCGGAGTAGCTGTTCAGCATCGACACCACTACCGGCATGTCGGCGCCGCCGATGGCCAGCACCAGGTGCGCGCCGACCAGCAGCGCGATCACCGTCATCGCTGCCAGCGGCACCAGCCCCTGCTGCACATCCGGCGCGCTGAGGAAGGCATAGCCCAGCCACACGCACACCGCCAGCGCCCCGGCATTGAGTACGTGGCGGCCCGGCAGCAGCATCGGCTTGCCGCCCATGGTGCCTTGCAGCTTGAGGAAGGCGATGATCGAGCCGGTAAAGGTGACCGCGCCGATCAGGATGCCGAGGTAGGTCTCGACCTCATGGATCGCCTTCTCCGCGCCGGCCAGCGTGGTCGGCTCCAGGTAGTTGGCGTAGCCGACCAGCACCGCGGCCAGCCCGACGAAGCTGTGCAGCACCGCCACCAGCTGCGGCATCTGCGTCATCTCCACGCGTTTGGCCAGCACCGCGCCGGCGATGCCGCCCGCCAGCATCGCGCCGATGATGATGGGAACGCCGTCGGGCGTGCCGGCCAGCACGGTGGTCACCACCGCGATCACCATGCCGGCGATGCCGAGCAGGTTGCCGCGTTTGGCGGTGGCAGGATGGCTCAGCCCGCTCAGGCTGAGGATGAACAGCGCGCTGGCGCCAAGGTAAGCGATATTGCTGATGCCGGAAGGCATGGCTCGGTCTCCTTTGCCTTTGTATTCAGTCGCGCTGGAACATCTTCAGCATGCGCTGCGTGACCAGGAAGCCGCCGGCGATGTTGATGGTCGCAACCAGCACCGCGCAGCCCGCGATCACCGCCGTCAGCAGCGACGGCTTGCCCAGCTGCACCAGCGCCCCCACCACGATGATCCCGCTGATGGCATTGGTCACGCTCATCAGCGGCGTGTGCAGCGCGGCGGTGACGTTCCACACCACCTGGTAGCCGACGAAGATCGCCAGCACGAACACGGTGAAGTGCGCCATGAACGCGGGCGGCGCCACTGCCCCGAGGGCGAGCAGGGCAATCGCCGCCAGCCCCAGCGCGACCAGCGTCACCCCGGTGCGGTTGCGCGGCGGGGGGGCTTCCGCCTCCACCGGCGGCGACGCGGCCGGCGCCTGCTGCTGCGGTATCGCCACCGTCAGCGGCGGCGGCGGCCAGGTCACCGCGCCCTGGTGCTGCACCGTGGCGCCGCGGATCATCTCGTCGTCCATGTTGACCACGAGCTGGCCGTCCTTGCCCGGCGTCAGCTCGGTCAGCAGGTGGCGGATATTGGTGGCGTAGAGCTGGCTCGACTGCGCCGCCATCCGGCTCGGCAGGTCGGTATAGCCGATGATGGTCACGCCACCGCGGCGCACGCTTTCGCCCGGCACGGTGAGTACGCAGTTGCCGCCCTGCTCGGCGGCCAGGTCAACCACCACGCTGCCGGCACGCATGAGCCCGACCGTCCCCGCTTCCAGCAGCTTCGGCGCCGGCTTGCCGGGGATCAGCGCGGTGGTGACGATGATGTCGACTTCGCGCGCCTGCTCGGCAAAGAGGCGCATCTCCGCCTCGATGAAGGCGGGGCTCATCTCCTTGGCGTAGCCGCCGCTGCCGCTGCCGTCTTCTTCGATCTCGACGGTCAGGAATTCGGCGCCCAGGCTCTCGATCTGCTGGCGCACCACCGGGCGCGTGTCGAAGGCGCGCACCACCGCGCCCAGGCTGCGCGCCGCGCCGATCGCCGCCAGCCCCGCCACGCCCGCGCCGATCACCAGCACGCGCGCCGGCGGGATCTTGCCCGCGGCGGTGATCTGCCCGGCAAAGGGCCGGCCGAAGGCATGCGCGGCCTCGATCACCGCGCGGTAGCCCGCCATATTGGCCATGGAGCTGAGCGCATCCAGCTTCTGCGCGCGAGAGATGCGCGGCACGCAATCCATCGCCAGCACCGTGGCGCCGCGCTGCGCCAGCCGCTCCAGCATCGGCATCTGCTGCGCCGGCCAGACAAAGCCGATCAGCGTGGCATGCTTCTTCAGCAGCGCCGCCTCTTCCACGCCCAGGCTGGGGTGGACCTGCGGCGGGCGCACCTTGACCACCACGTCGACCGACGCCCACAGGCTTGCCGCATCGACGATGGCGGCGCCGGCGGCGCGGTAGTCGTCGTCCGAGAACGAAGCCTCCTGGCCCGCGCCGGTCTCTACCGCGACCTGGTAGCCGAGCTTGAGCAGTTCCTTGACCGAGTCCGGGGTGGCGGCAACGCGCCGCTCGCCCGGGTGGACCTCGCGGGGCACACCGATCGTCATTGGCATGGCATTCACCGTATCGAGTTTTGGGTTGGGTCGCGCTCAGCCGCGCACGTGGTTGACCAGCGAGCCGATGCCCGCGATCGACACCTCCACCACGGCGCCGTCTTTCATCGAACCCACGCCCAGCGAGGTGCCGACGGCAATCACGTCACCGGGCATCAGCGTCAGGTCTTGCGAAATGCGGCTGACCTGCTCTTCCGGCGAGAAGATCATGTCCGACAGCGGATAGTTCTGCCGCTCTACGCCGTCGAGCCGCGTGACTACGCTGGCGGCGCGCCAGTCAAAGCCGGTGACGATGGCCGGGCCGACGCAGCCGAAGGTGTCGAAACCCTTGGCGCGCGTCCATTGCGGGAAATTGGGATCGGCGGCGATCAGCTCGGCCGCGGTCACGTCGTTGACGATGGTGTAGCCGAAGATATGGTCGCCGGCCTCCGACACCGGCACATTGCGCGCCTTCTTGCCGATGACGATGCCAAGCTCGCCCTCGTAGACGATCTTGCCGTCGTAGCTCTTGGGGCGCTGCACGGCGTCGTTAGGGCCGGCCAGCGACGATGCCGGCTTGATCAGGAACAGCGGGTGCGTCGGCACCGGCTTTTCCAGCTTGCGGGCGAGCGCGTGGAAGTTGTTCCACAGCGCCACCACCTTGCCGGGCTGGCATGGCGCGACCAGCGTCAGCGCGGCGCGCTCGTGCACGGCGCCGGTGGGCGCGGGATGGTTGAAACCGTCGCTATCGTATTCGACCACGCGATTCTGGTCAGGGCCATCGAGACGGCCATGGCCGATGCTGCCGTCGGCGCGGCGAAAGCGTATCCAGATTTGCACGGCAATGCTCCTTGCGCAGGCAAAGGCGGGCCTGCCTGCGCCGATATCGGTTGCAGGATCTTGTAAAGGGAAATGGGAATGAGATCAGGGCTGGCGCGTCCGCCCGTCGTTCCCGCGCAGGCGGGAACCCAGTGACTTCAAGAGACGTCGCTGGATTCCCGCCCACGTGCCCCGGGGGGTATGCGCGGGAATGACATCGGTACGCTCACACACCCGCTCCCGGGCTACCGCCTCATACCGCCCCGGCCAGCTTCATCGCCGCGATCTGCGCGGGCGTGCGGCCCAGCCATTCGAGGATCTCGTCGGTATGCTCGCCCAGCAGCGGCGAGCGCTCCACCTCCACCGGCGATGCCGACATCGTGATCGGGCAGCCCAGCTGCACGTAGTTGCCGCGCTGAGGATGCTCCAGCTCGACCAGGTAGCCGCGCTGGTACAGCGACTGGTCCTCGATCAGGTCCTTCATCGACAGGATCGGTCCGCACGGCACATCCACCTCGTTGAGCGCGGCCATCACGTCGAACTTGCTGACCTTGCTGGTCCATTTCTCGATCACGGCGAAGCAGTCGGCCAGGTGCTTGAGGCGCGCTTCGGGCGTGGCGTAGTCCGGGTTGGTGATCAGGTCCTCGCGGCCGCACAGGCGCATCAGCGGTTCCCAGCCCTGCGGCTGGATGATGACGTAGACGTAGTCATTGGGGCCGCCCGGTGCGCAGCGCAGCGCCGCGCCCGGCTGGCCGCCGCCCGAGGCATTGCCGGCGCGCGGCACGTGGTCGCCGAACTCCTGGTTCGGGTACTCGCGCAGCGGGCCGTTGTCCAGGCGCTGCTGGTCGCGCAGCTTGACGCGGCACAGGTTCAACACCGCATCCTGCATCGCCACCTCCACGCGCTGCCCGCGGCCGGTATGCTCGCGCTGCAGCAGCGCGGCCAGGATGCCGACCACGCAATGGATGCCGGTGCCCGAGTCGCCGATCTGCGCGCCGGTCACGGTCGGCACGCCTTCGGCATCGCCGGTGGTCGAGGCCGAGCCGCCCATGCACTGCGCCACGTTTTCATACGCCTTGCAGTCGGCGTACGGCCCCGGGCCGAAGCCCTTGATCGACGCATAGACCAGCCGCGGATTCAGGTCCTGCAGGTGCTCCCAGTCGAAGCCGGCGCGCGCCAGCACGCCGGGCCCGAAGTTTTCGATCAGCACGTCGCTGCGCTGTACCAGGTCTTCGAGCAGCGCCTTGCCTTCGGGCGTCTTCATGTTCAGCGTCAGGCTGCGCTTGTTGGAGTTGAGCATGGTGAAGTACAGGCTGTCGGCGTTGGGCACGTCGCGCAGCTGGCTGCGGGTAATGTCGCCGCGGCCGGGCATCTCCACCTTGATCACGTCCGCGCCCAGCCACGCCATCAGCTGCGTGGCCGACGGGCCTGCCTGGACGTGGGTCATGTCCAGGATGCGAACACCTTGCAGTGCCTTGGTTTCCATTGCGAAAGTCTCCTTTTAACCGCTGATTTTGTAGCTCTTGATGACATACGGTATGTGATATATCAGAAGAGAGCAAGAGGAGATTGGCAGTCGCAGCAGAAATATCGACGATGCGCCGCAGCATAAGCAGAAAAAGAGACGCTTAGTGCGGGCGATGCCGCAGACATCGGCACTGGATTCTCACATTGATATATCACATACCATCTGGCGAAATGCATCGATGCCTGCACAAAACAAAAACGGCGGACCGAAGTCCGCCGTTTTGCCCTGCCCTGCTCGCCTCAGTCGAGGAAGTCGCAGTGCTTCTCCACGTAGTCCGCCAGGTCCAGCGAATGCTGCCGCACCAGCCGCTCGGCCAGTTCGGTATCGCGCTTCTCCAGCGCCTCGATGATGCGCAGGTGATCCACGATCGACCTTGCCGCCCGGTCGCTCTGCGAGATCGTCATCTTCCGGATCGCGCGCACATGGATAAAGATATTGCGGATCGTGTCCATGATGATCTGCGACCTGGACAGCTGCACGATTGCCTGGTGGAACGCGATATTGGCGTCGGAATACTCCTCGATATGTTCCGCCGGCGTCGAATCGCGGAAGCTGTCGAACATGCGTCGCAGCTGGGCGATTTCCTGGTCGGTGGCATTCTGCGTGGCAAGGCGCGCCGCCATGCTCTCCAGCGCCGCCCACATCTGGATCATCTCGACGATCTCGCGCTTGGTCTTGCGCATGATGTAGATGCCCCGGCGCGGCACGGTGCGCAGGAAGCCTTCCTGCTCCAGCAGTGTCATGGCTTCGCGGATCGGCGTGCGGCTGACGCCCATGGCTTCGCTCAGCACTCGTTCGTCGAGCCGGATCTCGTCGTGCGACTGGTAGATATCGGCGTCGGCAATGGCCTGCCGCAACATGGCATAGGCCTGGTCGCGCAGGCTCGCGCCGGCGTTGATCGGTTGCACTGACAAGGTCAGCCCGTTGGGCTGGACGATGGATTGTGGTTGCGCAGACATGGAATATGCTCGTGTGAGACCGGTGGCGCGGCGGCCGGAATGGCTGCCCGCCACATTTCCGCACAGCTTAGCAAAACGCCCGACTCATTACGAAAATGCATCAAGCAATACGTTGCGGTCATGCATCGGCACCGTCAGCGTGCGCGGTCTGTCGTATATGGTATATCACAATCGTCTTGCCATTTCTTGCCCAGAAGCGGGCCAGGCGCAACATGGGCGCCGCCCGCTCGGGGCGGGAGGGCCAGACCGGAGCCGCTCCCGTCACCAGCCAACGCCAGCGGTTACGCCGCGAGCTTGGCCATCGAGTCGCGCTGCTTGATCAAACCCAGCACGGCGTCGCACATCGGCGTCGGCTGCCCGACCAGCCGGCCCATTTCCTGCACCACCGTGAGCAGCGGATCGATTTCCATGGCGCGCCCCGCCTCCAGGTCCTGCAGCATCGAGGTCTTGTGCGCCCCAACCGCTCCCGCCCCGTCGATGCGCCGCTCCACGTCGACGCGGAACTTGACCCCGAAGCGCTCGGCAATGCCCTGCGCCTCCACCATCATCTGGCGCGACAGCGCGCGCGTGGCCGGGTCCGAGGTAATGACATCGAGCGTGGCATGGGTCAGCGCGCTGATCGGGTTGAAGCAAAGGTTGCCCCACAGCTTCAGCCAGATCTCGTCGCGGATGTTGTCGCGCACCGGCGCCTCCAGGTCGGCCGCCATCATCATTTCGCTGAGCCGGGTCACGCGGGCCGAACGGCTGCCATCCGGCTCGCCCAGCGGGAATTTCTTGCCATACACATGCTTGATCACGCCGGGCGCGATGATTTCGGCAGCCGGATAGACCACGCAGCCGATCGCGCGCTCCGGCCCGAAGCCGCGCCATTGCCGGCCGCCCGGGTCGACACTTTCCAGCGTCGATCCCGCCAGCTCGCCGCCGTGCTTGTAGAAATACCAGTAAGGAATGCCATTGACGCCGGTCACGATCGCGGTTTCCGGACCCAGCAGCGGCTGGATCAGGTCTACCACGCCCGGCACCGAATGCGCCTTAAGCGTAATGAAGACGTAGTCCTGCGGCCCCAGTTCGCGCGGATCGCTGGTGCAGCGCACTCGCGCCGCGCGCTCCTCGCCGTCGATCAGCAGCCGCACGCCGTGTTCCTGCATCGCCGCCAGGTGCGGGCCGCGCGCGACGAAGCTGACATCGGCCCCCGCGCGCGCAAGCTGCGCCCCGACATAGCCGCCGATGGCGCCCGCGCCGTAGATACACACTTTCATTTGCTGTCTCCTTGATGGCTCGATTGGATTTTTTGATATATCACATACTATATTCCACTAAGCCGCAAAACAACCTTTATCTTTGCGGACACATTTAGGCAAGCGGCGCTGCGCTAACATGAAGCTTCGTGCGCCTGGAACGATGCCCGGGCGCCGGTTGCTTACCAACACCGGAGCCCACTGATGGAATCGTCGCTGGCTTTGCTGCAGGACCCCGCCGCCTGGGCGGCTCTGGCCACGCTGGTGGCCATGGAAATCGTGCTGGGGATCGATAACCTGATCTTCATTTCGATCCTGACCAACAAGCTGCCCGCAGAGATGCGCGAGAAGGCGCGCAAGGTCGGCATCAGCCTGGCGCTGCTGATGCGCCTTGGCTTGCTGGCCACCATCGCCGTCATCGTCAAGCTGACCGAACCGGTCTTCACGATCCTTGGCCAGGGGCTGTCGTGGCGCGACATGATCCTCATCGCCGGCGGCGCCTTCCTGGTATGGAAGGCCACCCGAGAGATCCATCACCACGTCACCGCCGGCGAGGAAGGCGAACACAATGGCACCGGCAAGGTGGCGCACAGCTTTGCCGCCGCGATTGGCCAGATCCTGGTGCTCGACCTGGTGTTCTCGATCGACAGCATCATCACCGCGGTTGGCATGACCGAGCATGTCCAGATCATGTTCGTAGCGGTGATCGCCGCTGTGATGGCGATGCTGTTCGCCGCCACGCCGCTGGCCAACTTTATCAACCGCAACCCGACCATTGTGATGCTGGCGCTGGCCTTCCTGATGATGATCGGCATGACGCTGATCGCCGAAGGGCTCGGCACGCATGTGCCGAAGGGCTACATCTATACGGCGATGGCGTTCTCGGCCGCGGTGGAAGGGCTGAACATGCTGGCGCGGCAGCGGCGCCACGCGCGGCGCGCGCGCGGCGAAGCCCACTGAGCGTCAGGCGGCACAATGTGAATCTTGTGCCGCAGCAGGCTGTAACAGACGGTGTCCGAACTTTTCCCGGGAAACGCCGTCTTTTAGAGTTCTGCTCAACCCTCGGACAAGAAAAGGACGCTTTCGCCACATGATGAACCGCCGAACCCTGCTGGTCTCCGCCACCGCCTCAGCCGCCCTGGCCGCGCTGGGCATTACCCCACCGGTGCTGGCGGCCAGCCGGATCAAGCTCGGCGAGGCGCAGCCGTTCGGCTTCGACGCCCTGATCGAGCGGGCGCGCGCGCTGGCTGCCAAGCCCTATGCGCCCCCGCCCTCGCCGCCTGCGGACGTGCTGTCGCGCATCGACTACGATGCCCACGGCAAGATCCGGTTCCGCACCGACGATGCGCTGTTTGCCAACGGCCCGGGCCAGTTCCCCGTCACCTTCTTCCACCTCGGCACCTACTTCCGCACCCCGGTGCGCATGCATGTGATCGAGCGCGCCAAGGGCGGCGGCGGGCGCGCGCGCGAGATCGTCTATGACGATGCCTACTTCGACATGCCGGCCGACAGCCCCGCGCACAAGCTGCCGCCCGGCAGCGGCTTCGCGGGCTTCCGTTTCCAGGAAAGCCGCCTCAGCGACCAGAAGACGCGCGACTGGCGCAAGAACGACTGGGTCGCCTTCCTGGGCGCCTCCTACTTCCGCGCCATCGGCGACCTGTACCAGTACGGGCTGTCGGCGCGCGGCATCGCCATCGACGTGGCCGAGGCCGGGAAGCCCGAGGAATTCCCCGCCTTCACCCATTTCTGGTTCGAGACCCCGGAAGGCAACGGCGATACCGTCACGGTCTACGCCCTGCTCGACGGCCCCAGCATCTCCGGCGCCTACCGCTTCGTGATGCAGCGCGCCAAGGCCGTGATCATGGACGTGGAATGCGCGCTGTTCCTGCGCAAGGACGTCGCGCGGCTGGGACTGGCACCGCTGACCTCGATGTACTGGTTCTCGGAAAGCATCAAGGGCATCACCGACTGGCGCCCGGAAGTCCACGACTCCGACGGCCTGGCCATCTGGAACGGCGCCGGCGAGCATATCTGGCGCCCGCTCAACAACCCGCCCCAGACCACGGCATCGGCATTCTCCGACGACAACCCCAAGGGTTTCGGCCTGCTGCAGCGCGACCGCCTGTTCGACCACTACCAGGACGGCGTCAACTACGAACGCCGCCCGAGTCTGTGGGTCGAGCCGCGCGACGGCTGGGGTGCGGGTGCCGTGCAACTGGTCGAGCTGCGCACCGACGACGAGATCCACGACAACATCGTCGCCATGTGGGTGCCCAAGGCGCCCGCCAAGGCCGGCGCCACCTACCGCCTGCGCTACCGCCTGCACTGGCAGGCCGACGAACCGAACCCGTCGCCGCTGGCGCGCTGCGTGGCCACGCGCCTGGGCAACGGCGGCCAGCCCGGCCAGCCGCGGCCCAAGGGCGTGCGCAAGTTCATGGTCGAGTTCAAGGGCGCGCCGCTGGAAAAGCTGCCGTTCGGCGTCAAGCCCGAAGCCGTGCTGACCGCTTCGCGCGGCACCTTCTCCTATGTCTTCACCGAAGCCGTGCCCAACAACGTGCCCGGCCACTGGCGCGCCCAGTTCGACCTGACCACCGATGGCAAGGGGCCGGTCGACATCCGCCTGTTCCTGCGCCTGGACGGCAAGCCGCTGTCCGAGACATGGCTGTACCAGTACCACCCGCCCCAGGCGTAAGCCTCCGTTGTAAGCCCCAGTCAAAAGCCCGCCCCCGGCGCAGCCGCCAGCCGGCGCCGCTTTGCAGGATATTGCGGCGCCGTGATGTCAGGCGCGCTTGAGCGGGTATGATGGCTGGCTACGACAGTCAAACCGCACCAGCCAGCCTCACATGATTTCTCAAGAGTTTGCCGGTGCCGCCGAAGGCGGCCAGGCTGCATCGCTCCCGCGCTCGGAGCGTGCCTACCAGCAACTGCGCGCCGCCATCCAGGCGGGGCAGCTATCTCCCGGCACCCGGCTGCGCGAAGTGGAACTGGCGGAATCGCTGGGCTTGTCGCGCACCCCGGTGCGCGAAGCGCTGTCGCGGCTGGAATCGGAAGGCCTGGTGGTCAACGAGCCCAACCGGGGCATGATGGTGACGCAGCTCGACGCCAGCATGGTCAGCGAGCTGTACGTGATGCGCGAGGTGCTGGAAGGCACCGCCGCGGCGCTGGCCGCACGCCATGCCACCGATGTGGAGATTTCGCTGCTGCGCGATATCGTCGAGCGCGACCTCGCGTTCGCCGACGATCCGGACCGGCTCGCGCAGAACAACCGGCTGTTCCACGAAACCCTGCACCGCTGCGCCCACAACCGCTACCTGCTGAAGAACCTGCGCTCGCTGCACGAATCGATGGCGCTGCTGGGGCGCACCACGCTGGCGGTGCCCGGCCGCGCGCGCAGCTCCTATGAAGAGCACACCGCCCTGGTCGAAGCGCTGGAAAAGCGTGATCCGGCGCAGGCCGAGCAGATTGCCCGGCGCCATATCCAGCAGGCCTACAAGGTGAGGCTGTCGCTTTGGATCCAGGAGCAGTCCGGCAGCTGAGCTTGCGGGCCAGGGCGCTTCAGGCAGCCGCCTGCGCCCGCGCCGTGCGCAGTGTGCCGACGCTCAGCACCGCCAGGGCAAGCAGGATCAGCACCACCGCGTACAGCGTCTGCGGCGCGATCACCTCGCCGCCCAGCCAGGCGCCCATCGCCAGCGCCACCGGCGGATTGACGTAGACATAGCTCGTCGACAGCGTCTGGCCGACCGTCGCCACCAGGTACATATAGGCAGAGAACGCCACCAGCGAGCCCGCCACCACCAGGTAGACCCAGGCCCAGCCGGCCTGCGCGCTGATCGACCCCAGCGACACCGGCCATGGCTCCTGCCGCAGCGCCGACAGCACCATCAGCACCACCCCGCCGATCAGCATCTCCGCGGCAAAGGCCGCCGCGCCCTGCGGCAGTTCGAGCCGGCGCACCAGCTGCGAGCCGAACGACCAGCTCGCCACCGCCAGCATCAGCGCCACCACGCCACCCGCGCTGACGCGGAATTCCGCCCCCGCGGTCAGCACCACGATGCCCGCGCTGCCGATCGCAATCGCCACATACTCGTACCACTTGGGGCGCTGGCCGAAGCAGGCCGCCCAGATCAGCGCAAAGATCGGCATCGAGCCGATCATTACCGTGGTCGCGCCCGACGAGATGGTCTGCTCGGCCATCGCGGTCAATCCCATGCCGCCTACCAGCAGGAACAGCGCCGGCACCGCGCAGTTGCGCAGCTGCCGCCACGACGGCATCGGCGTGCCGCGCCACGCCAGCCAGGCGGCCAGCAGCAGGCCCGCGCATAGAAAGCGCGTACCCGTCATGAACAGCGGCGGAAAGCTCTCCAGCGTAAAGCGGATCGCCAGATAGGTCGTACCCCAGACCACGTAAGTGATCAGCAGGCACACAAGGACAAGCGGGGGCATGGTCGCGGACGGTTCTGCAAAGGCATCCAAGATAGCCTTTGGCCGCGCCACGACAAAACGAAAAGGTCTGGCAAGCCTTGTCAGAGTTGCTCACAAGGCACGTCGACCTGCCTTGCGTAAAGCGAGCAGGCAAAACAAAACCGGCCGCGTCTTGCCCGTGGCGGGCGCGCGTCTGGCCGGTTCTACAACGCAGCCACCAGGGCCGCGGGTACTGCGATACCGCTGGAAACTGCTTAGCCGTTGGCGTAGACGACCTTGGCCTTGCGGGCTTGCGACTGCAGGCGCGCGATGACTTCCTGCACCGCGGCGATGGCGCGCTTGGCGTCATGCACGAAGCCCAGGCTTTGCTTGCCGAGCTCGCGCTCGATGAGGTCGCGTTCCAGTTGATCGGTCAGCTTGATATCGGATTGGGTGTTCATGGCTTCCTTCCTTGCTTGTTGCTGCGGGATTACCCTCATGGGGTTTTCCCGAATTGTAGCAAAGGAATTGTCGCAACGCAGCATTAGGTAATAGTGCGTATGCGGGAAAGCAACGGCACAACGGAGGCGGCCGCCCGCAGGCGGCCTTTTTGGACACACTGGGCTAGCCAAGTCACCAAAAAGACTGGCGCATGCTTTACCGGTCACCCATCGACCGAGGGACTGCCACCCGTTGCTCCCACAGCGGAGAACGCGCCTTATCATCCAGACACATAGACCTGAAGTGACGAGGTGTGACTGCCGCGGCAACGGCAGTCCGCGACTCGGCCAACGGAGCAGATTGCGATGTCAGGCGACCTGGTGATTCGGAACATGACGCGCGCCGAGCTTGATCAACTGATCGGCTGGGCGGCAACCGAGGGGTGGAACCCCGGCCTTCACGACGCGGCGCTGTTCTGGGCCACGGACCCGGATGCTTTCATCGCAGCCGAGCTGGATGGGGAGCTGATCGGCGGCGGCGCGATCACGTCCTACGGCGGCGCGTTCGGCTTTATGGGTTTCTTTATCGTCCGTCCGGCCTTTCGCGGCCGGGGACTGGGCAACGCGCTGTGGCATGCGCGCCGAGACCGGCTGATTGCCCGCCTGCGGCCCGGAGCCACCATCGGGCTGGATGGCGTTTTCGCGATGCAGGATTACTACGCCAGGGGTGGCTTCGTTTTCTCCCATCGCAATCTGCGCTTTCGTGCCGAGGTACCGGATAGCCCGCCCCAATCGCCCCTCTCGCCGGACGCGTCGCGCCCGGATGACGTGATCGTCCCGCTGGAAGCGGTGCCCTTCGACGACGTGCTGGCATACGACCGCACGTGCTTTCCCGCCGCGCGCGAGACCTTCCTGCGCGGATGGATCCGGCAGGAGGATGGGGTTGCGCTCGGTTGTCTGCGACAGGGACGGCTGGGCGGATTCGGCGTGGTGCGCCGGTGCGGGGAAGGCTGCAAGATCGGGCCGCTGTTTGCCGACGACGCCGAAGCGGCCGAAGCGCTTTACGAACGCCTGGCCGCCTTTGCGTCGGGTGGCCCGTTGTTCCTCGATGTCCCGGAAAACCACCCCGCGGCCATGGCGCTGGCCCATCGGCACGGCATGGCGGAAGTCTTCGGCTGCGCGCGCATGTATCTGGGGCCTGCGCCGGGCCTGGTGCACAAGCGCATCTTCGGCATTACTACCTTCGAGCTGGGATGATGCAGGCACGCGACCTCGCCGGCTACGGCGGCTCCCCGCCCCATCCACGCTGGCCCGGCGGCTCGCGCGTGGCGGTGCAGTTCGTGCTGAACATCGAGGAAGGCGCGGAATCGTGCATCCTCAACGGCGATATGCGCTCCGAAGCGTACCTGCACGAACTGCCCGGACGGCCGCCGCGTGAGGCCGGGCGCGACTGGAGCGTCGAAAGCATGTACGAGTATGGAGCGCGTGCCGGCGTCTGGCGGTTGCTGGATCTGTTCGCCGAGCGCGGCCTGCCGCTGACCGCGTTCGCGGCCGGTCGCGCGCTGGAGCTCAATCCGCGGATCGGACAGGCACTGAGTGCGGCAGGACACGAGGTTGCAGGGCATGGCTATCGCTGGATCGATTATCGGGACGTCCCGGAAGATGAGGAGCGGCGCCATATCCGCCTGACCATCGCGGCAATCGAACGCACCTGCGGCAGGCGGCCGGTAGGCTGGTACACCGGGCGGGTCAGCGCCAACACGCGGCGCCTGGTCCATGAGGAAGGCGGGTTCCTTTACAGCTCGGATGCCTACAACGATGACCTGCCGTACTGGCTCTGCAGCGCCCCACCGCTGCTGGCAATCCCGTATACGCTGGTCAACAACGACGCGCGCTATCTGCTGCCTGACGGCTTTGCCTCGGGGCAAGATTTCTACCGCTCGCTGCGGGATGCATTTGACCAGTTGTGGCACGAGGGGGCGCGCGCGCCGAAGATGATGAGCGTCGGTCTGCATCCCCGCATCAGCGGCCATCCGGCGCGCGCCATGGCGCTGGCACGCTTCCTTGACGACGTACGCGGCCATGACGCCGTGTGGATCTGCCGCCGGGAAGACATCGCCAGGCACTGGCTGACCGAGCATCCGGCGTAGCGTGGCTCCTGGTCGGGCGGGCTACCGACGCGCCCTGGCAAGTGCCTGCCCCTGATCGGCTGACAAAACTGAAGGCAGACGTCCGGCTGCCTCAGTTGCAATCGGCTTCGCATTGCGGGAAAAGCGGCAGAAATTGTCAATGAATGGGCAGGTTCGGGTAGTGTCGAACGCTCCCCGCGGCGCTACGATCACCAGACATAGCGACCGCCGGCGGCCTACGTCAGCTTATTCCGTGCCGCCCTCCATCGGCTTCGACGTCCGCGACGGCGTCCTGCATGCAATCTGTGCGTGCCATCCAGGCAGCGCCCGATCCGGTGACTGCGATCGCACGCTATGTTGACAGGCTGGGCTGTGCCCGCAGCTCCATGGCCTCAACTCCACCAGACACTTCAAAACTCTCAAACCCTAAGGCGTTAAGACATGGCAATCAAGACAGTAGGCATCGTCGGTGCCGGCACCATGGGCAATGGCATCGCCCAGGCCTGCGCAGTGGCCGGCCTGAACGTGGTGATGGTCGACATCAGCGACGCCGCGGTGCAGAAGGGCGTGGCCACCGTGGCGGGCAGCCTGGACCGGCTGATCAAGAAGGAAAAGCTGACCGAGGCGCAGAAGGCCGATGCGCTGGCGCGCATCCAGGGCAGCACGTCGTATGACGACCTCAAGGCCACCGACATCGTGATCGAGGCCGCCACCGAGAACTACGACCT
>NZ_JADGMP010000090.1:0-556 GCF_015549295.1 Cupriavidus sp. IK-TO18
GCAAGCGCGATGATGTCGGCAGTCAAAGCCGCTTCATCATCCGGTGTCGTTGGAACCTTGCGCTGCGTGGAGCGGTGCTGACCAAGAACCCGGCACGCCCGTCGTTCGCGGACGCCAAGCTCGGCAACAACATGATCCACGCAGGCCCGGCGACGTGCGGGGCTTAGAAGTTTCCCCGCGCAGCTTCCGCCAGGATCATCTTGTCCAGGGTCAGGTCGGAGACGGCGCGCCGAAGCCGCGCATTCTCCGTCTCAAGTTCCTTCAGCCGCTTGACCTGATCGCCCTTCAGGCCTCCGTATTCCGACCGCCAACGATAATATGTAACTTCCGTCACACCTATCGATCGGACCGCTTCCGCAACCGATTTGCCCTGCGAAGTCAGAACATCAACCTGCCGCAGCTTCGTGACGATCTCTTCCGCGCTGTGTCTCTTCCTGGCCATTTCCTAAGTCCTCCATCGGCTCAAAAGCCATACATAAGGGAGGACCACTTTTCAGGGGGCAGACCAGCCCAGCATGCCGCTCAGCGCGCCCGCCGTCGCCGGATCGCCGAGCAG
>NZ_JADGMP010000091.1:0-547 GCF_015549295.1 Cupriavidus sp. IK-TO18
CCTCATCGCCCGGTGGCTGCGTGACCGCGGCTACCTCGTCGAAAAGGAAGAAAAGGCGGCCTGAGCCCGTCTTTCACTGAGCCTGGCACCGAGCCCGGCGGCACCGCGAATGCCGCCGCCGGGCGTCCTTCTACGACTAAGGTCATAATCCCAAAGCAGCGATGGATAACGGCCGCCTCCCGGCGTTATCGTTTTCACCGTCGTTAGGTTCGGCGGTTCCTGCCGAGATTCGTCTCCAGGCCCGAGACCGCCGACACTCTGGGAGGAGACATCTATGGCAATCTCGGCAACCGCCGGCGCCTCGCGGCGCGGCATGACGCGAGAAGAGAAGAAAGTCATCTTCGCTTCGTCGCTCGGTACCGTCTTCGAATGGTACGATTTCTATTTGTACGGCTCACTCGCCGCCTTCATCGGCGCGACCTTCTTCGCCTCTTATCCCGAGGCGACACGCAACATCTTCGCGCTGCTGGCTTTCGCCGCCGGCTTCCTCGTGCGCCCGTTCGGCGCGCTCGTCTTCGGCCGCATCGGCGATCTTGTCGGCCGCAAA
>NZ_JADGMP010000092.1:0-723 GCF_015549295.1 Cupriavidus sp. IK-TO18
CGGCGCTGCCGACCAGGCCGCGCTCGACGCCATCGACATCGAGGCCGATTGGCCGGGAAGCTAGCGGCGATACTTGGCGACGAACGCTTCGGCCGGCAGATCAAAGGAGGCTTGCTCTCGAGCGATCATCTCGTCCGGCCAGTCCCACCAGCGAATTGCCTGCATCGCATCAGCGATGTCCTCTGGAAACCTGCGTCTGATGAACTTGGCAGGATTGCCGCCCACGATGGTGTAGGCGGCAACATCCTTGGTGACTATACTACCTGCGGCGACCACTGCACCGTCGCCAATCGTTACGCCAGACATGATGATCGCACGTGCGCCGATCCAAACGTCATTCCCAACCACGATGGGGCCGTTTGTCTGGAGGTATTCATCGATCGCCTGCGTTTTGAAGCGCTTATTCTGAAAAGGGTACGTCGCTGCTGTGTGGGTAGGGTGGTTGCCCTGGCACATGAACAGCACCTCGCGCGCGATAGAACAAAAAGCTCCGATGCTGACCGGTGAGGTGGGGAAGCAGTTATAGAGGCCTTCCTTAGACACACCGTATGTGCCGCGCCCAACCGTTACAGAGGCGGGCATTGCCGAGGGGTCGCGCTTCTTTAGACCGAGCCGCATTCGTAGTTGTCTGAAAGGTGCCATAGCTCGCCCTATCAGCGCACTACTGACAGTTCAACTCTCCGATCCCCACCAGCCCGCCATCTGGCGGGTTTTTTTGTTGCC
>NZ_JADGMP010000093.1:0-567 GCF_015549295.1 Cupriavidus sp. IK-TO18
GCAGGAGATGGGCGCGCAGCTGCTTTCGCGGATGCTCGGCCCCAACCCGACGCAGGAGGGCGCGATGGAAATTGCCTTCCGCAAGTCCGAGGACGAGCGCTCCTACATGCTCACGCTGGAAGACCTGCGCTGGACGCTGGTCGAGATGCTCGACGACCGCGAGGAGGTTTGCCAGCAATACGGCAACGTCACCGCCTCGTCGATCTCGGCAATCCAGCGGAACATTCTCGCGCTCGAGGCGCAGGGCGGCAGCCACCTATTCGGCGAACCGCCGTTTGAGATCACCGATTTCATGGCCGTGGCCGCCGACGGTCGCGGCGTCGTCAACCTGCTGCATGCCGACCAGTTGATGGAAGCGCCGAAACTTTATGCCACCTGCCTGCTGTGGCTGCTCAGCGAATTGTTCCGCCGGTTGCCCGAGGCTGGCGATCTGGACAAGCCGAAACTCGTCTTCTTCTTCGACGAGGCGCATCTCCTGTTCAATGACGCGCCCAAGCCGCTCGTCCAGCAGATCGAGCGGATGGTGCGTCTGGTGCGATCGAAGGGCGTGGGCGTGTTCTTCGTCAC
>NZ_JADGMP010000094.1:0-665 GCF_015549295.1 Cupriavidus sp. IK-TO18
TGAAGCAGATAAAGGACAACGACGTTAAGTTCGTTGACCTGCGCTTCACCGACCCGAAGGGCAAGCTCCAGCACGTCACCATGGACATCGCCGAAGTCGAGGAAGAAATGTTCGCCGATGGCGTCATGTTCGACGGCTCGTCCATCATTGGCTGGAAAGCCATCAACGAGTCCGACATGGTCCTGATGCCCGACCTGGACACGGTCCACATGGATCCGTTCTTCGCCCAGTCGACCATGGTCATCCTCTGCGACATTCTCGATCCGGTTTCGGGCGAAGCCTACAACCGCGACCCGCGCGGCATCGCCAAGAAGGCCGAGGCCTACCTGAAGTCGGAAGGCTTCGGCGACACCGTCTATGTCGGCCCGGAAGCCGAGTTCTTCGTCTTCGACGACGTCAAGTACAAGGCCGATCCCTACAACACCGGCTTCAAGCTCGACTCGACCGAACTGCCGTCGAACGACGACACCGACTATGAGACCGGCAACCTCGGCCACCGTCCGCGCGTCAAGGGCGGCTACTTCCCGGTTCCGCCGATCGACAGCTGCCAGGACATGCGCTCCGAGATGCTGACCGTGCTGTCGGAGATGGGCGTGCGCGTCGAAAAGCACCACCACGAGGTGGCAGCTGCCCAGCACGAGCTCGGCATCAAGTTCGACACGCTG
>NZ_JADGMP010000096.1:0-590 GCF_015549295.1 Cupriavidus sp. IK-TO18
AGTCCGGGTTCTGCCATCAGTTCCTGCAGGCGGTGCGACGGGGTCAGCGCTTCCGATTCGACCAGTGCCGCCAGCATCTCTTCCTTGTTGCGGAAATAGTGGTAGACCGCCGACCGGCCGAGGCCGAGCGCTTGCGCGATATCGTTGATGCTGGTCTGGACATAGCCCTTGCTGTCGAAGAGCTCGGCAGCGATGTCGATCAACTGCTCGCGAACCAGCTCACGGCGGGGATTGGTCGCCCCGCGCGCCGAGCTATCGCGTTCAAGCGTTTCCGTGACAGTACTGCCAGCATCCATCTGTGCCATTCGCGCTATCCTGCTCAACGCCGAAACTCCGGTCCCTTGATGCGGGGAACAACCCGCGACCGAAACGCCTTCAACCGGGAGTCGAATCGACCGAAGCCGCCGGAGCCCTTGGTCAAATCGATTATAATACGGTTCGCGCCTTCATAAGACTGCAAAAGTGCAGAAAACGTATAACAGCCTGCCGGCATCATGATGCTCCCGCAAAGACTTCGCCGGAGAGCGGCGAAAAATGCGGGGCGCCGAACATCGGCCGCCGAGAGACTGGACGCCGGCCATCGGCGTCGA
>NZ_JADGMP010000097.1:0-641 GCF_015549295.1 Cupriavidus sp. IK-TO18
CTTCGGGGGCGGCCAGCGCGTCCATGACATCGGGCCACTCGTCGGCGGCGAAGGTGAACGAGGCCTGGGCGGCGACCAGCGCTCGCAGCACCTCGGCGAGCTTGGCGCCGGCCTCGCCGTCATAGAGCGTGCCGAGCCCGCCATGTTCGTCGCGGCCGAGATTCTCCAGCACTTCCACGGTGGCGCGGACCATGGCGGCCAGATCGACGGTCGCCTCGCCACGATGGCCGAGCAGCGGCGCCAATGCGGCGACCAGCCTGCCTACGACATCGCGCGCCTCTTCGATGCGGCGGACGGTGATGCGGTCGAACCAGAACGGTTTGCGCGACTTGTCGCCGATGCCGGTCAGCCGTGCCTCGAAATCCTCGACCAGCTGGGCGACATCAGGACGGCCGACGCCGCCGCGCAGCACCACGAGTTCAATCGTTTCGGCGGCACGCCGGACCACCGGGCGTTCCAGGCCGAGCCGCAGCAAGGGGTGCTTGAGCAGCGACAGGACGGCCACCGGATCGCCGGGCCGGAAGGCAGCCTCGAGCATGGTGCGCAAGAGCGCTGCGGGCGGGGTGTTGGCCAGCGGCACGCCGCCGGAATCGTCGGCCTGGATGCCGAAGCGCCGGAGTTCTGTGGCAACACGCCGGGCG
>NZ_JADGMP010000098.1:0-798 GCF_015549295.1 Cupriavidus sp. IK-TO18
GATGACCTTGCCCTGGCCTTTTCCTTTTATCCCATACTGAGCGAAGACAGCGGACAGCGGCGTCCGATCCTTTAGGTGCTCGAGCTCGATCGGATCGATACGCCTGCTCATCGCCGCTCCACCGGGATCTTCCGGCCCTTTCTGATCAGGGCACCGAACAACTCTTCAGCCTTGGTCTTGGCCGTAGAGACCTTCTCGCCGGACCGCACGATGTCGCCGCAAAGGTGGGCAATCAGCGCGCGCCAGGCCATTGTCTCGGCCTCGAACTCGGTGGGGTAGATCTGGGCTACGCCGTTGACGCGAACCGGTTCCCAGGTCGCCTTGTGGACCTTGCGAAACTGCCCCTCGAAACCGCCCATCACGGGGATGCTGCGTGCGCCGACCTCATTCATGGGGCAGGTTCCCGCGCTGGTCGACAGTCAGGGCCATGGCGATCGGGCGAACCCAGATCGGCTCATTGGACAGTTCGAAGGTGGTGCCGGACATGGCCAACAGCAGCGTGCGACCGAAGACCTCGGCCATTGCCGTTGCGGCCAACGGCGGGACAGCGTTGCCGATGCGCTCGCGCCATGCCGAATCCGAATTTCCGTCGAGAACGAAATCGCCGGCGGCGAGATCCTCGGGATCGAAGAGCGATTGCAGTGCGGCCAGCTCGAGCGTGGTGAATGGCCGGTGCCAGGTGCCGTCCAGCGCGCGGATCACAGCGACGAGGCGATCCTCAGGCTTAGGAAGTTCGAACAGCGGCTCGGGCGCCGGCTCGCGCGGATCCGCGACCGACCACACGCCGCGGTCGTATTT
>NZ_JADGMP010000099.1:0-552 GCF_015549295.1 Cupriavidus sp. IK-TO18
CCGGCCCCGTCCAGGCGCTGAGCGCAATCGCCGCCACCACGACGCCGAGCGACGGGCCAACGACGCTGACTAGCGCCAGCGACAGCAGGAAGCCCGGCACGGTCTGGAAGGCATCGGTGATGCGCATCAGCACCTCGTCGACCAACCCGCCGGCAAAACCGGCAATGGTGCCGACGACGCTGCCAACGAGGATCGAGGCCGCAGCCGCCGCGAGCCCGACCGCAAGCGAAGTGCGCGCGCCATGGAAGATGCCGGCGAGCACGTCGCGGCCAAGCCGGTCGGTCCCGAGCGGCAGCGCCCAGTCCTGGAACGGTCGCAACAGTGCCGGGCCCGCAATCGACAGCGGATCGCGCGGAAACAACAGCGGGGCGGCCAGCGCCATCGCGGCAAGGCAGCCGAGGATGACGAAGCCGGCAACCGCCTCGGGTGAACGGAGAAGACGCCGCAACCTCATGCGCCCGCCTCGCTTGCGCCGACGCGCGGGTCGAGCGCCACATAGGCGAGATCGACGATGAGGTTGATGAGGATGACAAGCACCGCGCTGACCAGGAT